>JBCCWI010000006.1:0-69809 GCA_039193795.1 Actinomycetota bacterium | reverse complement strand
CGCTGGCGAGCCGACCAGGGATCCAACATCGTCACCGCTGGAGAGCATGTTGCTCAGTGGGGCCCACACGGCGGTCAACAGCGCCCACGCAATCCGCTCAGCGACACCGTCCCGACCGGCTGGGAACGCGTCTTCACCGCCGGCACCACCGCCGCGCTCCATCACCTCGACACACCGACTCACGACACCATCGCCGGAAGGCAGTGCTGGCACACGACCGGACGCACCAGAGAAGATTCCGCTTGGCCGCACCACTTCGCTGCGTTCCGCACCGTCCCCGGTGACGAGATCGAGCTCTGGGTGGACCAACAGACCGGCGTCCTGCTCGCCTGGATCGGCCGACATGGCGACACCGTCCTCGAGGACTTCCGTTTCACCTCCGTTGCCGTAGACGAGCCGATCACCCACGACGTCTTCGATCACCACCCTGAAGGCCAGACGCTCGTCACCTACGACGAGTCACTCCGTGCGCTGCTGCGCAGCCGCGGCATCGAGACCGACAGCACTGACCCTGATGAGCTCCAACGACTCATCCACCGTGCGATGACCGGCCGCCCAGCCCCCGGAGCAGATCCCGCGACCACCGCCCAAGAGCGAGCCCGTTCCTTCACCCGCACCGGACCTGCTCCCAACGACGAAGAGAACGCCCGCATCGACATCGGCATGGCCTTCGAGGGACTCGCAGCGACCAGCGATGACGGTGAGGACCTCATCAACGTCGAGCACGGCACTGGCCTCGGCCAGACCGTGGCGGCAGCCACACGGCGGTTTCCCAACGCGGGCGAGATCAACGTGACCGTCAACCACATCAAGTTCCTCAACCAGCGAGAAGCCATGGTCTGGTTCGCCATCGCCGTCACCCAGATGACCGTCCCCTTCGAAGGACGAGCCATCCTCACCACCACAGGATGGAAGATCAGCCGCGCCACGATCGGCGACGTCCTCGCACGAGCCGGCGTCGCCGTCCCGCCACCAGATTGACTGTGGGAGCAGCCTCAACTCTTCGCACCGGCGATGCATACGAGGCTCGGTACCTGTACCGCCTACTGAACGATCCTCGATCCCGTCCGCACGATCGCTCACCATCGCCTTGCGCTGAGACGTTGCGGGACTCTCTTGTCACCCGTTTCGCATTCTCGGACGACTATTGGACGTGAGGCTGGCGATTGCGAGAGACGAGTCAGTTGGTGTGAGCGACGAGGACACAGAAAAACGAGACCCGGCGGCTGTCTCATTCGACGTCTTCTACAGCAGCGAGCACAACCGGCTGGTTGCGCTGGCGGTTGCACTGTGCGGCAGCTCGACCGTGGCGGAGGACGTGGTCCAGGATGCGTTCGTTGCCGCCTTCGACCAGTGGGAGCGGATCGATCACCCTGACGCGTGGATCCGTGCCGTGGTCGCAAACCGCGCATCGTCACTGTTTCGACGGCGTGCGCTCGAGGCTCGCAAGCTCCTGCTCGGCGTCGCGCCGGACGCCAGCGCAGAACCAGAGCTCTATCGGCAGGTGGACGAGCTCTGGTCCGAGGTCCGCAAGCTCCCGAAGCGGCAGGCTCAAGCGGTCGCGCTTCGCTACGTCGACGGCGCCAGCCTCGCGGAGATCGCCGGAATCCTCGGCGTCTCCGAGAACACCGTGAAAACCCACCTACAGCGAGCCAAGCGGGCATTGGCCGTACACCGGGAGGTGCAACCGTGAAGACGCTCGACGAGTTGCTGGAGCACGCCGGCTCAGCCTTGCGAAACGAAGCTGCGTCCCGCGAGACACCACCGGTCTCGTCCATCCACCGGCGCCACCGAGCCCGTCGCCGCTCCCGGCGGGCCGCCGTGGTCATCATGGCCGCTGTGGCGATCGGCGGGACGGGAGCGTTCTTGGTCATCCGCGACACTGGCGACGTGCGGACGGCGACCACGCCGACGGTGCAGGACCGAACCGCATCATCTTCCGTCGATGATCCGGACGTGGGACCGGACCCGACCCGCACCTTGCTTCCCGAACCGATCGGGCGTGAGGCCGCTCGCTACCTCCGAACCTGGAACGTCAATGTCACGCCGGAACGGTCGACCGTGCTGCTCCACGAGCAGTGGTTCCACCCCGACGGCACCGCCCACGCGTCGGTTTCCCTGCTCACCGACCCTCCGGCTCCACCGCTCAACACGGAAGACGACGTGGCGAAATGGGCGGACCTTCGCCAGATCCCCGAGTCCGCCGACACACTGCGCGACCGCGCGCAAGGGCAGTACTTCGGGTTCCCCGAGCAGGTACTGCCAGACGACCCCGAACGCCTCGGCGAGCTGCTTGCGTCACCCGACGCCGCAAGCGCGGTACCGGGGGTGTTCATGTCGCTGATGTCTGCGGGCGGGGCAGACGGGTCCTACCTACCCGATTCGGCAACGACGGTGCGCGAGATCGTGCGCCTTCTCCCCACGACGCTGGAAACCAGACATCGCGAGGCAATGGTTGCGGTCCTCGGTCAGACCGACGGCGCCGTGGCTACCAGTGGCGAGCAGGACATGCTCGGCCGCCCGAGCGACCTCATCGTCATCCCCCTCGAGGTCACCGACCCCACCTCAGGATCCCGACTCGGACTGCTCCACGCCTCGTTCTGGTTCAATCCCGAGACGACGACACCGCAGCAAGTCGAATGGATGCTCGTCGACGGCGAGCTTCCTCTCGGGGTGGACGTGTTCCTCGATCGAACCGTCATCATCGCCGCAGGCGAGGTCGCAGCCATCCCGGACGAACCTCGACCGGACAACCCAACGCCGGGAACCCCCACCACGATCGCGCCGAGCGAATTCAACGCGGCCTTCACCGCAACGCTCGACTGTCTCGGCCTACCCGATCCCGAAGGTCCGCCGGACGATTTCGAGGCGGGCGTCGGCGGGATGCGCCTCACCGACTCGTACCTCGACGCATTCGACGGCACTCCGACCCTTGTCGTCGTCGTGGACCCAGCCGTAGCCGACCTCGATACCGTGGCCAGCCTCGCCAGCAACTGCTCGGACCGACACGGCACCAACATCGAGATCGGAGTCGGCGGCGATCCAGGCGGCTTCCTCGACCAGCCGATCTTCTCTGGACAAGGCTGGCAGCTCGATGTCGGCGAGGAACGGAACCCACCGACGGACACCTACAAGGTCTGCCACTCCCTCCGTTCCAGCGGCGATGGCACCGCGGATGGGCTCAACCTCTCAGGGTGCGGCAACTGGCCCGACCCCGACCGCATGGACCAGTACATCCTCGACGCTGTTGCGACCCTTCTACCCGACGGGTCCGGAGCAGTTGTCTTCGTCGACCTCGGCATACTCGACATCGATCGCGTCATCGTCACGGCCGACGGCATCGAGATCGCGTCGACCACGCCGTTCGCCATGCCGCAGTCGCAGAAACAGTTCGCCGCCGTCGAGCTCGCTGAGGGAACGAACACCGCCATCGTCCGCGTCGTCGACCCAGCCGGAGCACTCCTCGACGAGACCGGGATCCAGGTCGAAGGGACCGGCTGAGGCCAAGCAGGCGTACCGGTCTCCTAGACCGGCGACACACGCTCGAAGCGCTGGGCCCTGTTGGGCATCGCCGCTGCGGGTTGCGCCGACTGGCTAGCAGCCAACGGCCTCCCAACCACTGACCCGCCACTCGCCGCCAAGATCTTCGAGGGAGATGACCCCGAGGGGTACGTGTTCGAACTCGGCGTAGGCGTAGGAGATGGTGCCGTCTGGCTCGGTGTACTCGGTGAACCCGGTCGTCCATGGGGGCGGCATCGCTGTCGTTGCGAGGTACCCAAGGAGGGCTTCCTCTGCGGAGTTGGCGATTGGGGCGCCGGTGACGGTGACCACCCGGTTGGCTGGGCCCTCGACGCCGAGAGGCGCGCACTGCAATGCAGCGGGTGTGTAGTCGACTTCGGCGCGGTCAGCGATCACCTCGCCGGGGGTCACAGCTCGCCGCGCCAAAGGCTGCTCGGCTCGCGGCGCCACCGCCAGGACCCCTGGGGCGGACCTCAGCTGAGAGATGATGTCCAGGACGAGTGCGTCGTCGTCGATTGCGATTGCGAACGACACGAGCTCAAGCGAGTCCTCCCAAACTTCAGAAACCTCCGGCGTAGCGCTGTACTGCGTGTGAAAGAGGCTTCTGGTGTTGGCGGGTTCATTGCGACGCCACTCAGCGATCGAAGCGGATGCCGAGATCACAGCCTCGACGGCTGGCGCATCGGATGCAGCGACGAACGCAACGAGGTCTACCTCGTGGATCGTTCCCCACAGTTCGAACTCGCCCACTGAAAGCACTGTCCCCCCGACTTGCTGGACCCGGATGCCGAACTGCTCGCGCGCAACCGACATCGAGAAGGCGAGTTCGCTTTTTGGGGGACCGGCCGATCCGGCGGATGCGAACACATGCGGCTCGTCGCCCGAGAGCGGCACCAGCTCCCCGGTCGCAGGGTCGAACGGGGCACCGGTTTCGATGTCGGTCAGGTCGAGCGCAAGGGACTGTCCACGCCGCGTCGTGATGGTTCCATGGATACCACGCGAGTCACGGCGTACGTGGCTCATGTCAACCCCGTCGGTTGTCGCCGCCACGACGTGCCACCGTCCGTCGCCTTTGAACAAGTAGAGCCAGCCGGCTTCGCCCTCCTGCTGCCGTTCCCATTGCCAGCGGAACAGGGCGTGCCGTTCCGTGATCTCCTCTTCGCTGGCCGCAACGCCAAGGACTTCCCGGTCGGGAAAGCGGCTGTCCAGATAGGCGGTCGCAACGTCGCCGGCCGAACCCTCAGCGGTGAAGACATGGACTGCCTGGGCCAACGTCCCCGGAGGTAACTGGTCCACCGACGGCGCCGCCGTGGACCAGCCCTCCGCGCGTCCATCGACGCCAGCTCCCTCCTCCTCGGTCCCGGGCAACCGCGTTGCGCTCTCGTTGGTGACCTCGGTTGCCACGACGTCGGCGTGGCTCCTCATCGACCAAACCACGCCTGCACCTGCGATCACGAGACCAGCCGCGGCAACCGCGAGCCACCTCGACGGACGCGAGGGTGGTGAAGGCTCAGCCCCATCCGAATCCGCCATGCCGATCTCGCGTTCGAGCACCTGGCCATAGCGGAAGAGGCGATCTTCGACCGATCCGTCTTCGGGAGTTGCTGTCATCATTTCGCTCCGAGTTGAACGCGGAGCCGTTCCAGACCCCGATGGACGCGATTGCGGACGGTGTGAAGAGGGACGCCCAAGAGAGCAGCCACCTCGTCGTAGGTCCACTGGAAGGAATGCACAAGAACGACTGCGGTGCGATGCTCGATGTCGAGACGGGCGAGCGCAGCGTTCAGGGCAGGCTCCACCCATGTCTGGCCTTCAGATTGTTCCTCAGCGGGAAAGCTCGAGTCGCCGCGAAGCCGCTGCCACCGCAGGTAGCGACGTGCCCGACTCTGCCCAACCCGATACAGCAGTCCAGCCGGATTGTCAGCAGCCACAACCTGATCTTGGTTGGCCCACGCCCACGCCATCGCCTCAGCGGCGACGTCGAGACCCGGATCCAGGCCGTAGCGGGCCACAAACGCGCGCTTGAGGATTCCCTCCAGCTCCGCCAAGTCACAGGCACCGGTCGGGCACACAATCTCAGCCATCACCCTCTCAAGACCCTCACACGCCGAAATCGTCTCAGAGGATTGTGCGTGTCGATAGCTCTACGAGACTCGGGCTTACCCGATGCCGTACTGCGTGCGACCGCAGATCGCTCGACTGGTCAACTCGTTTGGAGATCCGGGCAGTCAGGAATGTCGCGTAGCGGGCGCCACACATGAAGGATCTCGGTCCCTAGGTCCTCGCCACTCTCGTCCACCGCTGGCCCGCGCCAGAATCGCACAGTCGGCCGGCGCCTTGCTAGAGGGAGCCCGGCGATCAAACCTGCTGCCGACGGATGAGCAACCACCTGATCAGTGCAATGACGTGCGATGTGCTCGTTCACCCGGATCAACCGGTCTGGGCCAATGCGCCTCACCCGCTCAGGCCCGCCGCGGCGCAACACCAGCATCCGGGAGGGATCGACCGGGAACCAGATCTCTTCGGCGTCCGCAATCCCGACGCCCTGGTACTGGTATTCACTCCGGACTGGACTCCAGAGGGTCACTGGACGGTCGGACGTTATGAGCGACGGCTCTTTGCTCGCCTCCAGCGACCATGTGCGGGCTTCGAGAGAGGGCGCTATGTGGCCAAGACTCTGCCTGAACATCAGATCGATACTGAAGGCCTGGGTTCCGTTGGGCGTTGGAGTCGGGTCGAGTCGGTGCTGATAGTTGACGAGGTCGCACGCCGCTCCCACCTGCCTCGTCGAGTTGACCTGGCCAGCCCGTTGGCCGAGGGCAAGGGTGAGGAGCAGCGACACCAACGCGCCGAGGAACGCAGCGGCCGACAACCCGAGGCCGAGGACGGCCGAGGAACCGAGCACGATGACGGCGACCGCCGCAGCCGACGCACCGGAAGCGGCTCCGAGGATGTAGGGATCGGCAAGTGGGTTGCGTACCACCGCCTGGAGGCACAACCCGGCCAGGGCCAGCCCCGCCCCGACGACCGCGGCGAGGAGCACGCGCGGGAGGCGAATCGTCCACACGATCTGCTCGACCTCGGGTGCGACATCGGGCGAGCCGCCCAGAAGTCGCGTCGACACCACCTCCCACACCTGATCGCGGGGGATCCCTACCGCACCGATACCGGTCGCAACCACGATGGTCACCGGGAATAGCACGACGAGCACGATCGAGAGAACCGGCACCGCCGCCCCCGGAAGAGCACCCCGACGCCTATCGAGCGACGGCGGCTCGTGGAGGCCTGAATCGAACGAATTGGACAGCGAAGTCTCGGGCGCCTCGGCGTTGGCCTTTGTCTCAGATCGCACGGCGGCGCATTAGCGAAAATCGAGATCGGTCTGCAGACCGACGGTCGGTCGGGTTCATGGGACGACCTTTTCGGCGGGGGACGACAGCGGGGGCACCGAGGAGCAAAATGAGAACAATTCCTATTTCTGTGGCACCCTAGCAGACCCTTGAGAACATGAGCAGATGCTCAAGTACTTGTGTCTCAGGCAACACTCGCCCGGGGAGTGATCGAATACTTGCGTATGTGCGCAAGTGTGAAACACTCGGCAGAGATGCGAAACCTCGAGATGCGGTCTGGCGTGCGAACCGGATGTCGGGTTCCTCGACGTTGCACAAGCGCCGCGATGGCTGGTCCGTGCTCGACTCCTCGGGCGCCGAGCTGGACCCCGGCCGAGGGCTCGACCGCAATGGAGCAGCGCGCATGATCGACGTTGTTGACCTCGACCGTGCGGACCTGGCTGAGGTCGCGCACCTGGTCGCCGACCAACAACGGGTGGCGAGATCCACCTCTGCCGTCGTGCCAGACGATCTCGCCGAACAGGGCAACGCGGCGCGCCATCTGGCGACACTGCTCGACCGGGGCTTCTCCGGGAAGCTGGCGTCGCAGGGCGGCGCGCCCGCAGGGGTTCTCCTGGGCAAGAGCACAGGGACAACCGCTGAGCTACCCGCTGCCGGCTTTGCGATCGACCCCGGATCCTCTGACCCGTCGCAAATACTGGCTGAACTCTACGGCGAGCTCGCACCTGACCTCCTTGACCGTGGTGCAGTCCGGCACTACCTGTCCCACCTCAACACGCCATGGCTTCAGCAAGCGGTCACCGACCTCGGATTCGGGCGAGTCAGCTACTGCGCGATCCGGCCCGTGAGTCCGACGACGACCGCCCCTCACGCCGACCGTCCCGTTTCGGTTCGTGAGGGCGAGGCCACCGACCTCGAGACCGTTGCTCGCTTGTGTCTGGTCGAGGTCGACTATCGCTCTGTCCCGCCGATCTACTCCCCGCCACCGGAACGCCCCTACACGCTCCACGAACAGATCGAACGACACCGAACCGTCGAGACGAACGGTGGCGTCCACCTGATCGCGTCGGTCGACGGCGACGACGTAGGAGTCCTAACGCTCGAAGCGAAAGGAATCGAGCGGGGTCTGTGCCCGGACGATCAGCCGTTCATCGGCGAGACCGCCACCGTTGAGGATGCGCGTGGCCTCGGCGTCGGAACCGCGCTCGTCGAAGCAGCCATGCAGTGGGCAGCCCATCGAGACCATGCTGGCGTGACCGTCAGCTTCCAGCCGTCAAACCGCGTGTCGCGCCGCTTCTGGCTTGGCGCGGCGTTCGAACCGACCGGGTTCTGGACCGTGCGCACGATCCCGGATCCCTACGCCACGAATCCCGACGACTAACAAGCCCCCGCTGGTGGTGCCTGATCAGCTACCGATCCCGGTGCGATGCGCGGGGCTCCCGAGCTCGCTGGAGCCGACGACGTCGATCGTGCCGCGCCCCGCTGCAGCGCGGTCGGTGCCCGACCGATCGACCACCGTCTTTGACCGAGAGCGACTCCAGCGGACGACCACGACGCGTCGTTGCAAGACGCCGTCCTCGCCCAAGCGGCGCCGCACGCGTCCGATCCGATGTGCCGATATGCGTGGTCTGGCCCGGAGCGCACTTCCTGCTAGAACAATGCGTGTGACCCGTCATCTCCGGGTGATGTTGGCTGCGATCGTTGTGCTCGCGGGAGCGGCCTGCTCTTCTGGGGGTGCAGAAGACGAGCCGGCGTTCACGGCGTTTGACTGTGCGGGGTCGATCGATGCGCTAGAAGCACCGCCCGAAGCTTGGTCGGTGGTGCTCGACGTGATCGCCTTCCCCGCTGACTCGCCTCTCCAGCGAGGTCGTTTCGACGACGACCTAGAGCGCCAGTTCTCGAAGTTCGGGCTGGTCATTCGATCCGACGCCTCCCTCACTCTCCGGATCGCTGACGAGTCATCTCCGAACGCGATCATGGGATGGGGTGCCGGGTCTTCGGAGCCAGTGGCAGCGATCGAGATCGGTGGATGCTCGGCTGCGATGGAACAAGAGTGGGTCGTCTACGCAGGAGGGATCTGGACCATCGACCCAGGGTGCATCGAGGTAGAAGTGTCGACCACCGACGAGCAAGCAACGGTCGCTCTGCCCATCGGCGTCGCTTGCAACTAGCGGTCCGCGCAGGCCGACCGACGGGACCCAGCTCGCAGAGAGGTCCGACCCGCCGGTCACAAGCCGTGCAAGTGAAGTACCGATAGAGCGCCGGCGGGTGAGAGCGTTGTCGGCTTGGACGCCTAGCCGGGTCGGCGAGCGGGCGTGGAAGCGGTCTCTTGCCAGCGGGCGAGCGCCCAGAGCAGGTCGGACAGTCGGTTGAGGTACGCAACGGCCAAAGAGCCTTCTCCCGCAGCTCTCAACGATTCACGCTCGGCACGCCGCACGATGGTGCGGGACAGGTCCAGCGCAGCAGACACCGTTGAGTTGCCGGGGATGACGAACTCCGTTGGCATCGTAAACCGCGCCGCTGTGTCGTCGATGGCGGCCTCGAGGCGGTCGACCATCTCGTTCACCACGCGCGTTTCGCCATCGACCAGCTTGTCGACGTTTTCGTCGGCGGTCGCCAACTCGGCCATGACGACATACAGATCCCGTCCCACTGCGATCAGTAGCTCTTCGAGATCCGCGTTGGACGACGCTGCTCTTGCGACCCCGATCGCAGCTTGGGCCTCGTCGACGGCTCCATACGCCGCTGGCCGTGGTGAGTCCTTTGACACACGACCCCCGAAGAGCAACCCGGTGGTTCCGTCGTCACCTTTTCGCGTGTAGATCTTCACAGACACATCGTAGAAGCGTTCTCAGCACCGACAGCTAGGCCACGGTCGCCGAAGCCAGAAGTGCCGTTCTCGAGCTGGCAAGGAAGGCGATACCTCCGGAGGAGTGGATCTGCGAAGATCGACGACAGTGCGGACGTTGATCCATGAACGAGTCGAGCAGGCCCGGGCCGGCACCAATCCCACCGTCATCGCACGTCTGCGTTCCGGGTGGGCCGTCCTGGGCGACCATCAGTTCTTTCGCGGCTACTCCCTTTTGCTGCCCGACCCTGTTGTCGGGCACCTCACAGATCTGGAGAAGCCTGCCCGGACGCAGTACCTCGCCGACATGGCAGCCATCGGCGACGCACTCCTCACCGTCACCGGGGCGTGGCGCATCAACTACGAGATCCTTGGCAACCACGACGAGGCTCTCCACGCACACCTCTTCCCTCGATACCTCGAAGAGCCCGACGACTATCGGACCGGCCCGGTGTGGCGGTACCCCGGCACGCAACGCCGCCAAGTACCGTTCGAGCCGACCGAACACGCTGAACTCATCGCCGCGCTCCGGACCGAGCTCGAGATCAGCGCCGCCTAGAAGTGCCGATACAGAGCGGTCGCTGATCCCGCATTGAGAGATGCGCGAACCTGTACCGGTGGACTTGGCTCAGATGTACGACCAGGCACTGGTCGGTTCCAAACGGATCATCGACGAGGCGGACCCCGAGGGACTGCTGGCGATCGGCGCTCCGCCGGACGAGTACGACTCCTACTCAGCCGACGTCGCCAGGCGACTGATCCATGGCGAAGATCCCTCGGCAATCGTCGGGCTCTGGAAGCCGTGGCAAGGCCGACGGCCAGCGGCTTGGTGTACCGAGCAGTTAGCGATCCTGAAGGCGGAACTTGCCGTTGACCAGTAGCGCACAACCGGCACTGCGGTTCGGCTACGGCTCGACGGCCGGCCAGACCGATCGCGACGTGCCGATACCGAGCGGCACAAGTCTGTTGACATCAGCCGACAGTCATCCGGTCTTGCCGACTGACGGCTCAAGCTACGGGCCCAGGGGTGTGGCTTGGGGCATACTCAGACATGGCCGATGCCAGAGGTCTCCTGCACGAACTCCTCTACGCCGGCATGACCGACATTCGATCGGCCACTACTGCACCGGGAGCGTTGTCTGCGGGCGAGGCTGAGTTCGTCTTCGGAATCGCGTACGTGCTGCACAACCTGCCGCATCGGCTCGCAGCCGCAAAGAGTGATCAGGACTACGAAGAAGTCCTCGCGCTCTACCAGTCCGGGCTCGCTGGGGGGTCTGCCGCGGGTAGCGGTGACAACTGATCTGGCTTGCTTCGGTGGGCCTGGAAGGATGTCACTATGCCCAAGCCCTATCCCCGTGAGTTCCGCGACGATGTCGTTCGGGTCGCTCGCCAACGCGGCCCTGGCGTGACGCTCGAGTCGGTCGCTGAGGATTTCGGGATCCATGTGATGACGTTGTCGAAGTGGATGCGTCAGGCCTCGATCGATGTCGGCGAGAAGTCCGGCGTCACATCTGTCGAAGCGAAGGAGAATCGTGAGCTGCGCCGGCGGGTCAAGCTCCTTGAGCAAGAGAACGAGGTCCTGCGCCGAGCGGCTGCGTATCTGGGGCAGGCGAACCTGCCCCCAAAATGATGTTCCCGGTCGTCACTGATCTCGCCAACGACGGGATCCCTGTCACGGTGTCGTGCCGGGTGCTCAAGCTGTGTCGCCAGCAGTACTACCGCTGGCTCGCCGAGCCGTTCACCGACGCAGAGCTCGATGAGGCGTATCTCGCCAACGCCGTGTTCGACGCGCATCGAGATGATCCCGAGTTCGGGTATCGATTCTTGGCCGATGAAGTCCGCGCCGCCGGCCACGCCGAGGTTGGGGATCGAACCGTGTGGCGCATCGCGTCGGAGAACGGCTGGTGGTGCAGCTTCGGCAAGCCCCGCCGCAACCGCAAAGCCTCAGCGCCGGCCACCGCCGCGTATGACGACCTCGTGCGACGCCAGTTCAATGCGGACGCGCCGAACCGGGTCTGGCTCGCGGACCTCACCGAGCATCGAACCGGCGAAGGCAAGATCTACATTTGCGCCATCAAGGACCTGTTCTCGAACCGGATCGTGGGCTGGGCCATCGACACCAACATGCGGGCCCGGCTCGTTGTCGCCGCGATCGAGATGGCCGCCGCTCGCCGCGGCGACGTTACGGGCTGCATCCTTCACTCCGATAGGGGCAGCCAGTTTCGCGCCCGGAAAGTCCACCGGGCGCTGACCCGTCACCGCATGGTCGGCTCCATGGGCCAGGTCGGCACCGCGGCCGACAACGCCGCAATGGAATCGTTCTTCTCGCTACTTCAGAAGAACGTGCTCAACACCCGCCGCTGGGACACCCGAGAACAGCTCCGCATCGCCGTCGTCACCTGGATCGAACGCACCTATGACCGCCGCCGACGTCAAAAAGCACTCGGCCGATTGACCCCCGAAGAATACGAAACCATCACGACCCCGCTGGCCGCCCAGGCCGCATAACCAACCTGTCACCGCTACCCGCGGCAGACCCGCGAAGGCTATTGCACGATCGGGTATGGCTACCTTGTCGCAGGCAGGAACAGCTGTGCCACGGTCGCCGCCAGCAACCCTGACGCGTACGAGCCGTTCGCAGACGGTATTTCCGAGGCGACCGCCCGAGAGCTTATGCTCGAGTGGATTGAGGAGGACGGCTACCGTGGCATCGAGGACTTCGTGGAGCGACCACTGCTCCAACACGAGTTTGACGCTCTGATTGCGCTGATCTACAACGGCGGGCCCCGAACACTTGGCGGCATGCCAACCTTGCTCCGGCTGATCAACGAGGGCAGCACTGATGCGCTTGCTATTCGAGAGGACTGGGACTTCGACATTCCCGACGCGGCGTGGGCTGCTAGCGACTCGTGGATCTCATCAGATGGAGCAGGCTGCCCCAATACGACGAGTCGAGGGCAATGTGGGAGGCGGTCAGCGGAGGCCCTGATGTTCCTTGAGGGCATCTACTCGGAGAAGCGATGAAGAAGTTCCTGGCCTCGGTCGCAGCGCTGGCACTCCTACTCACGTCCTGTAGCGATCGCGCCGAAGAGTCGGCGATCCCCGACGGGTTGTGCGGCGCGATTGCGGAGTTCGCAGCCATTGATGCCGAGCTCGCTGCGGCGCGTGCCCAAGTCTTCGACGCTGTGAGTGTCGACTGGCGATATGCGGCGGGCCGAATCCGGATCTATGGCGGCGGAGATCTTCGGGCAAGTTCGGACTCCAGGGGCGCTGTGCGGAGCGCATCCAGAACGCTGGAACTCTTTGACATGTTGGCGCCGACTACGCCCGAAGCTGGAGCGGCAGTCTCCGCGCTGATCGCCGTCGCTGACACAGAGTGCGAGGGGGTCGCACTTGATCCGAACGGATTTTCCTGCTCCGATCTCTTCTCCTGCCCAGACTAAGGCTCGTCGACTTGCGCCAGTGACAAGGGCTGCGCAAAGGCGAGGTTTTGGCCCTGCGCTCCGCTTGCTCACGGTACTGTGGGGACTGAGATCAAGCTCCTGCCCTTCGGGTCGGACTACATCTGAACCGGCCTGGGGGTGATGGAGGCTTCTGATCCTTGAGAGGATGGAAGTCCATGGGCACGAAGAGGTATCCGCCGGAGTTGAAGGAGCGGGCCTGTCGGTTGGTTGCGGATTGGCGTCGAGAACGCCGCCGTGACAATGGCGGGTTCAACGAGATCGGGGCGCAGCTCGATGTGCATCCGGAGTCGTTGCGGAACTGGTTCAGGCAGTGGCAGATCGATGCGGGTGAGGCGCCGGGGACGACAACGGCTGATCAGCGTCGGATCGCGGAGCTGGAGCGAGAGAACCGGGAGCTGAAGCGCTCGAACGAGATCCTCAAGTCGGCGTCGGCTTTCTTCGCGGCGGAGCTCGACCGCCCACGAAGATGACCGTCGACTACATCGATGCGCACAAGGCCGAGTTCGGGGTCGAGCCCATCTGTCGTTCGCTGCAGGTGGCCCCGTCGACGTACTACGCGGCCAAGTCTCGGCCTCCTTCGGCGCGTCAGCTCGATGATGAACGGTTGCGGCCCGAAGTCGAGCGTGTGTGGGAGGCGAACTATCGGGTCTATGGGCGTCGCAAGATCTGGGCCCAGCTCAACCGCGAAGGTATCGAGATCGGCCGAGACCGTTGCGAACGACTCATGCGCGAGGCCGGGATCTCAGGGATGGTTCGAGGCCGCAAAGTCCGCACCACCCGCCGCGATGTCGCAGCGCCGAGGGCGCCGGATCTCATCGATCGCAACTGGGCAGTCTCGGCACCGAACCGGGTGTGGGTCACCGACTTCACCTACGTCGCCACCTGGTCGGGCATGGCCTATGTCGCGTTCGTGATCGATGTGTTCTCCCGCCGAATCGTTGGCTGGCGAGTCGCCGCGAACATGCGAACCGAGCTGGTCTTGGATGCGCTCGAGCACGGCATCTGGGCCCGCGACGATCGCCTCGACGGGCTCATCTGCCACAGCGACGCCGGCAGCCAATACACCTCGATCCGCTACACCGAACGACTCGACGACATCGGCGCCGCACCATCGATCGGATCAGTTGGCGACCCGATCGACAACGCCATCGCCGAGTCCACCATCGGGCTCTTCAAGAACGAACTGATCCGCCGCCGAGGACCATGGCGCACCATCGACGACGTCGAATACGCCACCCTCGAATACGTCGATTGGTTCAACCACCGACGCCTGCACTCAGAGATCGGCCAGATCCCACCGGCCGAGCACGAAGCACTGTTCTACGATCACCAACCCGCCCCGACCAAGGGGCACCATTCAGCAACACCAAGCCTCCACTAACCCCAGGCCGGCTCACGCCGAGATCGCCATGTGCTCAGTAGATGGCTTTGGGCTCTCGTGGATCGGCGACGAGGGTAGAGGCAGTTCTTCGCGGCGCAGCCTGACAGCGCCACGACCCGCTCGGCCAAATCCGCACCACCGACAACCCCACCACCGACATCGGCTACACCGGCCAACGCCACGACAACACCGACCTCATGTACTCCTGTCCCGAGTCAACGTTCTTGCTCAAACTTCGGAGGAGCGGGCTTGAGGGGTGGGGTGCGAGATTGGCGTCGAGGGGCCGACGCACACCTCCCCGGTGACGGGGTCGAGGCAGCCGTCGAGGAAGCAGCCCGCCGCAAACCCTGCTCCTTACCGCAGCCGGCCGAGGCATCGTCCACGCAACAGCAGTCCACGGGTCAGTCCGACAACGACCGACGAATCAACCCGATCTGCCCATCGCTCAGCCGCCGATACCGAGTCGGGACACCCTCACTCATCAGAATCTCCGACACCCGCTGACGACAGATCCCAAACGCAGCACCAAGCTCGTTCACCGTCTCCCCCGCCGCATACCAAGCCACCAGCTCCCCCACCTCCTCAGGCGAAAACCGCCGTACCCGACGCCTCGAAACGACACGCTCGGAACGCTCAACACGCGGCAAAGACCGCAGAAAATCAACGGTTTCGAGCAGTTCACCCCTGTTCGAGTCCCCGGGGGGGGTACCACGCAAGTGACCTTGACCACGGATTCATGGCTCTGGGGTGCGTACACCTCTGGCAACTCCCATGGTCACGGCAGACCAGCGAAGGAGCCGGCGATCGGCGAGGCGGTGACCTCACCGTCGCTCATCGATCGCGGATCTAGAGCCCGGGCGCGAACAGGCCGGCGAGCTCTCGGAGCCGGGACGGTTCGACGGTGGAGCTCTGCACCTCGAACACACGGTCGTCGGTCAGCACCATCACCCATGCGCCGTTGGCGCCGACCATGACGTGTCCCTGCGTTCCGACCGCAACCGCTTCGACCTCGATGTCGCCAGAGCTGATGTTGATGTCGTACCGAAAGTCGTAGGCATCGGCGGGTGAGCGCCCGTCCCATGCCGACGCCGGCCACACGACGACGCTGACCGAGTTCGTGGAGATCGCGTTCTCGCCGTCGAAATCGAGCACACACGTGGCGACACCACCGGTGTCGAGCGGAGCGGCCTCGGCCAGCGCGGTCCCAACGATCGCCTCGATCGCGTCGACGTCTCCGGCCGCACACACCTCGGCTCCCGTGAGGTCGTCGCCCCATTCACCCGCTCCGGCGGGCCCGTCGCCGCTGTCGTCGGACGGCTCGTCGCTGGAATCCGACGCCGGATCGGCAGCTGATGCTGTGGTCACGTCGCCGTCGTCGGATGGCACCGCGAGCGTTCCGCCGTCGTCACCGGAGCAACCCGCAAGCGTCAACACCAGGACAAGACCCACCCAGCGAGACATCACCAGCACCTCCTCGGTCAACTACCCGAATGGTACACGGCGCCTTCTGCGGCCTCCGTCCGCCGGCCCGGCGCTGCTCCGAGAGGCCCGCCAAAGACCGGTAGCGGCCAGCCAGCGAGTGGGCGTCTGCGGGCATCGACCCAAGCTCGCCATACTCGGCGGATCGCGGTTCAGGCCGTCGTTCGGGTTGCTGCGAACCAGAGCGTCGGCCACCCCGTTGTGTCGCGGGCGACGACATCGGCGTGGGTGAAGCCTGCCGCATCGAGCATGCTGAAGAGATCGCTGGTCACAGGAGGTCGGTAGACGAAGGGGTCGACCCATGGTGGCAAGGGATCATCGCCGACATGGCACACGATGATGAACCGGCCTCCGGGCCGAAGAACTCGTGACACCTCGGCGAGGGTGGTCGCCAGGTCTGGCATGAAGTACACGGTGTGTGTCGTCAGCGCAGCGTCCACCGATTCGTCGGGCAGCGGAATCGTACGCCCGTCGGAGTGCAGGACCTGGGCGCGTCCCGCAGCGATCGCGTGCCGGTTGCGACGAGATGCTTGCGCCACCATGGTCGCGGATGGGTCAACGCCGATGACGTGGTGGCCCGCCGCGAGCAGGGTTGCGAGCGTCCGACCCTGCCCACATCCGACGTCGAGGACGCAGCTGGGTTCGGCAAGCTCGAGGAGTTCGATCGCCCGGTCGTTGCCGATGGCCGTGGACGTGACCATGGTTCGGCCGAAGAACCGCCCGATCGGGCCGGTCGGGTGACCGCTGTACCGAGACCGAACGCGTCCCCACCATCCAGGTCGGGCGGCGGTCACGCCGTCGGGTCCAGGACCTGGCCGATGAACAGCGTGGCGCCGGTCGCGGCATCGACGATCCGGTACAGGTACGGACGGTCGAGCACGACCGGTACCGGCGGTTTCGGGGGCCCGCTGGTCGCGTAGACCAGGACGACGGTGGCGGCGGCTGCTTCGGTGCCGTCCTCGTCCATGGCGACGAAGGTCTCGTGAACGACCTGATCGACGACGAGCCGAGGATCGTCAGCGACCCCCAGCAGTCCCCCATTCTCGAAGGGGGCCGTCAGGCCGAGGGTGCGGAGGGTTGGGGTCAGCTCGATGCTGGTCCGGGTCTCCAGCTTCGGCAGGCCGAGGGCCGCCCCGGCCGTGCGATTCTGATCGAACTCCCGGAACACCGCGGCCAGATCGTCGGCGACGTCATCGAATCGGCCCTCGTCGGGGAGGATGAACTCGGCCTGCAGATTGCCGACGTAGGACTTCGTTGCGCCGATCCAGCCGTCGCCCTGAGCGGACGACGAGCTCGATCCGTGCATGATCGGCACGGTGACATTGGTGCCGTCGAGCAGGGTGAAGGTGTCGTCGGTGGTCAGGGCCGGGTCAAAGGTCTCCAGCCACGACGCCTTGAGGTAGAGCGCGTTGACCAGCGCAAGCACGGTCTCGGGTCGAATGACGCCGTCGGCAACGAGGTCGGTGATCTGGTCGTTGGTTGCCTGGGCCACGAAGTCGTTGATTTCGCGGGCGACCGCATCGGGGTCGGATGGGAAGTCGACCTCGTGAAGCACCGGTCCGTAGTTGGATCCGATGGCCTCGAGGTAGGAAGACTCGAAGGGGTAGCCCTGCTGGAGGTAGGCGGCGTTCGCGACCCCGATCGTGATCTCGCCCGGATCGTCATCGCTTCCGAAACGGCCCGGGGTGCGAGCTTCGAGGTCCTGCTCCAAGGCGTTCATGGCCGCATGGAACGCCTCGGGGTCGCTGATGCCGAGCACTGTCTGGAGTTGCTGTCGGGCACTGTCGACTGCGCCGGGCTCGACCATGGACAGCGCCACGGCGACGCTCATCGGCGACACGGTCAGGTTGCTGCCCTCCGCGTCCGAGCGAGCGGCGCTGAACAGGTCGTAGGCGAAGCCGGTGACTGCCGATCCGGCCAGCGAGGCGTCTCCGATCGACGACGAGCGACCGGGAACCGCCACCGTCACCGCGACCATCCCCGCGTCGTCTTGCGACGGTGCCGACGTTGGGACATCGGTCCCAGCGTCGGCTTCGGTCGAGGACTCACGTGCGCCACATGATGCGGCGAGCAGTGCGAGCAGCGCCACCGCCACGGGATGCCATCGGCTACGGGCCATGACCAATGGACGCTACAACTCCCGTGCTGGTTCCCGCAGTCGACGAACGCCGCCGGTGCGGCCCGTCGGCTCCTCGACCGGTCGCCCGGCGATCAGGTGTTGTCGCTACTCCAGGAGGAGTACCGACGAAGCCTCCTGCGGTCGGATTCCCGTTCGCACGCCTTCCACGACAGTGAATCCAACAGTCACGGGTGGCGCTCGGCGCCGTTCATCGGAAGGGAGACCCGACATGAAGAAGATCACCGGGCCAGCGCTGCTGGCAGCGGTCCTGCTGCTCGCGGCGTGCGGCAGCGACGACTCGGACGCGGACAGCACCGCCGAGGACATCACGAAGGCCGTCGAGGAAACGACGACCACCGAGGCATCGGCGAGCACCACAGCCGAAGCGCTCGAGGACGATGTTGCCGAGGAAGCGCCTGACGTCGGCGAGGAGACGGCGGCCGACGAGGGCGACGAGGCCGAAGCGGAGCCGTCCGACGTCGAAGACGAGCCGGAGCCGGCGCCGATCGACCAGCTGGCGACCACCGGCGACGGCTTCATCGTCACGAACCAGCTGTCGCCCAGCACCGAGGAGCAGATCGCCGAGTTTCAGCAACCGGGTCCGGACGGGCCGATCTACATGGTCAACCTGCTCGAGTTCAAGGAGTTCGCCGAGTACGAGGACGGCCGTGAGACCGACCTGACCGGACGCGAGGCCTATGCGCTCTATGCGGAGGGCATGCATGACGTGCTCGCGCTGTTCGGCGCCGAGATCGTCTTCGAGGGCGATGTCTCTTTCCTGTCGATCGGTCAGGTCGGAGAGCTCTGGGACGAGGTCGGCATCGTGCGCTACCCCAGCCGGGCGACGCTGCTGGAGATGTCGTCCTCGCCCGAGTGGATGGCCGTCTCCGTGCATCGCACCGCCGGCCTCGCCGGTCAGCTCAACATCGAGACCGTCGACATCGCCGTGGACGGGTGATCACACCCCGAACCGAGGAACGTGATCGACGCCGGCAGATGGCGAGCGGGGCGTGGGCTTCGGCCCCGCCCCGCTGTCGCGCGCAGTGTCGTGCGGGCACGGGCCGGATGGGTTCCAGACCGGAGCCCGATACGCCGGGAGTTTCGCCCCACTTCGGGAACCAGGGACGGTGGCGTAGCGTCTGAGTGCACATGGGGAGACTCCGAACGGTCGTGTTGCTCACCGCTGCGCTCGGACTGGGCGCGACATCGTGCGGAACCGACGACGGCGACGACATCGCCACCGAAACCCCGTCCGTCGCCACGACGGCGACCGAGGACACCGAGGCAGACGAAACCGGATCGACAGCCGACAAGACGCCGAGCGACGCTCCGGCCGACCCGGCCGATCCGACCATCGACCGTGCGTGGACGACGGTCGAACTCGGCGACCCGGGCGTCGACTCGCTCGTCGTCGGCGTCGCCGCCAACGGCCACCGGATCATCGCGACGGCGCACGAGACCGGGGCGATCGGCTGGATCGACATCGGGGACGGGTTCGTCGAGCAACCGCTCGGCGAGTCGTCGACGGGCTTCTGGTCGGTCGCCGCCGCGCTCGAGACCGACGCCGGGGTGGTCGTCGCCGTCAACGACTACGAGACGTTCATCCCCCAGCTCTGGATCAACCGGGAGGGCACGACCTGGGCGCCGCTGCCGACGACCGGGATCGATCGACCGATCGAGGTGGTCGACCTGGTCGCCACCGCCGACGGGGTGTTCCTCGCAGGAGCGCTCCGCGGCGAAGATCTCAGCGTCGGACCCTTCACCCCCGGCCTGTTCCGCTCCACCGACCTCGAGACGTGGTCAGCGGCGTCGGTCGACGCCGACCCGGGCGGCGACGGGGTCATGCTGTCCGTGGCCGAGTTCGACGGCGGCCTGATCGCCAGCGGGCGCGGCATCGACGGTGGGGTGTTGTGGCGCTCCGACGACGGCGGAGCCACGTGGACGCTCACGCCCGGCGCAGCGATACCCGGGCGCGGCCACGAGTTCCGTCACCTCGCTCGTGTCGGCGATCGGCTCGTCGCCGTCGGCGAACTGTGGGGCGACGCAGGGCCCGAGGTGTTGGTCGCCGTCACGACCGACGGCCGGGCGTGGACCGTCGTCGACACCGACGGATTCGTGTTCGACGGGGTGAGCTGGGTCGACGGGGTGACCGTGCAGGGCGACGCCATCTGGGTGACGGCCCACCGATGGTTCGACGCCTGGAGCGATCCCGATCGTTGCTATGTCGACCTCGACGCCTGTGAGTCGGCCGAGGCGGTGTTGCTGCACAGCGTGGACGGCACCACGTGGAACGAGGTCGACCTCGGCGGCATCGACCGCCCCGACTACACCAGCATCGACACGGTGATCGTCGAGGAGGATGCGATCCACGTGATCGGCTCGTCGGTGCAGGTGCTCGTCTGGACCTGGAACGATCCGACCCCTCCCCTCGCCCCGCCACCCGACGCGCTGCCCGAGCCGCTCCATCCCCTCGTCCAGTGGGATGCCGACCTCGAGGTCGGCGCGACATACCGCTATCCGCTCTACATCCACTGTGGGATGGGCTACCTCGGGCGGTTCAACCAGACCCACTGGTACCTGACCGAGGCGCCCGAAGGTGTCGCCGACACCGGCTTCGGCGACATGCCCTCACCGGCGTGGCCCGTCGCATCGGAGACCATCTACGGCGCCATCACCCTCGTCGACTCCACGACGATCGAGTACACGATCCCCGAGATCGGCCTGATCGCCGTCTACGAGGCATCCGAGGTCGAACCGCCGGGCTGCGCCTGAGCTGCGGGGCGTCGCAGGCCCTCGACGCAGGCGGGCGACCCGGGCCGATGGTGAGTCAGGACGGCGTGGCGCGGACTTGACCGGCGGCGACGACCCGTGCGACGTCGAGCGGATGCACGATGCCGGGCGGCGCCGCCACGATGTCGGGGATGGCGTTGACGATCCGGTTCGCCGCCGTGGCGTTCCCGCCGCCGGCTGCACCCGGCTCGCCGTGATCGGTACCGTGGACCTCGACCGTCAGTTCCGGCCGGCCCGAGATCGTGACCGCATGCAGACCCTGACCGTGATGGGGCAGCGGCCACTCGGGGGCGCAGTCGTCGTCGATTCGGGTGATGTGTTCCATCACGATCAAGGGACGACCACCGACGATGCCCTGCACCTCGAAGCGGAACGCCCCGAGCGTGCCCTGTTCGAAATCACCCATGCCGTCGACGGTGACGGTGCGCTCGAGCGGGCGCTTCTCGACCTCGATCGCGATCTCCTCGATCTCGACACCGAGCCCGTCGGCCACGACCCGCACGACCGGCCCCCAGACCATCTCGAGCGCGAAGTCGAGCAACATGGGCGGGGTCGACTCCATCGAACCACCGAATCCGACGAGGTTCCGCACCGCGTCGGGCTGGTCGTAGAGCGCGTAGTTGAAGATCTCGCGGCTGCGGATCTCGGTGATGTCGGCGCTCATCGAGGTCAGGAACAGCGGGAGCACGTCGCAGATCCAGCCCGGATCGATCCCCGACGCGAACAGCGACGAACCGCCCTCCTGACACGCCGCCCGGATCGGCTCGGCCAACGCCGGCGGTGCGCTCGGCGGGTGGTAGAGCGGGTAGAACGACGGCGTGACGACATTGCTGCCCGATCGCAGCAACGCCTCCACCTCGACCTGCGATTCCTGGGGCCGGAAGTCCGAATTGACGGTGTAGACCACGGCGTCGACATCTGCGGCCATCGCCCGCTCGACGTCGTCGGTGGCCGCCACCCCCACCGCCTCGATGTTGGCGAGCGAGCCTGCGTCGACCCCTACCTTCGCCGGGTCGGCCACGACCACGCCCGCGAGTTCGAGGTCGCGATGGGCGGCGACCGCCCGAATCGCCGGTCGACCCACGTTGCCGGTCCCCCACACCACCACTCGAGCCATCGTCATCCCTCCGCCGACGACGGTAGTGGCGGGCCGCATCCGGTACCGCATGGACGATCGAGCGCGCCCGAGGCGATACCGTCGAGGCACACGAAAGGCGGGATCTCGTGTCGGAACCACCCGATTTCCACCAACTCCTCGTCGAGGCGGCCGAACGCCTCGAACCGTTGCCGAGCGCGGCGATCGAGCTCGCCGCGATCGTGAGCCGGCCCGACTCGGGTCCCGAGGAGATCACCAAGGTCCTCGGCACCGATCCGGCGATGGCTGCCCACGTCCTCCGCGAGGCCAACTCCGCACTCTCCGGCAGCTCCCGACCCATCGGGTCGCTCGATCAGGCGGTCGTGCGCATCGGCGCCGCCCGCGTCCTGGAGGTGGCCGTCCGCAGCCACCTCGGCGATCGGCTCGAGACATCGCTGGAGGTGTACGACCTCGACGGTGCCGAACGGCGCCGACTCGCCGTCGGCGCGTCGAACGCCGCCGAGATCCTGAGCGCTGCGTCTCCCCACGCGGTGAGCCGTGACGTCGTCTGCGCGACCCTGCTGCACGGCATCGGGATGGATGTCATCGACGCGGTCGCCGACCCGGAGAAGGCCGGGTCGCTGCGCCGCTGCGGCATGGCGACGCGTCAGATGGAGCACGAACTGGTCGCCGCCGACCACGCCGAGGTCGGCGCGCTCGTGCTGCGGCGCTGGGGGCTGCCCCCGACCCTCGTCGCAGCCGTGGAACACCAGCACGACCCGGAGGCGGGCATCGAAGCGGCGATCGTGTGCCTCGCCACCGACCTCGTCGCCGACCTGCTCGACGGCGACGCCGAGGACGACGAGGCACGGACGCTCGAATCGTCCGCCCAGACCGCCATCACGGTGCTCGCGGTGGCGGACCGTCTCGACAACGCACGCGAGGCGATCCGTGTCAGCCTCGCCGACGACGGGCTGCTCGAGACCGGCTGACCACCCGGGGTGTCAGATCACCGACCCCGGCGCCGTCCTCACGATGTGCGGCGCCGCGTCGCATCCGAACCGAGGAGCCACCGATGGTCGACATCGCCAAGAAGGTCAACAAGAAGCCCGAACTGCTGGAGGCCGGCGAGTCCTGCGCCGCCGCCACGTGCATCCTGAAAGCCGGGCAGTTCAACCGGTCGGTGGCGATCGGCGCGATCGGCGGTCTCGCAGGTGCTGCGGTCGCCGCAGCGCTCAACCGAGGCGAGGAGGACGCCCAGGAGGGAACCATGGCCGACACCTTCCCCCGGCTGCATCAGGCGATCCTGGCGCTCACCGATCGCGGCTGGATCGTCTTCGAGCAGTCCGCCATGTCCGGCGGACCCAAGGCGGTGCACACCCGACTCGAGCACGGGGACATCACCGGGCTGGAGCTCGAGAAGGGCAAGCTCATGAACCGGCTGACCCTGACCTTCCGTGACGGCTCCGACATCACGATGGAAGCGCCGAAGGCGAACAAGCCCCAGAAGCTGGTCGACGCCGCGGCCCGAACCTGACGCCGACCGTCGTCGCGGTGGACCGCCGTCAGCGGCCGTTGTGGGAGAAGTGTTGGTAGTCGAGGCTCGATGACCAGTCTCCGCCCCAACCCCAGCCGATCGATGCGAACGCCTCGGTGACGACGTCACCGGCCCGGATCAGGCCCGGAACGTCGGCATCGCGGTCGAGGTAGGGCGCACCCTCGGGCGGGTCGACCTGATCGCCTCGCACCCACGGGTTGATCAACGGATTGATGTCGATCGCCCCGCCATAGGCGTGCTGGCTCCAGCGGTCGGTACCGGCGATCACCCGGCAGTTGAACGCCGACGAGTTGTTGGCCCGCATCGACGCATCGTCGTCGGCGTCGAAGTCGGTGATCGGCAGCATCGATTCGATCGGGAACCGGGCCTCGAACAGCCGCTCGAACACGACGATGACGTCGTCGACATGGTCGACGTGCACCACGAGGACACCGTCGACGACCCGTCCGCTCATGTCGACGTGCGCCAGGTCGAGCCAGCGCAGATCCTCGACCGCGACGGGGCAGCCGGACCGCCAGGACGCGCCGAGCTCGGCCTCGGTCGTCTCGCGAACCGACGCGAAGAAGACCGGTTCGGGTGGCTCGGTGGTCGTGGACGAGGTCGTGGTCGGTGCCATCGTGGTGGTCGGTTCCTGCGTGGTCGGCGGTTCGGTCGTCGAGGGCGTGGTCGTGGAGGTCGTGGTGGTGCCGGCTGATTCCTCGTCGATGCCGAGCGGTGCCGCCGTGTCGGTCGGATCGTCACGGAGTCCGCAGGCGGTCAACACGACGACGAGCACCAGCAACCAGCGCATGGGGCCAGTCTCGCGCCCGGCGAGCGGCCGCTCAGGTCAGCGCGCAGGGATCGGACGTGCAGAGCGGCGCGGTGCCGATCGGCGAGTCGCCGGTGATCAGGCGACCGCGGAGTCCGGTCGAGAGGCCGATCTGATCGCCCAGCGCCGCCCGGGGCCGGCGGGGCGACGGAGCGAGCGTGGTCGTCGGCGACGGGTTCGCGCCGGGCGCCACGGTGGTCGTCGTGGTCGGGCCCGGTTGGCCGCCTGGGTCCGGTGCGACCGTGGTCGTGGGCGACGGGCCCGGCTCCGGCGACGGCGCGGCGGTCGTGGTCGTGGTCGTCGAACCCACCGGCGGGAGCGTCGTGGGGATCGGCGCCACCGTGGTGGTCGGTGACGGAGATGTCGGAGGCGCCGTCGTGGTCGTCGGCGAGGGCGGGTCGCTCGGCGGTGCCGGCTCGGTCGGCGGAGCGGAACCGTCGGCGACGAAGGTGTACGCCGACGGCGCGGTGAGCACCGCGTCCGAACCCGGGGGGACGAGTGCGATGTCGACGACGCCGGACGTGCTGCGGATCGGGGTGAGGACGTCGATCGTGTACGGGGTGCTGGCGATGACGATGCCGGGCTGCTCGCCGAACCACACGTAGGCGGCCTCCGGGAACGAGCCGTTCAGCCGGACGGGGTTCATCGTGTCGGTCCGGCCCTCAGCCGGAAGGACGGCGCTGATCGACCAGTCCCCCGCCGCCACCGGCGGCTGCGTGGGTGTGGGTGGCGGCGCCACCGTGGTGGTGGGCGACGAGCCGCCACCGGGCGGCTGGGTCGTGGTCGTCGGCGATGCGGTCGTCGTGGTCGTCGGCGTCGTGGTCGTCGGCGACGAGCCGTTGCCGGGCGGCTGCGTCGTGGTCGTCGGCGACGAGCCGTTGCCGGGCGGCTGCGTCGTGGTCGGAACCGGAGCCAGCGACGTCGTCGGCGACGGATCACCGACCGGCGGCAGACTGGTCGGGACCGGTGCGAGCGACGTCGTCGGCGACGGGTCACCGACCGGCGGCAGACTGGTCGGGACCGGTGCGAGCGACGTCGTCGGCGACGGATCGCCGACGGGCGGGGGCGCCGTCGTCGTCGGCGTGGGGCCCGCTGCGACCGTGGTCGTGGTGCTCGGGATCGATCCGTCGGCGACATCGAACGCGGCCACGAACGCGTCGCCGAGCCGCGACGCGGGATCGGCGTCGGCGATCGGTTCGAGCACCAGCGCGTAGCGTCCCTGCGGCAGCGCGGTGCGGAGATCCACCGTCCCCGACCCGGCGAGCCCGAGGGGGACGGCTCCGTGGTCGTCGGTGATCCGTGGCGCATCGCCCACGGCGACGTCGTGGGCGATGACGACATAGTCGCCGTCCGATTCCATCGCGACGAGGGTCGCATTCCAGGTGAAGGGCTCGTCGTAGCTGTCGGTCGGCACGACGATGTCGAGCGTGGCGGTGACCGGTTCGAGGTCGTTGGCACCGGCGAGCCCCGAAACGGAGATGGCGACTTCGTCGAAGCCGACCTCCGGGGTGGTGCCCGCGACGAGGTTGCCGGCGTTGGCGCGCATTCCGTCGGGGATGCGCCCGACGTAGGCGTCGTGACGATCCGCCGTCGAGCGGATCGCGTCTCGCAACGCCGAGGCATGCAGCCCGGGGTCGGCGTCGAGCGCCAACGCGGCGACACCGGCGACGACCGGGGTCGCTTGCGACGTCCCGGACATGAACACATAGCTGCCGTTGGCAGCCGGAGCGGCGGACAAGATGACGTGGCCGGGGGCGGCGACGTCGACCACCGATCCAAAGTTGCTGAACGACGCCAGGGTCTCGTCCGGCGCGGTCGCGGCGACCGTGACCACGTGGGGGAACTCGTAGGAGGCGGGCCATGCCGTGTTCGCACCGTCGAGGTTGGCTCGATCGTTGCCGGCCGCGACGACCACGAGGGCGCCGCGATCACCGGCGTGGAGAATCGCCGACTCCAGGGTCGTCATGGCCGAACGGGGTGTGCCCGGTGGTGTGCCGAGCGAGAGGTTGATGATGTCGGCCCCGTTGTCGGCGGCGTAGCGCACGGCCCGAGCCAGCGAGCTGGTCGAGATGGCCGGCTCGCCCGACGGAGTCAGACGGCCGACGTTGAGATCCATGATCTGCGCATCGGGCGCCACCCCGGCGACACCGATGCCGTTGCCCGCCTCGGCGGCGACGATCCCGGCAACGTGGGTGCCGTGCGGGTGGGCACCGGGGTTGAACGGCTGGTTGTCGTCGTAGGCGAAGTCCCAGCCGTGGCAGTCGTCGACGTGGCCGTTGGCGTCGTCGTCGACCCCGTTGCCGCAGACCTCGCCCGGGTTGGTCCAGCGGTTGGGGGCGAGATCGGGATGGGAGAAGTCGACCCCGCTGTCGATGACCGCGACGACCACACCGGCACCGGTGGCCGAGGCCCATGCGGTCGTCACGTCGATGTCGGCATCTGCGGTCTGTGGCGGAGCACCGCTCACGCCATACAGGTTCGAGCCGGTGTTCTCCAGGGCCCACTGGTACGACTCGTACGGGTCGGCGAACAGCGCGAGAGGGGTGTCCTCGTTCGCCTCGACCGGCAGCCCGTCGAGGACAGACCGGTCATCGACGGCCACGGCGAACGAACCGTCGCCGATCGCGACGATCGACTCGACGCCGTCGCGTTCGGCCAGTGCGTCGATGGTCGGATGACCGAAGCTGGCCACGGCGACGGACGGGGACGGGTCGTGTCCGGGCGTCGGGTCGGCGTCGACGGCGACATCGGCGCCGGCGGGGACGAGGTCGCCGTCGGCGTCTCGGCGCATGAGCTCGCCGTCGACGAGCACCAGCTGGCCTCGGCCGCCGTCGATCGTCCACGCCGACTCGCCATCGGTCGCGCCGATCGCGGCGTCGGATCCGGCCTCCGGCCGGGCATCCGCTTCGTCGGCTGCGGGATCGATCGGGATCGTGCCGCCGTCGGGCGCACCGGTCGGGGTGATGATCAGATGCAGGAGTCCATCGTCGATCCGCACCGGCTCCCCGGAGGTCGCGGCGAGCACCTCCGGTGCCGGCGGGCGGTCCTCGGCGACGTCGGTCTCGGCGCCACCACGCGGCAGGGCGAGCACCCCGAGGGTGAGGACGGAGACGGCGCCGACGGCAACGGATTTCAGCACCTGATCGGCATCGGTACGGCCGCCCGCTCGCCGCATCCGCCGAACGATGCTCTGACCGATGACCTTGGTCATCGCCGTCGGAGCCGGACCCCGGCGGGGGTGAGGGCCGGCCGACGGCACCGGGACGATGATGAGCGAGCGGTGTACCGTCCGCTGCCGTGGCCCTCCGTGTCTTCCTCACCCACAATCCCGAAGACCTCGAGGCGTACTACGGGCGCGCGCTCCCCGAGTTGCGGGCGCTCGGCGTCGAGGTCGTGCACAACCCGCTCGACCGGGATCTCTCGACCGCAGAGCTGATCGATGCCGCTTCCGGCTGCTCGGTGATCGTCGCCCACCGGGCCACCCCGGGCGAGGCGGCGCTGTTCGCGGCAGCGCCCGAACTCGTCGCCTTCCTGCGCACCGCGGTCGACATCTCGACCGTCGACGTCGATGCGGCGACGGCGGCCGGCGTCGTGGTCGGCCACGCCGACAAGTCCTTCGTCGCCTCGACGGCCGAGCTCGCCCTCGCCCTCCTCCTCGACGCCGCCCGCAACGTTGCGTCGTCGGTGGTCGACTACCGGGCGGGCTCGACACCGCCCCAACGACCGGGGCGCCAGATCCGTGGCATGACTGCGGCGATCGTCGGCTACGGCGCCATCGGCGCCTACCTCGCCGACCTGCTCACCGGTGCAGGCCTCGAGGTGATCGTGTGCGACCCGGCGGCCGCCGTCCCCGACCGCTTCGAGACGCACGACCTCCGCGGGGCGCTGGCCACCGCCGACGTGGTGTTCCCGCTCGTCGATGCGAATCCGGCGACCGTCGACCTGATCGACGCGGCGGCGATCGCAGCGATGCCGGCGGGCTCGATCCTCGTCAACGTGAGTCGAGGTGAGATCGTGGACGAAGCCGCCGTGGCCGCCGCGCTCGATCGCGGTCACCTCCGCGCATTCGCCTGCGACGTCGGCTCGGCGCCGGACCAACGCCCCGACCCGTCGCTGGCCGCTCGCCCCGACGTGGTCGCGACCCCGCACCTCGGCGGGCTCACCCCGGAGAACGCCGACGCCCAGGCCCGCAGCTCGGTCGAGCAGATCGCCGCCCTGCTGGCCCGCGAGCAGCCGCCGCGGCTCGCCAACCCAGAGGTGTGGCGGCCGTGACCGGGCTCGTCTGCGACACCCACATGCACGTCTACGACGCGATCCATCCGCCCGCTCCGGCCGCCGTGCTCCGGCCGCCCGACGCATCGGTGGCCGACTACCGGGACGCCCGGGCGGCGCTCGGCATCGAACGAGTGGTCGTGGTCCAACCGACGACCTACGGCATGGACAATCGGTGCCAGTTGGCCGCGATGGCCGAACTCGGCGCCAACGCCCGAGGCGTGATGGTCGTCGACTCGTCGACCCCGGCCGCCGAACTCGACCGGCTGACCGGCCTGGGGGTGCGGGGCGCCCGATTCCACATGCTCCCGGGCGGCGCGGTCGGGTGGCACGAACTCGAACCCACCGCAGCGGCCATCGCCGAACGGGGCTGGCACGTCCAGCTCCAGCTCGACGGCAACCGACTCCCCGAGCTCGTCGACCGGCTCCTCGACCTGCCCACCTCGGTGGTGGTCGACCACGTCGGCCGATTCATGCCGCCCCACGGGGTCGACTCGCCCGGTGTGGAGGCGCTGCGACGCCTGGTCGCCTCGGGTCGGGTGTGGGTGAAGCTCTCCGCCCCCTACGAGGGATCGGCGGTCCCCCGGCCCCACGGCGACGTCGGCGAGATCGCACGGACACTGGTCGCCGATGCGCCCGAGCGCATGCTCTGGGCGAGCAACTGGCCCCACCCCGGTCAGACCGATCCGCCGTCGTTCGACGACCTGCTCGCCTGGCGCGCCGACTGGATCCCGCCCGCACACCGCCGACGGATCCTCGTCGACAACCCGGCCGCGCTCTACGGCTTCGAGATGGAGTAGACACGACGCATGATCGATCCCACCGCGGCCCCCGACGCCGAGTACGCCCGCTATCCGTCCCTCGCCGACCGCACCTGCCTGGTCACCGGTGGTGCCGACGGCATCGGTGCGGGGATCGTCACCGAGCTCGCCGCTCAGGGCGCCAAGGTCGCCTTCCTCGACCTGCAGGCCGACAAGGCCGCCGCCGTCGTCGACGCCTGTGTGGCGGCCGGCGTCGCCCACCCCCCGGTGTATCGCGTCGTCGACCTGCGCGACGTCGAGTCGATGCAGGCGGCGATCCGCGATCTGGCGGCGGAGCTCGGCGACTTCACCGTCCTCGTCAACAACGCGGCGAGCGACGACCGCCACACCCTCGAGGACATGACCCCGGAGTACTTCGACGACCGGGTGGCGGTGAACCTGCGCCACTTCGTCTTCGCGATCCAGTCGGTCGTGCCGGCGATGATGGCCGCCGAGCACGGGTCGATCGTCAACATCGGTTCGAGCAGCTACATGATGCAAGAGGACTTCTTCCCCGGCTACGCGATCGCGAAGTCGGGGGTCGAAGGCATCACCCGCACGATGGCCCGCACCTACGGCCCGCACGGGATTCGGGTGAACACGGTCCTTCCGGGCTGGGTGGCGACCGAACGACAGCTCACCAAGTGGTGGAGCCCCGAGGGCGAGGCGGGGACCCTGTCGGATCAGGCGATCAAGCGGCGGATCTACGCCAAGGAGTTCGCCCAGATGGTGCTGTTCCTCGCGGCCGACGACGGTGCGGCGTGCACCGCCCAGCAGTTCCTGGTCGACGGCGGCCGCCGCTGAGTCGGTTCCCGTCGCTGCGGACCCGACCGCTACGGTCCTCGCCATGATCGAGATCGTCGACGACGGGCGCGTACGCACCATCACCTTCCGACGCCCCGAGGCCAAGAACGCGATGAACACCGCGATGTGGGACGGCGCGACCGAGGCGTTCCTCGCCGCGGCCGACGACCCCGGCGTCGCCGTCGTCGTGCTCACCGGCAGCGAGGACTCCTTCTCGGCTGGACAGGATCTGCTCGAGATGGCGGCGATCGCCACGGGTGACGGACCCGAGCAGACCCACGGGTTCGCCGGTCTGTGTCGCACGCTGATCGACTTTCCCAAGCCGCTCGTCCTCGGCGTCAACGGCCTCGGGCTCGGGTTCGGGGTGACCGTCCTCGGACTCGCCGATCTCGTGTTCGCCTCGTCCGACGCTCGATTCACGTGCCCGTTCACCAAGCTCGGCGTCGCCCCCGAGCTCGCGTCGAGCGCCACGTTCCCGCGGCTGCTCGGGCGCCAGAATGCGAGCTGGGTCCTGATGAGCAGCGAGTGGATCTCGGCGGCCGAGGCCCACGAGATGGGGCTGGTGTTCCGCGTCTGTGACCCGGACGAAGTGATGGACGAGACGATGGCCGCAGCGCGGACGCTGGCCGCCAAACCCATCAGCTCGCTCATCGAGACCAAAGCGACGATCGTCGACCCGATCCGGGCTGCGCTGCACGCCGCCCACGAGCGGGAGAACGAGGCCTTCGCCCGGCTCATGGGCAGCGCCGCCAACATCGAGGCGATGACGGCCTTCGCCGAGAAGCGTGAGCCGAACTTCGACGGGATCGACTGAGGTGCGGCTCACCCGATGAGAGACGAACCCGATGCCGTGACGCTCCTCGAGGCGATGGCGACGACCCTCACCGAGCAGGTCGTCCCGGCGACCTCCGGGGGTGCGCAGCATTCGGCCCGGGTGGTCGCGAACCTGTGCCGGATCCTCGCCCGCGACCACGGCCTCGACGGCGACGACGACACCCGGGCTGCGCTCGCTGCGCTCGTCGGCCGGCAGGGCAACGATCCCGACCTCGCCGCAGCGCTCGACGAGCTGATCCAGCGAGGCGAGTCGCTCGACCGCCTGTTGCCCCTGTTGTTGGCCGACACCGCCCGGCGGGCGGAGATCGCCAAGCCCGGCTACACCGATGCCTCGCCCTGATCCTGCGGCGATCGCCGGCGGGTTGGGCGAGCTGCTCGGCCACCGCGTCGAGATCACGGGGGCAGCCTCGGTGGGTGCTCAACGCAGCACGCTCTTCATCGACATCCACGAGGCCGCAACGCCGACCCCGGCTGTCGCCCAGATCTCCACGAGCGTGATCAACGCCGCACCGGTGACCCAGGAGGCGGCGATCCTGCGGGCCGCACACACTGCGGGGGTGCCGGTCCCGCTGGTGCTGGCGGCCACCGAGTCGCTCCCGAACGTCGGAGCGCCGGCGATGGTGGCCCAACGGATCGAAGGCCGGACGATCCCGCGTCACATCCTGCGGGCTCTCGCCGACGGGCTCGACGGCGAGGACCTGGCCCGGCAGTGCGGTGTGGCGATGGCACGGCTCCACGCCCTCCCGGCCGCCGAGATCCCCGCCGGGCTCGAGTCGATCCCCGGCCCGGTCTTCCTCGAACGCCACGCCGAATTGCTCGAACTCCTACCGTCGCCCCGGCCGGCGATCCGCTACGGCCTGCGGTGGCTGGCCGATCACCCGATCGACGATCCCACCCCGACCCTCGTGCACGGCGACTTCCGCAACGGCAACATCATCGTCGACGACGACGGGCTCGCAGCCGTGCTCGACTGGGAGCTGTGCCAGCGCAGCGATCCGATGCAGGACCTGGCGTGGATCTGCACCCGGACCTGGCGATTCGGCAACGATCACCTCCCCGTCGGCGGGTTCGGCTCCTTCGCTTCGCTACGCCAAGGCTACGAGTCGGCCGGCGGGACGCTCCGGCTCGACGCCCTGCACTGGTGGATGGTGGCCCGCGCCGTGTGGTGGGCGATCGGCCTGGCCAACCAGGGGGTCGCATTCACCAGTGGGCTGACCGACTCGATCGTGCTCGCCGCCAGCGGACGCCGCGTGCCCGAACTCGAGTACGACCTCCTGCGGCTGATCAGCGACGGCCCGGAGTTCTGAACCGAGGCGCGACCCGTCGAGTGCGTGTGGTGTCGTCAGCACCGTCCTCGCACGGCGTCGAACGCCCGCATGCGACCGATGTTGCCCAGCGCCGAGGCGTCGGCGTCACCGCAGAGATCGGCGAGCAGCATCCGCTGGTCGACCTCGTCGAGAACGTCGAGTCCGTCGACGATCGCCGGGGTGGCGTCGGGCGACAGCAGCCGCAGGTAGTCCGCGTCCGCGTGGGCCGGATCGGCCAGGTTCTCGCGGGCGACGAACGCCTCGGGGTTGAGCACGTTGACGCCGAGCAACCAGATCAACGCGGTGACGGCGACGAAGACCGGGTACCAGGCCTGGAGCGTGCGAAGTCCGGCGAACCGGGCGGCGAGCCCGAGGAAGAGCAGACCGATCCAGGCGGCGAACAGCACCGTGTACAGCCGCAGCATCGTCCAACCGAAGTCGTCGACATAGGTGAGGAGTCGATCGACGCTCACCGCGACGACGAGGAGCGTGAGCAGGGCGGTGACGACGGCGAAGCCCCGGAAGGCGACGCCCCCGTCGTGTCGGCGCAGCCGGTCGAGGACCAAGAGGGCGGCGAGAGTCAGGCCCGCGGCCCACAACAGCTGGAAGAACCCGGCCCGCGCGTACTCGGCGCGGGTGAGCCCCGCCGTCTCGAGCACCTGATCGACCCCGGTGAACGTGGCCACAGCCTGGGTGATGGCGAAGGCGGCGTAGAGCACGGCGACGGCACCGGCGACGATCGTGGCCTCGAGCGACCCGAGCGGTCGGTTCGCGTCGTCCGATGGTTCCCAGCTGCGGCTGGTCGCCAACATCAAGGTGGTGGTGGCGACCGCGCCGATCGCCACGTACCAACCGGTGGTCACCAGACCGTCGGCATAGGCGAACTGCTCGAGTGCGGCGGAGAACACGGCATCGCCGGCGGCGAGGAGGGAGCCGAGCACGAGCACGAGCGGAAGGGCGATCCCGACGCCGACGAGCACGCTGCGGATCCGCCCTCGATCCTGCGTGCCGACGAGCGCCGCCAGCGGTCGCAGGACGAACAGCGCCGCCCGACCCAGCCGGAACAGGCCGAAGAACCGGGCGATGACGCGACCGGGCCGCTGCAGGATCGACCGGTCGGCCGGCAGCACCGCACCGAATGCGATGAGGCCGAAGGCGGCGACCAGGTTGAGCGGGATCAGCCACGGCGAGGCCCGCACCGCGAGGTAGCCGGCGAACACCATGGAGGCGGCGAGGGCGACCACACGCATCCGGTCGGGCCGAGCCGGCGCCGCACCGACCATCACGGCGAGCACGACGAGCCACAGCCCGGTGCCGACCGAGCCGACGCCGTGGCCGAGCAACGCGCCGGCGGCGGCACCGCCGAGCACGACGGCCTGCAGGGCCCGGGTCGATGCCCGGGGGCCTTCGCGCCAGTCGGGGAACCGTCTCGGTTCGCTGCGATCGGAGGGACTCGCCCCCTCCGGCGTCGATGACGCCGGAGGTGGTGGCGGCGGAGGTGGAATGTTCGATTGCCCGTTCACGGGGCACGAGCGTGGCAGCCCGATGCCGAAATGTCCGCGCGCCGACGTTCGCCTCCTGGACGAGCGTTCAGTTACGATGCCGGCGATGACCGCCTCCATGCGTTCCGTCGACGTCGACGCATTCTGGCGCGACGGCTTCTTCTTCCCGTCACGGGTCCTCGATCGTGAGACCGCACTCGACCACGCCCGACACTTCGAAGAACTGCGCACCACCCACGACGGCCGTCTCCCCCGACCGTTCGCCGACTACGCCCGGACCAACTTCCACATGGTGTCGACCCGCGCCGCCGAACTCGCGCGGCATCCCGAGGTGCTCGACCGGGTCGAGTCGGTGCTGGGGCCCGATCTCCTCGTCTGGATGGTGGAGCTGATCGTCAAGCAGCCCCGCACCGAGAAGATCCTCACCATGCACCAGGACCTCAACTACTGGGGGTTCGACCACGCCGACCGCGAGGTCACGGCCTGGATCGCGCTGACCGACGCGACCGTCGCCAACGGTGCCATGCGGTTCGTGCGCGGCTCCCACCGGTTCGGGTCGGTCGAGCATCACGACACCTACGGTGCGGACAACCTGCTCAGCCGCGGACAGGAGATCACCGTCGACCACGACCCCGCGGACGAGGTCGCGGTGGAGATGCGCGCCGGGGAGATCAGCCTGCACCACGGCCTGACCTTCCACGGGTCCGGCCCGAACACCACCGACGAGCCACGGGTGGCGCTGGTCATCCGCTACGTCACCCCCGACATGGGAAAGGCCGGCGGCGCCCGCGACTACGCCATGCTCGTGCGCGGCGCCGACCGACACAACCACCTGATCAAGGTGGCGGCACCAGAGCGAGACTTCGACGCCGCTCACCTCGCGCTCCACACCGAGATGGACGACGCCCAACTCGAAGCGCTCGGCGACGGCGCGACGGCCGACTTCGGCTACACCCGAGGCGCCTGAGCGGCCGCCGCAGAACTCGCGCGCAGGCGACCATCATCGAGCGATAGCGTCGCGCCGGATGGCCGACACCCCGGATGCCAGAACCGACTCGCCCGACCCGACGCGCCCGCTGGGCCCCAACTACCGCAAGCTCTTCTCGGCGTCGACGATCTCGAATCTCGGCGACGGCATCGGGGTCATCGCCTACCCGTGGTTGGCGACCGCGGTCACCCGCAACGCCTTCCTGATCGCGCTGGTGACCGTCGCCCAGCGCCTGCCCTGGCTCGTCTTCAGCCTGCCGGCGGGCGTGATCACCGATCGCTACGACCGACGGACCCTGATGTTCTGGTCGAGCGTCGCCCGCACGGTGATCGCCCTGTTCATCGCCTTCGTGGTGCTGGCCGCGGACGACTCGCTGCCCGACGTGGAAGTGTTGAACGACGCCGAGGCGATGATCGACACCAACATCGGCCTCTACCTCACCTTGCTGCTCGTCACGCTCGCGTTCGGTGTCGCCGAGGTGATCTACGACAATGCGGCGCAGACCTTCATGCCGAACCTGGTCGACGCCGACCAACTCGAACGGGCCAACGGTCGGCTCTGGAGCACCGAACAGGTGGCGAACACCTTCGCCGGGCCGCCCCTCGGCGGATTCCTGATCGCCGTCGCCTTCGCCCTGCCGTTCTTCGTCGACGCCGTGACCTTCGCCGTCTCCGCCCTGCTCATCTGGCTCATCCGGGTTCCCCGCCGTACCGAGGCCCCGACGCCGGCCGAGCGACGGCCCTGGAAGACCGAGCTCGCCGAGGGCTTCCGGTGGCTCTGGAGCCACGACCTCCTGCGACCGATGGCGATCATCCTGGGGCTGCTCAACGCCCTCGGCATGCTCACCGGCGCGATCCTCGTCCTGTTCGCCCAGGAGGTCCTCGACACCTCGGCCACCGTCTTCGCCGTGCTCATGACCGGCGGGGCGATCGGCGGCATCATCGGCGGCTGGTCAGCCTCGTCGATCTCCCGACGGATCGGCCCCGGCCCCTCACTGTGGCTGACGTTGCTCGGCGGGGCCGTGTCGACCACCGTCACCGGCCTCACGAGTTCATGGCCGGTGGTCTGGGTCATGTTCGCCTTCTACTCGCTGATCGGCGTGCTCTGGAACGTGATCACGGTGAGTCTGCGCCAGACGATCATCCCCGACCATCTGCTCGGCCGGGTCAACAGCGTCTACCGGTTCTTCGCCTGGGGCATGATGCCGATCGGCTCGATCGTCGGCGGCCTGCTGGTCGCCATCGCCGACGGGCCCCTGTCTCGCGACGCGGCGCTGCGTCTGCCGTGGATCGTCGCCGGGGTCCTGCACGTCGTGCTCTTCGTGTTCGCCGCTCCCCGCCTGACCACCGAGAGGATCGAAGCCGCACGGGCCGAGGCCGGGTAACGTCTCGGCCCGCATGCCCTCGTCTCGGTTCGCGCTCCTCGTCGGTACCGCCCTGGCGGTGCTCACGGCCGGCCTCGGGCCGGCGGCCGCCGACCCGATCGACGATGCAGCCCGCGACCGCGAGCTCACCGCCGAGGAGATGGTGATCGCGTTCAACGATGCGATCCTGTTCAACCTCGCACCGATCGAGGACCCGCCACCGATCACCGGCAACGCCGAGGTCGACGACCGGATCCGAGCGATCGCCGTGGTGCGCGGCTACGAACGGCGGCCGGAGCCGGCCGGGCCGCTGGCGTCGGCCGATGGCCGGTCCCTGCAGACCGAGGCCGCGATCGCGTGGGAGGAGCTCCAAGCGGCGGCCGCCGCCGCCGGGCACAGCATCTCGCTGACCTCCGGGTATCGCAGTGCCGCCAGCCAGGCCCGGATCTGGAACGAGCGCTCGACCGGCACCTCCGACAGCGACATCGACACCCTGCTCCAGACCGTCGCAGCGCCCGGATACTCCAAGCACCACACCGGCTACGCGATCGACCTGCGGTCCGGCGGTGCGGTGCTCGACGCGTTCGCCGCCACCCCGGCCTACGAGTGGCTGAGCGCCGACAACTTCGCCAACGCCAAGGCCCACGGCTGGCTGCCGAGCTACCCCGAGGGCGCCGGGAACCTGGGACCGAATCCCGAGGCCTGGGAGTTCGTGTGGGTCGGCACGACCAACATCGTGTGCATCGGCTTCGAACCGACACCCGAGACTCCGTTCTGCGACACGGTCGGTTCGGTGTTCACCGCCGACATCGCCTGGTTGGCCGCCGAGGGACTCACCACCGGATGTACGGCGATCTGGTTCTGCACCGACGACAACGTCACTCGCGGGCAGGCGGCCACCTTCCTGTGGCGTCTGTTCGAGATGCCGCCATCGACCTTCGAGCTCGGGTTCGACGACGTCGAGCTCGGCCGCTTCTTCGAGGTCCCGGTGCGGTGGATGCTCGAGAACGACATCACCACCGGTACGAGCCCGACGACGTTCGCCCCCGACGACGACCTCACCCGGGCGCAGTTCGTGACGTTCCTGTGGCGCGCGGCTGGGCGTCCGACGGCCACCGCGCCGCACCCGTTCACCGACGTCGCACCCGGTTCGTTCGCCCAGGAGGCGATCGCCTGGGCGGCCGAGGTGGGCATCACGTCGGGCACCTCGCCCACCGAGTTCTCGCCCGACGCCCCCGCGACCCGGGGCCAGATCGCCGCCTTCCTCCGACGCTTCGCCGACCTCGATCTGATCTGACCCGGTCGGTCAATCGCTGCTGCGGCTGCCCTCGAAGCCGCGCAGCCGAAGGCTGTTGCTCACGACGAAGATCGACGAGGCACCCATCGCCGCCGCCGCGATCATCGGGTTCAGCACACCTGCCGCCGCCAGCGGGATCGCTCCGGCGTTGTAGGCGAAGGCCCAGAACAGGTTGCCCTTGATCGTGGCGAGGGTGCGCCGACTCAGCGAGATGGCGTCGCCGACCGCCCGCAGGTCGCCGCTCACGATCGTGAGATCGGACGCCTCGATCGCGACGTCGGTGCCGGTGCCGAGCGCGATCCCGAGATCGGCGGCCGCAAGCGCCGGCGCGTCGTTGATGCCGTCGCCCACCATGGCGACGCGGCGCCCGTCGGCCCGCAGGCGTTCGATCACTGCGGCCTTCTCGTCGGGGAGGACGTCGGCGATGACCTCTTCGATGCCGACCTCGTCGGCGACCGCCTGCGCGGTCGTCGCGTTGTCGCCGGTCAACAACACGGTGCGCATGCCGGCGCGCTGGAGGGCCGCGACGGCGGTCGCGGTCGTGGCCTTCACCTGATCGGAGACGACGAAAGCGGCGGTGGCCTGATCGCCGCGGCCGGCGAAGACCACGGTCGTCCCCTTCGCCTCGGCGGCATCGGCGGCCTCGGCGACGGTCGTCTCGATCGACGAGAAGAGCGAGCGGCGGCCGACGATGACGGGGCGACCATCGACCACACCCGTCACGCCACGACCGGCGAGCGCCTGAAACTCCTCGACGTTCGGGCCGCCCTGGAGATCGTCGGTCGGGCTCGATCCGGCGATCGCACGGGCGATCGGATGCTCGGACCGGCTCTCGATGCGAGCCGCGTCGCGGGTGAGGCCGGCATCGGTCTCGGGGCCGGTCACGATGCGAGCGAGCGTCATCTCGCCTTCGGTGAGCGTTCCCGTCTTGTCGAGCACGACGGTCTCGACCGTCCGAGTGTCCTCGAGCACCTCGCCGCCCTTGATGATGATGCCGAGCTCCGCGCCGCGCCCCGTGCCGACCATGATCGCCAGCGGCGTCGCCAACCCCAGCGCACACGGGCAGGCGATGATGAGCACGGCGACCGCGGCGGTGAAGGCGTCGTCGATGCCATCGCCGAACAGCAGCCACGCGTTCAGGGTGATGACGGCGATCAGGATCGCCACCGGCACGAAGATGCCGGCGACCCGGTCGGCCAGACGTTGCACGTCGGCTCGGCTGCCCTGTGCCTCGTCGACGAGTCGGATGATCTGGGCCAACGCCGTCTGGGCGCCCACCCGTGTCGCCTCGACGGTGAGCGTGCCGTCGGTGGCGATCGTCGCGCCGATCACCTCGTCGCCGGTCACCGTCTCGACCGGCACCGGCTCACCGGTGACCATCGAGGCATCGACCGCAGCCCGACCGTCGACGACCACGCCATCGGTCGGGATCTTCTCCCCCGGCTTCACGATGAACCGGTCGCCGACCTCGAGATCGTCGATCGCCACCTGGCGGCCGTCGACCAGCTGGGCGGTGACGGCGCCGAGGTCGGCCAGAGCGCGGATCGCCGCACCGGAACGACGCTTCGCCGCCGACTCCAGCCACTTGCCCAGCAGGATCAGGGTGATGATCACGGCGGCGGTCTCGAAGTAGACATGCCCACTCGCCGACTCGGGTGTGTCGGCACCATGCACGTGGACGTCGCCCCGGAGCAGAACCACGACCGACCAGGTCCACGCCGCCAGCGTCCCGATGGTGACGAGTGTGTCCATCGTCGTCGTCCGGTGGCGCAGGTTGGCCCACGTCGCCCGGTGGAACACCGCACCCGACCAGAAGACGACGGGGGTGACGAGCGCGCCGACCAGCCACGCCCAACCGTCGAAGTGCAGGCGCGAGACCATCGAGATGACCATCGCGGGCACCGTGAGCGCCGCGGCGAACAGGAAGCGACGCTTGAGGTCGTCGCTGCGCGCCCGTTCCGCCGCTTCGAGGTCGGCGGCGTCGCGGACCGTGTATCCGAGCCCCTCGATCACCGCCACGAACGCCGCGTCGTCGCGCCCGTCGTGTCGGATCGTGGCTCGCGAGGTTGCGAAGTTCACCTGCGCGTCGACGACGCCGTCGACGTCGGCGAGGGCGGACTGCACCTTGGCGGCGCAGCCGCCGCACGTCATGCCGACGACGGTCAGGTCGCTCCGCTCGGTCGTGATCGTGGCCATGCCTTCAGGCTACAGATTCCAGTCCGCTGGAAGGTCAAGCCGGGCGGCCGTGCGCCGTCAACCGATCACTTGGCAACGGTTCGGGTCGACGCAGGCCGCCGGATCGAGCCCCCGGGCTCGTTCGGCGAGTCGGGCGAGCTCCTCACGCGCGGCGGTCAGGCGCTCGATCTGAGCGTCGACCTCGGCCAGGTGACGCTCGAGCAACGAGGTCGTGTGCTCGCAACTCCGGTCGCCCGCGGCCTTGATCCGCAACACCGACGCGATCTCCCTGAGCGTGAGCCCCGACGCTTGTGCGTCACGGACGAAGCGGAGGCGTTCCACCGCGTCGTCGTCGTAGCTCCGGTAGCCACCTGACGTCCGCGCCGGTTCGTCGAGCAGACCGATCGACTCGTAGTAGCGGATCGTCTTGGTCGAGACGTCGCCTCGTTCGGCGAGTTCACCGATGCGCATCGTGTCCTCCGATCGCGGTTGGTCCATCCGAGATAGCCGACCGTGCGAGCGTAGGCTGGATCGGTGGCCTCCCTCACCCTCGACGATCTCACCTTCGACAACCGGTTCACCGACGACCTGCCCGCCGACCCGGTCGATCTCAACCAGCCTCGCCAGGTGCACCACGCCGCGTTCTCGCGGGTGGCTCCCACCCCGACCGCTGCGCCGACCCTGCTGATCCACTCCCCCGAAGTCCTCGCCGACCTCGGCCTCGCCCCCGAGGTCGCCGCCACCGACGAGTTCCTCCGGGTGTTCTCCGGCAACGCCACGCTCGACGCGATGGATCCCCACGCCATGGCCTACGGGGGCCACCAGTTCGGGAACTGGGCGGGCCAACTCGGCGACGGTCGAGCCATCGGCCTCGGCGAGATCGTGACGCCGGAGGGCATCCGGCACGCGCTGCAGCTCAAGGGCGCCGGCCCCACGCCGTACAGCCGACGGGCCGACGGCCTGGCCGTGCTTCGCAGTTCGGTCCGGGAGTTCTTGTGCAGTGAGGCGATGCATCACCTCGGCGTCCCGACCACCCGCGCCCTCAGCCTCGCCACGACCGGTGACCAGGTGATGCGCGACATGTTCTACGACGGACACCCCGAGTGGGAGACCGGCGCCGTCGTGTGCCGGGTCGTGCCATCGTTCATCCGGTTCGGCACCTTCGAGCTGCCGATGTCGCGCGACGACACCGACCTGCTGCGAGCGCTGGCCGACCACACGATCGCGCTGCACTTCCCCGAGATCGCCGATGGCCGTCGCGGCGGCTTCGAAGCCGCCGACTATGTCGCCTGGTTCGCCGAGGTCGCCCGTCGCACCGCCCACATGATCGTGCACTGGCAGCGGGTCGGGTTCGTCCACGGGGTGATGAACACCGACAACATGTCGATCCACGGACTCACGATCGACTACGGCCCATACGGCTGGCTCGAGGACTACGACCCGGGCTGGACCCCCAACACCACCGACCGCGAGATGAAGCGCTACCGCTTCGGCGCCCAGCCCCACATCGGGCAGTGGAACACGACCCAGCTCGCCAATGCGATCTACCCCCTGGTCGGCGAGGTCGAGCCGCTGCAGGACGCCCTCGGCGGCTATGTCGACACGTTCAACCACGAATGGCCCCGCATGATGGCGGCCAAGCTCGGACTCGGCGAGCTCGACGAGTCCCGCGACCAGGAGCTGATCCACGACCTGCTCGACCTCCTCGCAAAGGTCGAGACCGACATGACCCGCTTCTTTCGCCTCCTCGCCGACGTGCCGAGCGACGAGTCGATCGAGACCGCAGACACCCTCGCCCTCCTCGCCGACGCGTACTACGAGCCCGATCGGGTCGCCGGCGAGCATCGAGACGCCACGATGGCGTGGCTCGATCGCTATCGCGACCGCATCCGGGCGTCGGGCCGCACCGACGCCGAACGAGCCGAGGCGATGCACGCCGTCAACCCGAAGTACGTCCTGCGCAACTACCTCGCCCAGCTGGCGATCGACGACGCCGACATGGGCGACACCACGATGCTGCACGACCTCCTGGACGTGCTGCGGCACCCCTACGACGAGCAGCCCGGCAAGGAGCGCTTCGCCGAGAAGCGGCCGGAGTGGGCGCGGGTGCGGCCCGGGTGCTCGATGCTCAGCTGTTCGAGCTGACAGACTCGGTCACGATGCCGGCGCACGACGAGACGATCACCCCCGACGAGTTCGCGGACCGAAGCCACTGGTGGGAGGGCTCGCTGTTGTTCCTCCCGGTCGCCCTGGTCGTCGACGGCGTCTCCTGGGTGCGCGACGCGATCAGGCAGCGCGGTCTGCCCGACTGACGAGCCAACACACGACCGGATCCGCACCGCCCATCAGCTCGGGGTGCCACTGCACGCCGACGACGGGCTTGTCGGCGATCTGGATGGCCTCGACCAGGCCATCGTCGGGTCCGCCGATCGTGCGGCCGACCGGCAACACGCCGGTGCCGAGGTCGGCGAGCCCCTGGTGATGCAGGCTGTTGACCGCGATCTCGGGGCCGTAGATCTCGTGGAACACCGAGTCACGGTCGAAGGCGACCCGGTGGAGCGGGGCATCGAGCGGCCCGTCCCACCCGGTGTGGGCGGGGACGTGCTGGTGCAGGGTTCCACCGAGGTGGACGTTCATGAGCTGGGGGCCCCGGCACACCCCGAGGGTGGGAAGGTCGATCGCGAGCGCACGGTCGAACAGCGCCCGCTCGTACCGGTCTCGATGCTCGCTCACACCGGCGATCTCCGGGTGAGGCTCCTGCCCGTACGCAGCTGGAGCGACGTCGTCGCCGCCGCTGAGCACGAGCCCGTCCAGGCGCTCCAGCACCGCCAACGGCGTGTCGACGGGAATCCAGACGGGGAGACCTCCGGCCCGCACCACGGCCCGTGCGTAGTCGCCGTAGAAGACGTCGATGTCGAGGTCCTTGATGATCTCGACCGGGTCGACCAGCGAGGTCGCCGACTTCTGCTCACCGGTGATGCCGATCAGTGGCGCCATGTGCTCAGCGTAGAAGCCCACCGCGACGATCACCGCAAGTCTGCGGCGCTCACGCCGATGTGGACTCCATGGTGACCGTTGTGGGCGCGACCCCGCCGTCGATCGTTGGTTGGTACCCTCGATCGCTTCCGGCCGGGCGGGTCGGGTGATGCGACGATGACGACCTCAACCACCGACCGGTCGAACCCGGGCTCCCGGGGCGGCGGCAGACTGCGCTCCAGCGCGGCTGCGATCGGCGGCACCGCCATCGGCGCAGCCGCCAACTTCGCGGCGTTGGCGGTGGTCGCCGCCTTCTACGACGAGGTCACCTTCGGCACCCTCTCCGCCGTCACCGCCATCTTCCAACTCACCTCGGTCTCGATCCGGCTCGGGACCGACGTGGCCGCCACCTACTTCATCGGTCGGGAGGCGAACGACCAACGCATTCCCCAGGCCCGTCGGGTGCTCACCGTCACCGTGATCCCGGTGGCGGCGGTGACCAGTGCCCTCGCCGCCATCGTGATCCTGCAGTCGGATCAGCTCGCGTCGTGGCTGGCGAAACCCGCAGAGCAGGCCGAATACGCCCAGATGTTGGAGATCATCGCCCTCGCACTCCCCCTCTCCGCGGTCGGCGAGGTGCTCATGTCGGCCACCCGCGGGTTCGGCTCGATGTTCTCCACCGTGATCGGCGTCAACCTCGGCCGACAGTGCGGGCAGCTGATCCTGATCGGTGCGGCGGCGATCTTCGCCGCCGGCGAATCCGACGTGCTCGCCGCCGCCTGGGCGGCGCCCTTCCTCGCCACCCTGCTCGTGCCGGCGGGCTGGCTGATGGCGAAGGGCATCCTGCGAGCAGCACCGGCCCGCCAGCCGCAACCGACCGGCACGGTCTGGGCCTATGCGGTGCCCCAGGCCGCCGGCGCCGCCGTCCAGGGCGGCCTCGAGAAGGCCGACATCATGATGCTCAACACCATGGTGGGGGCCGAGGAGGCCGGTCAGTACAACCTGGCGAACCGGTTCGTGCATCTGTTCGTCCTGGTCCGCTATGCGCTCGGGACCGCCCACGCCGCCGCACTCGCGCAGGATCTCCGCACGAAGAACTACCGAGCGGTCAACCTCCGTCACGCCCAGATCGCCGCGTGGTCACTGGTGCTGTGCGGACCCGGCCTGGTGATCCTGGCCGCCTTCCCCCGCGCCGTGCTCGGGCTGGTGGGCGACGGCTACACCCCGGCGGCGTCGGCGTTGCAGATCCTGACCATGGGCCTGCTCGGCTCGCTCCTGCTCGGCCACAGCCTGGCGATCGTCTCGTTGAGCGGCTCCGCCATCCGGGTGTTCGTCTACAACGCCGCCAGCCTGCTGATGAACGTGGCGGCCAACGTGGTGTTGATCCGCGAGTACGGCACAGCGGGCGCGGCGTGGGCATGGGCGGCCGCCACCGTGCTGCCCCGGGCCGCGGCCCATCGCCACATCCGGCGCCGCTTCGACATCCGGATCTTCACCGAGCCGGTCGTCTTCGCCACCATCGTCACCGGCGTGATCGCCGGCCTCGCCGTCGCCGGCCGGCTCGCGCTGGGCGACGAGCGCATCGGCGTGTTTGTGACGATCCCGATCGCGATCGTGGTCTGGGCCGGCATGGTCGCAGCGTGGCGCCGGCGTCTCGCCCTGCAGCGCGACCCCAACGACGACGAACGCCTCACCTACGAACACGCCCGCAGCGGCTCCTGACCCGAAGCGTCAGCCCCGCGAGGTTCGGACGGGCTGATCGGCCGACCGCGACCGAAGCGTCAGCCAGCCGACCGCCGCCAGGATGATCGCGCCGCCGACGAGCGTCGCATCGGTGGGCGTCTCGTCGTAGACGAGCCACGGCCAGACGGGTCCGAGCACGATCTCCGACATCAACAACAGGGTGGCGTCCGGCGCCGGGACCACCTTCTGCGCATGGTTGAAGAACGGCAACGGCACCCCGATCAACAGGGCGCCCGCCAACAGACCGATCACGAGATCGCGTCCAGAGACGGCCAGCCCGTCACCGGCCAGGGACACCACGACGCCGGCCGACATGGTGATGGTGCCGGCGATCAGGACCGGTACGAGCGGGTCGCCCTCTCGCCCGGCGCGGATCAGCGCCGAGTACACACCGAGACCGAGCGGTATGTAGGCGACGATCAGCAACGCCCAGCCGATCCCGGAGTCGAGTCCCGACGAGACCATGATCGTGACGCCGACGATGGCGACGACGCAGGCGAGGGCGGCGTTGCGCTCCAGACGCTCGCGCAGCAACACCCAGCTGAAGAGTGCGGCGGTGATCGGTGCCAGCGCCTGGAACAGCAGAACGAACGCAGCGTCGGTGCGACTGAGCGCGAGGATGAACGAGATCATCAGGGAGCCGAGCACCGCGCCCGCCGCGGCGTGCTGCCACGGCAGACGGCGCCGGATCGCAGCCAGATCGGTGCGGTTCTGCCAGAGCAGCACCGGGCCCACGACCGCGACTGCGCCCGCACCTCGGAACGCGAGGTACTGCCAGGCGTCGACGTCGTCGGTCGCACGGAAGAAGAGCGCGCCGAAGCTGAACACCACCCCGGTCGCAAGGACCAGGAGCGCACCGCTCCGACGGGTCAGGGCCAAGCGTCAGATCTTGCGGATCGTGTCGCCCTGGCGGATCGTGCCCGGGCTGACGACGCGTGCGTTGACGCCGCGCAGGTGCAATTCCTTGCCCAGGGGCGAGTTCACGAACCGGTGCGCCTCGACCCCGAACCGGCGGCTGAACTTCGCGCAGCCGTTGTGGGGCTGATCGGTGATCTCGATGACGGCATCACCGATCGCCAGGGTGGTCCACGGCGGAAGGTTCGCCTCACTCAGGTCGAGGTCGACGATCAACTGGTCGCCAGCGAGCGGCATGCGATCCGTGGTGCCGGCGATCTGTTCGAGGATCCGGACGTTCATGATGTTGAGCTGCATGTCGGGGTGGGGGCCACCGTCCTCACTGCGCTTCGAGCCCCGTTGGTTCCAGTTGTCGCCGGCCAAGCCCTCCTCGAGGTTGAGCTCGGCCTCGGCGAGCACGACACGCATGTCCTCCGCCGGGCGCTGCACGATCAACTCCAGCGTGCCGAGATCGCTCGGTGCGGCTCGTACGTGGTCGAGTCCCGCCTCGAGCTCGTCTCTGGACAGATGCACGATGTCGACGCTCATGGCCCGGAGCCTACGACAGCGGGTCGGTCGCGTCAGGGGACTTTGGTGGAGCGGCGCGGCCTCGCGGCCGGCTCAGAACGCCGCCAGCCACCGCTCGACCCGGTCCGGCGCCGCGAAGCTCTCCGCCAGGCTGTTGCGGGCGAGGCTCGCCAGGCCGTCTTCGTCGAGGTCGGCCAGTCGGGCGGCGTGTTCGTACTCGGCGAGGAGGTCGGTGGCGAAGAGCGGCGGGTCGTCGGACCCGAGGGTGACCGTGATCCCGGCGTCGAGCATAGAGCGCAGCGGGTGGGCGTCGAGCGACGGCACGGCGCCGAGCGCGACATTGCTCCCGGGGCAGACGTCGCATGCGATCGCCCGATCGACGAGCAGCTCGACGACCTCGGGGTCCTGCATGGCACCGATGCCGTGCTGGATGCGCTCCGCACCGAACCGCTCGACCGCATGCCGCACCTCCCAGGCCGGGCCGTGTTCGCCGGCGTGGCTGACGGCGCGCAGACCAGCGGCTCGCGCCCGCTCGAACGCGGCCTCGAAGTCCTCGTCGGGCCAGTTGTCGGCCGGGCCGCCCATCCCGATGCCGACGACGCGGGGGTGGAGATGGTCGAGCACCACGTCGAGCGCCCGGTGCGCAGCGTCGCCGCCGAGATGCGGCGACAGGTCGGGCAGCAACAACGCCGAGATGCCGAGGTCGGCCTCCGCCTGCTCGCAGCCGGCGACCACACCGTCGAGGATCTCACTCCAGTCCGAACCCTGCTCGACGATGTGGTAGCTCGAGGACACGTGGAACTCCACGTGCACACACCCCATCGCATGGGCCTGGTGGAGGTAGCCCTCGGTGATGTGGCGGAAGTCGTCGCCGTCGCGGAGCAACCCACACACGAAGAAGTAGCGCTCGAGGAAGCTCGGGAATCCGTCGAAGCGCAGCCATCGCCGAATGCCGTCGACGTCGGCAGCCGGCGGGTCGACCCCGTGGCGGGCCGCCAACGCCAGCAGCGTCTCGGGATCGACGCTGCCCTCGAGGTGGACATGGAGCTCGGCCTTCGGAAGCGACCGAGCGAAGCTGCGGGGGGCGGACACGCATCGCACCGTACCGGGCATCGCCGGGCGGCCATCTAGCGTTGGAGCATGCCCATCACCCGTCGCCGTCTCGTCGCCCTCGTCCTCGTGATCGGTGCCTCGATCGCCGCGGCGGTGGCGGCCGCGCTGGTCTCACTCGGGGGCGACACCGAGCGCATCGACGGCTACTGGGTGTCGGCTCGCCTGACCGACGACGGCCTGGTGGTGACCGAGGTGATCGACTACGACTTCGGCCCCAACCTGCGCCGGGGCATCTACCGGACCGTCCCCGGTGTGGTCCCCGGATCGGTGGCGGTCTCCTCCCCCACCGCACCCGACGGCTTCGTGGCGACGGAAGGCTTCGTCGACACCGAGATCCGAATCGGCGATCCGGCCGTCACGATCCGCGGCCGTCACCGGTACCGGATCGACTACACCCTGGATCGGGCGACCCTGGTGCAGTCGGATCTCCTGAGCTGGGATGCCGTCGGCCTCGACTGGACCGTGCCGATCACCGACGTCGAGGTCTTCCTCGCCGTACCCGGCGGGCTCGCAGGACCGGACTGCCGTCGCGGCACCCCGTGGGACTCCGCCGGCTGCGCGGTCGACGATCGGGGCGACGGGTTGTACGCCTACACGGTCGACTCGCTCGACATCGGCGAGGGCGTGACGGTATCGGGCGCGACCGCGCCCAGCACGGCCATGGCCGGCGCCGGCCCGATCGCACCGTCCGGTCCGGCGACCGATCCGGGAGCCGGCGTGCTCGCACCGGCACTGATCACGCTGATCGGTGCACTCCTCGCCGGGATCGTCGCCACGTTCGTCGTCCGTCGCGCCGGGCGCGAACGGGTGTGGTCGGGCGGCGCGGCCGACGCGGCATTCGGCGAGGCGGTCGACGGCCTCGCCAGCCGCCGACTCGACGAGAAGCAGCTCGCCGCACTCGCCACCATCGAGTTCGAGCCGCCCCGCGACACCAGTGCGGTCGAGGGCGGACTGCTCCTCCAGGAACGGGTGCGCGACGAGCATCGAGCCGCATGGCTGCTCGAGTCGGCGATCCGAGGCGAGATCGTGATCGACGACACCGACGAGACGACCCTGCGCTGGGGGCCGAACCCGGCCCACCCGAGCGTGCATCAGATCCTCGATGCGATGTTCGACGGTCGCCGAACGATCACGCTCGACGAGTACGACAAGGACTTCGCCGCCGGGTGGAGCCGGCTCGGCACGGAGCTCACCGACTGGCTCCACGCTGCGCCGCACTGGGACGCATCCGGACGGCGGCGGCGGACCATCGCCCGGGTCGTCTCGATCGCCGTGATCGCCGTGGGTGCGCTCGTCGGCGCGTTGTCGGCCGTCGCCGCCGCGCGCGACGGCGGCCCGGCGCTGATCGGGGTCGGTGTGGGTGCGGTCGTGGTCGGGCTCGGGATCGGCACCCTGATGTCGTCCTACGAGCTGTTGGTCCGCACCGAGGCCGGATCGGCGATGTGGCTGCGGATCGAGTCGTTCCGGCGTTTCCTCGAGAACTCCGAGGCCCGCCACGTCGACGATGCCGCGGAGCGTGGCGTGCTGCGCCACTACACCGCCTGGGCGGTCGCGCTGGGTGAGTCCGCCGCATGGACCGACGCCGTCGACGCCGCCGCTCGTGCGAACCCCGAGCTGCGGTCGGGGCTCGCCACCGATCTCGCCTTCGTCCACGTCGGCTCGTCGATCATGCGGGCCTCGAGCACCGCATCGACCGCTCCGTCGTCGAGCAGCGGTGGCGGCTTCTCGGGCGGCGTTGGAGGTGGCGGCGGCGGTGGCGGCGGCGGTTCCTGGTGAGGTGCCGCGGGACGACCGCAGCGTCGCTCAGAGGTGCTTCGTGGCCTCCCGGATCGACAGCGGACTGAGCCGGTCGCGACGGCGATCGACATAGTCCTGAACCGCGACGGGGTCGGTGTGCGCGTACTGCCGCAGGGCCCATCCGATCGCTTTGCGGTAGAAGAAGTCGGTCTCGTCGGCCCGGCGGTCGCAGTAGGCGAAGAGCCGCTCGACGTCGGTGGTCTCCTTGTAGGCGAGTTGATGCAGGATGGCGATCCGGGCCACCCACATGTCGTCGTCACCGATCCACCGATCCATCACCGCCACCTCGGGTGGGACGTTCTTCACGATCCGGCCGGCGACGTGTTTGGCCACCTCGTCGATCGTGTCCCACCAGGCGTGGGTGGTGGCGATGCGGTGCACCGCCGGCCACGACGCACCGGTCAACCGTCGACGGTGGCGACGCAGCACCGCCACCGCGGCGTAGTGCCACTCCCGCTGAGGGCGCGCCAGACAGGCGTCGACCAGCCGACCGAGGCCCTCCTCGTCCGGCGGGGGCGGGCGCTCGGCGAAGACCGTCGTGAGGATGTCGGCGCGGTCCTTCGCCCCGATCCCGTAGAAGGGAAACTGATCCCGCATGTAGGACGCCATCGGTTCGGCCCGTTCGGGATCGGCCGACGCGACGAAGTACCGCTCGATGCTGTCGAGAATCTCGTCGAGATCGGTCACCGTGCGATGATCGCGCCCATGAAGGTCACCTCGCTCGCGAACTGTGCACCGGTCCTGCGGGCCGATCCCTACTCGCTCGACAACGACGCACTCGCCGCATCGATCGACGCCACCCGCGACGCGGGGTTCGATGCGGTGGGCCTGTGGGGGTTCCACGTGCAGTTCGGCGGTGACGAGGCCGTCCGGATCGTGGCCGATGCCGGGATCCCGGTCGCCACGCTCGACGCAGCGCTCTCGTGGGTCGACGGCCCCTCCGACGGCGCGATCGGCGAGATCGAGGGGCTGGTCGCCCTTGCGCAGCAGCTCGGCTGCCGGGTGATCCACGCCACCACGCTCAATCCGACCGTCGACCTCGCAGCCGCGGCCGAGGGGTACGCGGCCATCGCCGAACGCGCCGCCGCCGGTGGCTGTGTGCTGGGACTGGAGTTCCTGCCCTGGACCGGCATCCCCACGCTCGCGGTCGCCAACCAGCTCTGCGAGGGCGCCGGCCCTGCGGCGGGCATCCTGCTCGACGCCTGGCACTGGGCCCGCCAACCCGGCGGGCCCGATCTCGACCTGCTGCGATCGCTCCCGGGCCATCGCATCACCAGTGTGCAGCTCAGCGACGTCGCGACCGAGCCGGCCGACGATGTCGAGTACGAGGCGATGCACGCCCGGCTGCTCCCCGGCGACGGCGCCGTCGACTACACCGCACTGTGGTCGGCGCTCGATCACATCGGCGCCGAACCGGTCGTCGCGGCGGAGGTCATGGACGATGCGCTGGTCGGCCACGGGCCACGGGTCATGGCCGCCGCCGTCCACACGGCGGCTCGATCGGTTCTGCCCTAGCGACGGGTCGTCACGTAGACCCACTCGAGATCGGGGCGATCCGGTGCGTCGCGCACCTCGTCGACCTCGAATCCCGCTCGGTTGAGCGACCCGTCGATCGTGGGGCGATCCCGGAACCACAGACGCGACCGGCTGGTGAAGCGACTGCCGTCGGCGAAGCGGTACTCGCCGTCGAACTCGACGTAGGGCAGATCGACGATGTCGATCTGCACCCACTGCTCGACTCGACCCTCGCCCGCGATCTCGAGTACCTGGCGGGTCCGGTCGCGGGTCCAGCGCTCCCACTGCCGCTGGGCCGGGTCTCGGGTCTCGAACACGAACCGTCCGCCGGGGCGCAACGACCGCCGGATGCCGGCCAGGGTGGCCGCCCATTCGGCGTCGTCGGCGAACACCATGGCCACGTTGCCGGTCATGATCGCCAGGTCGACCCCGATCGGCTCGACCAGGTCGGCCGCCGTCCCGTGGATCCACCGGACCCGCTCGGCGGCCGGCTTCGCCCGGGCGACGTCCAGCGAGGCGGCGGCCGGATCGACGCCGACCACCGTCCGACCGGCAGCCGCCAGCCGAACGGCCAACGACCCCGTGCCACAGCCGACGTCGAGCACCGACTCGGCGCCCAACTCGCCGATCAGCGCCTCATAGTGGTCGAGGTCGTCGCGCTCGCCTTCGAAGGCGTCGTAGAGCTTGGCGAGGCGCGCCTCGGCGAACAGTGCGTCGGCCATGTCACCGCACGGTGAAGACGATGAGGTTGCTCATGTCGTCGGGATGGTCGGGATCGCTGTCGCCGTACACCTTGACCACTCGGATCTCGTAGGGGCCGATCCGGCCGTCGGCCACGGCACCGTCGAGCCACGGCCCGAAGGCGTGCTCCTCGAAGTGGGCGGCATTCACGCCGATCGCGCATCGCGCACCCGGCCGGGCGACTCGAATCACCTCGGCGAGCGGCCCCGGGGGAAGGTGGCCGTGGGTGAACGTGCCGGCGGACGTGACCCCGGCGTACGTGTCGTCTTCGATCGCCATCCCGACGGTGAGGTCGGCTTCGATCAGGTTGCGATAGGCGCCCTTGGTCGCCGCCTGCGCCAGCATCTCGGCCGAGATGTCGACGCCGTCGATCGTGGCGACGCTGCGCTCGTGGAGGGCGACTCCGACCACGCCGGTTCCGCACCCCACGTCGAGCACGGGACCGTCGGGCCGGGGCCCGGCGACGAGCGCATCGGCGACGTGCAGGTGGTACTCGTAGGCCTTGGCCGCGACGAAACCGGACTCGTAGGTCGACGCCCAACGGGCGTACAGCCGCCGGTTGTCGTCGGGGGTCTCGACGGCGTACGCCTCGTCGAGGCCCAGCGGCTGATCGTCCCCGGCCATGGCGGCGACCGTAGTTCAGCGGTCGCTCGGCGGCACGAGGATCGAGCCGGCGGTGCCGTCGACCACCAGTCCCTCCCCTGTGGTGATCCGCCGGCCGGCGAACACCGCGTCACCAGCGGCGAACGCCAACGCGCCGACCCCGACGACGGCCGGAATCCCGAGGCTGCGGGCGACGACGGCAGCATGGCTCTCCCGGCTTCCGTGGGCGGTCACGATCGCCGCGCTGCGCACCATGGCCGCGACGTCGCCGGGCGCCGTGGTCGGCCGGACGAGCACCACCGCCTCGCCTCGGTCGGCAGCATCGAGGGCGTCGTCGACGTCGGTGTACATCCGGCCGTGGGCCGTTCCTCCAGCCGCGGCGACACCCCGTGCGATCTCACGGAGCCCCCGCGGTGGAGGGGGGTCGTCGATCGCGGCGATGGCGAAGGTCCGCAGTTGAAGGAACCACAGCTCGCCTCGCTCCACGGCGAACTCGGCCTCGACCTCCGAGCCGATGTAGTCGACGAGCCGAGCCAGGGCGTCGACGAGCTGGGCGTACACCTGCGGCAGCCGAGCCTCGACACCGTCGAGCGCGGCGGGCGCGACCGTCCCCGACATGACGGCGTCGCCGTGGCGGTTCCAGACGAACGAGCCGACCGCGCCAGGGCGGCCGGTGATCGGATCACAACTGGTGGCCGCACCGGCCCCGGATGCGTCGTCCGCGGCCGCGTCGACCATCCGCTGGACGACGACCGCGGTCCCCGGCACCCCGCCGTGCCCGAGCGCCGATGCGACCGTTCGCGCCCGGTCCGAGCCGGCACTGGCCACGACCGCGGCGACGGCCGGACCCACGTCGTCGAACACCACGTCGAGTCGTGTCTCGAGGGCGCCCGGCAGGCTCACCGCGGCACCCGACCGCACCGCCACGCGCGCGGGCGCACCGATGGCGGTGTGCGCGTCGTGCAGCGCCGACCGTGCACGCGCAGGGTCGGCCGCGAGCACTCGAGCGCTCGCCTCGGGAATGACGACGCCCGCCGGAACCGGCAATCCCAGGCGCATGAGCCGCTGCAGACCGACCGCCTTGGCGCCGTGACGGCGTGGATCGAGGTCGGCCCCGTCGGCCGACAGCTCGACGATCGGGTCGGGCAGCTGCACTGCGCCAGTTTGACACCGCGCCATTGCGGGTGGAGGACCGTGCCGCACTACCGTCTGGCGATGGACGACCAGCACACGATCTTCATCGACAACGCCCATGTCGAGGCGGCGGCGACCGAACGCATCTCGGTCATCAACCCGGCGACGGAGGAGACGATCGGCTCCGTCCCCGACTGTGGTCCCGCCGACATCGACCGGGCGGTCGCCAGCTCGGTCGCCGCCTTCAACGGCGAGTGGCGTCGCTGGAGCCCCGACGAGCGGGTCGAGGCTCTCTCACGCTTCTCGCAGGCCATCCAGGGTCGCGCCCAGGACTTCGCCGACGTGATCACGGCCGAGGTCGGCACCCCCGCCTCGCAGTCGATCATGATCCAGGTCTTCGCCTCGACGATGGTCCTCGACCAGTACGTCAACGTCGCCAAGAACTACGCCTGGCAGGAGCAGCGCCAGGGCTCGCTCGGCCAGCGGGTGCTGATCAACAAGCAGCCGGTCGGGGTGTGCGCCGGCATCGTGCCCTGGAACGTCCCGCTGTTCATCGCCGCCATGAAGCTGGGCCCGGTCATCGCGACGGGTTCGACCATGGTGCTCAAGACCGCACCGGAGACGCCGTTGCACGGGCGCCTGATCGGCGAGTGCGCCCGCGAAGCCGGTATCCCCGATGGTGTGATCAACGTGGTGTCGGCCGATCGGGCCGGATCGGAGTACCTCGTTCGTCACCCCGATGTCGACAAGGTGTCGTTCACCGGTTCGGCGTTGACCGGCTCGATCGTGGCGTCGATCTGTGGCGAGCAGATCAAGCGCTGCACCCTCGAACTCGGCGGGAAGTCCGCAGGCATCATCCTCGATGACGTCGACCTCGATGCGGTGATGAACGACCTCGTGATGTCGGGGATGCTGAACACAGGACAGGCGTGCGGCGCCCAGACCCGCATCCTGGTCCCCGACAGCCGCCACGACGAGATCGTGGAGGCGCTGGCCGCCGCGGTCGGCGCGCTCCCCTACGGCGACCCGACCGATCCCGCCATGGTCCTCGGTCCCCTCGTGTCGGGGCGTCAGCACGAGAAGGTCGGTGGTTATCTCGAGGCCGGCAAGGCCGCGGGTGCCGTCGCCGTCACCGGCGGCTCACTCGACGAGTCGTTCGGCCGCGGGTTCTTCGTCCAGCCGACGGTGTTCGCCGGCGTGACCAACGACATGACCATCGCTCGCGAGGAGATCTTCGGGCCGGTGCTGTCGTGCATCCGCTACTCGACCGTCGACGAGGCCATCGCCATCGCCAACGACTCCGAGTACGGGCTCTCGGGTTCGGTGTGGACGACCGACCACGACCGAGCCGCGGAGATCGCCGGTCAGATCCGCACCGGTGTGGTCGCAGTGAACAGCGCAGCGATCCTCGACATGGCCAGCCCCTTCGGCGGCTTCAAGAAGAGCGGCATCGGGCGCGAGCTCGGACCGGAGGGATTCGGCCCCTTCACCGAGATCCAGTCGGTCCTGCTGCCGGGCTGACCGCAGGGAGGCTCGGCCGCCGGTTCAGTGGAGGCAGAACTCGTTGCCTTCGGGGTCTCGCATGACCGCCCATCGATGACCGGGGTGTGACCCGAACTCGACGAAGGTCGCGCCCACTGCGGTCACCCGAGCGACCTCTGCCTCGAGGTCTTCGGGTCGCACCGAGATGTCGAGGTGGACTCGGTTCTTGCCCACCTTCTCCTCCGGCACCTGCTGGAAGAAGAACCGCGGACCGACGCGCTCGGGATCGACCATCGACGCGGCGATCGCCAGATGAAGCACGCCATCGATCTCGACTGCCTGGTCGTCGGTGATCGCCCCCTGCTCGATCAGGCCCGCGACGACGTCACCGTCGCGTTCGATCTCGTAGTCGAGGAGTTCCGCCCACCACCGGCAGAGCGCGTTCGGGTCGAGCGCATCGAAGGTCATCTGGACGGGCACGACCATGACCCGACCGTAGTCCGAGCAACGCGTGCCGGTTTCCCGGGTTTCGACGAACCGAAGCGATGCCGGCCGAACCGGCGCAGCTTCAGTTCTTCGGCAGCTCGTTGAACGGGGTGTCCTTGCCCGGGCCCGGTTCGCGGGGCAGGCCGAGGACACGCTCACCGATGATATTGCGCTGGATCTGGTCGGTGCCGCCGTAGATCGCCGGACCGGGCGAGAACAGAGCGATCTCGCCGACCGCACCGCCCGTCTGGGTCTCGGAGTCGCCCGCGAGCATGCCGTCGGCGCCGATCACCGTGAGGCCGACCTCACGGAAGGTCCGGAAGAGATCCGACATGACGAGCTTGCCGATGTTGGGCTCGGCGCCCGTGCGCTGCTTGGGATCCTTGGCCCGCTGGATCGAGAGGCGGTTGACCTCGATCATCGAGTAGAGCTTGATCAGTTCCTGGCGCAGCACCGGGTCGGTGTTCTTGCCGGCCTTCTCGGCGGCGTCCACCAGGTACTGCCACAGGCCGATGCCGAGCGGCGGGACGCCGCCCTCGCCGGCGGTGCGGCGGTTGAACTTGGTGACCGGTTCGTGCCGGACCGAACGCATGCCCGAACCGGCGGCCGATGCCGGGGACTTGCCGGCCGAACCGAGCGAGGCACGCTCGAACATGAGGGTCGTGTTGGCGACCGACCAGCCCATGTTCTCCTCGCCGATGATGTTGGCGTGGGGCACGCGGGCTTCGTCGATGAAGACCTCGTTGAACAGGGCGCGACCGGTCATCTCGGTGAGCGGGCGGACCGTCACCCCCGGCTGATGCATGTCGAAGGCGAAGTAGGTGATGCCCTTGTGCTTGGGGGCGTTGGGGTCGGTGCGGGCGATGAGCATGCCCATGTCGGCGATCTGGCCACCGGAGGTCCACACCTTCTGGCCGGTGATGACCCACTCGTCGCCGTCGCGTTCGGCCTTGCAGGTCAGGCCTGCGAGGTCCGAGCCGGCGCCCGGCTCGGAGAACAGCTGACACCAGCCGACCGAGCCGTCCATGATCGAGGGGAGGAACTCGTCGATCTGTTCCTGGGTCCCGTGCGTCGCGATCGTCGGTGCGGCCAGCATTCGGCCGAGACCGGTCGGCGGGCCCATCACCTCGCGGTCGGCCATCGTGGCCATGACCGCGGCGGCCTGAGCCTGGGAGTACCCCTTGCCGTAGGCGTTCGGGGCGAGCATGGGGTGCGCGTACCCGCTCGGGCCGAGGCGGTCCCACCACTCCCCGACGGTGAGGCTCTCATCCCAGTTCTCGTCCAGCCACGCCTCGACGTCGGCGCGGATCTCTTCGACAGACAGCTCGCTCATGTCCGCGATGTTAGTGAGCGTTCACATCGTTGTGAAGCCGGGCGGGCGACTTTCCGGCGACGACGAGATCAGCGCGGCCGAGGCGTGTTCAGGAACGTCACGTTGTCGAGCATCACCTGCTTGACCTGGGTCTCGTCGAGGTTCTTCAGCTCGACGAGATAGTCGAGCGGTTGGGGCATGCCCTCGATGTGGGGCCAGTCCGACCCGAAGATCACCCGGTCGGCGCCCATCAGGTCGACGACCTCGTCGACATCGTCCTCCCAGAACGGGTTCATCCACACGTGCTGCTTGAACGTGTCGACCGGATGGTCGTCGAACCACCAGTAGGACTTCTTGGCGGTCTGGTCGAACTTGCGGAACATCGGACCGAGGAAGTCCGACCCGTTCTCGACCGAGGCCATCCGCAGATTCGGGAAACGCACGAACAACTTCTCGAAGATCGCCTGGATCAGGAAGTCCTGCGCGGCCCGCTCGATCGCGAATCCCTTGAGCGAGGGCCCGGCGCCACCGCCCATGCCGACCGACGAGAAGCGGTCGTCGGCGTAGCCCTGGGACGAGTAGCCCGAGTCGGCGGCGTGCACCACGACGGTGACACCGGCCTCGTCGATGCGCGACCACACCGGGTCGAACTGGGCGTTGAAGGGCGACACCACACCGAGACGGGTCGTGACCGGCGCCGGGCGCATCACGAGGACCTGGGCCCCCATCCCGAGGACCTTGTCGACCTCGGCGACCGCGGCGTCCACGTCGCCGAGCGCGATGTAGGGCGCGGAGAAGATGGTGTCGTCGTAGTTGTAGGTCCAGTCGTCGTGCAGCCAGCGGTTGAACGCCTGCATCATCGTGACGACCGCCTCGACGTCGTCTTTGATGATCTCCTCGTAGAGCACGCCGAGCGTCGGGAAGAGCCAGACGCCCTGGAGACCCTGCTGCTCGATGATCTTCACCCGCTCGGCCGGGTCCATGTAGTACGCCGGGAGCGGCTCGCGGTCCTTGAGCATCTCGAGCGGGTTGAGCCGATCCGGGTTGCCCTCGAAATAGGGCCGCAGCGCACCGGGCTTGGCGATCGGGTCCCACGTCGGGTTGGCGACCGCCTTGGCGAGCTTGCCACCGACGAGATGGTGCTTGCGCCCGCCCATGTCGACCCACTGCACGATGCGCGGCTGCATGGGCTCGGGCACGTGACGGGTGAAGGCGTCGAGCGCTTCGTAGTAGTGGTTGTCGGCGTCGAAGGGAACGAAATCGAGCTGATCGGGCGTCAGAGCGGACATGGCGCGTCTCCTGGCTGCAATCGGGCGCTTGCGTCTCCCCCACGCTACCGAAACCTGACGCCGCGTCAGAAACCCTGCGCGGTCGCATCGACCGGATCGGATCAGGGTCGACGGCTGTCGATGCGATCGCGCAGGCCGTACCAGAGGCCGGCAGCGGCCACGAACCGCGACGTGTGCCGGCCGAGCGGCTGGCGTTCGTAGGGGATGCCGGCGAGATTGGACACCGCGACGTCAGTCGAGTCGGTCCCCGCCAATCGCCGCCCGACGGCGCGACCGAGCCAGGGCATCAGCACCACGCCCGACCCCCCGTTGCAGCCGAGCGCGAACCAGGTCCCGTCCTCGTGTCGGCCGACCTTGGGCAGATAGTCGGCGGTGAAGGCCATGAGCCCCGACCATGCGTTGGTGACCTTCACGTCGGACAACGACGGGAAGATCTCGACCATCTGGGCGTGCAGGATGCGCGCCGAGGTCTCGGCGCTGACCGGCCGGAATCGGGCGCGACCTCCGAAGAGGATGCCCTCGCCGTCCGGGGTGGGGCGGGCGTAGACGATGACCCGATTCGTGTCGATCACCGCGGTCATCGCCGGCAACAACGACTCGACCCGCTCTCGACCGAGCGGCTCGAGTCCGAGGATGGTGGACGACATCGGCACGATGCGCTCGCGATGCCAGGGCGCGGCCCCATCGGTGTAGCCGTTCGTGGCGATCACGACGTCCTGGGCAGCGATTCGGCGATGCCCTCGACCGGTGCCCGTTCCGGTCGCGATCGTGACGGTGTGCGGCCCCGATCCGGCGGTGTCGATCTCGGTGACGCGGACCCCGGTGTGGATCGACGCGCCGGCGGCCGCGGCCCGGCGCCGCAGACCGTCCACGAATCGGGCCGGGTGCGCCAGCCCCGCCTCCGCAGTCGTCATCCCGCCGTGAAACGCGTCGCTGGTGACGAACCGGGCTTCGTCACCCGGCTCGACCAACTCGACGGCCGAACCCCCGGCACCGGACTCCCGGTACTCGCGCGCCTTCTTCTCGAGCTTGCGGAACGCATGGGGCGAGCGGGCGGCGACGAAACGGCCCCGGTCCTGGAACGCGCCCGGTGCGTGCTCGGCCACCAGCTTCTGGAAGTGCACGTAGGCGTCGTCGGCCTCGTCGAGGATCGCCGCGGCTCGCTCGGCCCCGACATAGGCCTCGAGGTCGATCATCTTCGAGATCCCCGCTCGCCCCGACACCAGACCTGCATTGCGGCCCGAGGCACCCTCGCCGATGCGTCGCGTGTCGAGCACCATGACCGATCGACCGCCGGCGGCCACCTCTGCCGCGCAGGACAGACCGGCGTAGCCACCACCCACCACGACCACGTCGGCCCCTGCGGCGGGTGGGTCCGGGTAGGCGACGGGCGGGGCGTCGCGCCACCACCAGGGGTCCTCGGAGAATCCGGGAGCGAAGATGTCGGTCGCGGATCGCGCCGTGGTCATGGGCGAACCCTAGACGCGGCGCTGGTGTCGGCCCTGCGGGGGTCGGGCCGCTAGATTGCTCCCTCGTGCCGTCCACCGCAGAAATCCAGGCCGCGACCTACAAGCGTGGCACCAAGGTCCGCCTCGTCGACGACCTTCCCGGGTACCCCGCTGGGTCCCAGGGCAAGGTCGCCTTGGCCAACGGCATGACCTGGAAGCGGTACTGGGTGCGGTTCCCCGACGGCACCTCGCTGGGCCACGTCGACCATCACTCGTTGGTGAAGCTCAAGGACTACGACGCCTTCCTGGTCGCCCGTGACCGTGAGGCGATCGAGGCCGAGAAGGCTGCCGAACTCGCGGCCCTCGAAGCGGCCGCCGGAGGCGACGACGACGGAGGCGACGGAGGCGGCGGGGCCGGCGCCGGCGGCGTCACCGTGAACGGCGTCTTCATCGATCAGAGCTGGCTGGACAAAGCCGCCGCCGCACGCGCTCGCCTCGCCGGTTGAGCGAGGCGCCGATGGGCGACGACCACATCGTCACCGCGATCGGCCACGTCCACAACGAACGTCGGACGCCGGAGGACGACGACTGGGCCTCGGTCGTGTCGACCATCATGCTCGACGACCAGCGCTTCACGCCCGATGTCGTCGCCGGACTCGACGACTTCTCCCACCTCGACGTCGTGTTCGTGTTCGACCAGGTCGACGAGTCGCGGATCCACCACGGCGCCCGCCACCCCCGTGGCCGAGAGGACTGGCCCCTGGTGGGTATCTTCGCCCAGCGGGCCAAGACCCGCCCGAACCGGATCGGGGTCACGACCTGCGAGCTGATCGCCGTCGCCGGATTGACCCTCACCGTGCGAGGGCTCGACGCCATCGACGCCACCCCGGTGCTCGATCTCAAGCCCCACATGCGAGAGTTCCAGCCCCGCTCCCCCGTCCGACAGCCGGCGTGGGTCGCTGAACTGATGGCGGACTACTGGGAGCGCTGATCCCCCGGTCGTGGCACCGGCGCAGACTCAGCGAGTGCGGGGGTCGATCCGCTTGCCCGAGGCGAACGCCTCGCTGCCGGCTTCCATCCCGGCCATGTCGAAGCCGGTCGTCAGCAGTGCAGGCCCCATGGTCAACGCCTGCTTGGTGCCGAGATCGTTGGCGGCCCAGATCGACCGAAGCGACGCCTGGACGCCGACCGGCGGCTGGGAGGCGATCGCCTCGGCGACCCACCGCGCCCGGTCGAGCAGTTCGTCGCCCGGGCAGACCTCGCTGACGAGGCCGATGCGATGGGCGGTCTCGGCGGTCATCCGCTCGTGATTGCCGAGCAGCGTCATCCGCAGCACCTCCCCGAGCGGCATGTACTGCAGCATCTTCATCGGTTCGTACACCGCGGCCATCCCGTAGGTGACGTGCGGATCGAAGAACGTCGCATGATCGGCGGCGATGATGATGTCGGATTCGGCCAGCATGTAGAACGCGCCACCGCAGGCCATCCCGTTCACCGCGCACACCACCGGCTTCCAGAGGTCGCAGCTCTTGGGCCCGAGGTCGTCGCCGGGGTCGTCGTACATGAAGTTGTTCGAGGTGCCGTAGAGACGCGAGTCGCCGGCCATGTTCGTGAACTCGGCTTCGTTGCGGTCGATGCCCACACAGAACGACCGGTCGCCCGACGCGGTGAGGATGACGGCGTTCACCCGGTCGTCGGCGCGGAACGCTCGCCAGGTCGCCCTCAGCTCCTCCTGCATCGTCGGGCTGAACGCGTTGTGGGCCTCGGGTCGGTCGAGGGTGACGGTGGCGACGCGTGTCGCCTCGTCGATCTCGACGGAGATGGTGGTCAGGTCGCTCATACCGCGCTCCAGTCTTTCAGCCGCGCCATCGCCTCGGCACAATCCTCGGTCGAGCCGGCGAACGAGAAGCGGACGAATCGGTGCCCGCGGGTGGGGTCGAAGTCGACCCCGGGCGTGGCGGCGATCCCGAGCTCCTGCAGCCACATCGCACACAGCGCCTGGCTGTCGGTGACCCGCCCGGCGTCGATCAGGTGATCGATCGACGCCCACACGTAGAACGCACCGTCGGCGGGCGCCAGGTCGTCGAAGCCGGCGTCGCGGAGGCCGTCGAGCACGACGGCGCGGTTGCGGGCGTAGCGCTCGACGTAGGCCTCGCACTCGTCGTGGCTGTCGAAGGCCGCGATCGCCCCGAGCTGGGAGATCGTCGGCGCGGAGATGGTCACGTTCTGCCCGATGCGGGTCAGCGCTTCGGTGAGCCCCACCGGCATCACGAGCCAACCCAGCCGCCACCCCGTCATCGAGAAGTACTTCGAGAAGCTGTTGATCACGATCGCGTCCGGGTCGAACTGCAGCGCGGTCGGTGCCGGATCGCCGTAGGAGAGCCCGTGGTAGATCTCGTCGCTGATGAACCACACGCCGTTGTCGCGACACCACCGGGTGATCTCGTCCATGCGGTGCTGATCGAGCATGGTGCCGGTCGGGTTTGAGGGAGAGGAGAGCACCAACCCGGCGATGGGGCCGCCGTCGGCGACGACCGCGTCGAGCAGGTCGACCGTCGGCTGGAAGCGGGTGGCCATCGTGGTCGGGAGGTCGACGACCTCACAGCCGAGGGCGTCGAGCGCGTTGCGATAACACGGGTAGCCAGGCGATGGCACGACGACGCGGTCGCCGACGTCGAAGGCGGCCAGGAAGGCCGCGACGAACGCGCCGGAGGCCCCCACGGTGAACATGATCGATGCAGGGTCGACCGACACGCCGTACCAGTCGTCGTAGTGCCGAGCCACCCGGGATCGCAGGTCGGGCAACCCGGCCGCTGTCGTGTACCCCAACACGTCCTCGTCCAGCGCCCGGTGGGCGGCGTCGATCACCGGGCGCGGCGCCGGGGTCGAGGGCTGGCCGACCTCGAGGTGCAAGACGTCGCCCCCGGCGAGTTCGCGCTCCTCAGCCGCCTTCATGACCTCCATCACGTAGAACGGCGAGATCGCTCCTCGGCGGGATGCGGTGCGCGGCGACGACATCGGGGCAGCTTGGCACGTGCGGCGGCGGCTCCGGGTCGATGGCCGAGCGTGGGGTTGGTACGTTGGCGCCCCGTGACGAAGACCTGCGGGATCTGTGGCGGCTCGGGAGCCGGCAAGACGACCCTCACCCGTCACCTCCTCGACCGGCTCGGCCCGGAGCAGGTGTCGGTCTTGGCGTTCGACGCCTACTACCGGGACCAGGGCCACCTGACCCCGGCGGAACGCTCCCTCGTCAACTACGACCACCCCGACTCCCTCGACCACGAACGCTTCGCCGCCGACGTCGAGGCACTCCGGGGCGGCCGCGCCATCGAAGCACCGGTGTACGACTTCGCAACCCACACGCGCACCGGCGACGTCACCCGCGTCGAGGCCCGTCCGCTGGTGATCGTCGAGGGCATCTTGTTGCTGTCCTTCCCCGAGATCGCCGACCATCTCGACCTGGCGGTGTTCATCGACGTGCCCGAACAGATCCGACTCGAACGACGGATCCGCCGCGATGTCGCCGAGCGCGGGCGCGAGCCCGACGACGTCCGCCGCCAGTTCGCGGCGACCGTGGCGCCGATGCACGACACCTTCGTCGAGCCCTTCCGACATCGTGCTCACCGAACCGTCGCCATCGACGAGGACTACGGGCCGGTCGCCGACGAGTTGATCGAGCAGCTGCTCGACCCGACCTCGCTCGCCAGCTGACCGCCGTCGGCGGACGCCGGGCGAAACCCAGATCGGCACCTCGTCCGACCCGACGGGCTACCGTCGTCTCGATGCGCGAGGTGGTGTGCCGTCGGGGGACGCTGTGGCTGATCGCCGTCGTCGCCGTGTTCGCGCTCGCCGGATGCGGCGGGGACGAGGCCGAGACGACGGAGCCGACCTTCACCTTGCCGCGCACCTACGAGGATCTCGATCTCTCGACTCCGCAGGCAGCCGTCGAGGAGTTCATCTCCGCGTTCGTGCGTCGGGACTATGTGACCGCCGGGTTGATCCTGCACCGCGACACGCAGGCCACGATGGAGGCCGCCTTCGCGGTCGACGATCTTCGTGGCCTCGTCGGTCCCAACGTGCAGGCGGCCGTCCTCGCCCGGATCACCGTCGAACGCGATGGTGATCACGTGATCGAGGCGGGTCGGGCCTTCGAGATCGCGATGGAGGAGGCGATGGCCAACGGGGGACTCCAGGTCGACTTGGCCTCGGGGGCCGACGGCCTCACGCTGCGATCGTCGGACCGCTTCAGCGCGGTCGTCGACGGCATCCTCGCGACCAACGGCAACGACGTCGCCTTCGAGCTGGCGCCGGCGAGCGACGGGCGGTGGCGGATCCGCAGTGTCCGGCTCACCAACGGCCTGCCCAGCGTGGTCCCCTTCAGCGGCACGCCGTCGGTGGCACCTCCCAGCCGCGGCACCGAGCCCACCGGGGTGTGGCGGTCGACGTTGCCGAACGCCGACCCCCAGGAGCTCCTCGACACCGTGGGATCGCTGCTCGACGCCCAGGACCACGTGTCGCTCTACCTTCTCCTCGACACCACCGCGCAGCAAGCGGTGATCGACGCGCTCGCCGGCCATGCGAACCCGGATCACGCCCTGATCGCCCCGGTCTTCGACGCCCGGCTCGATCTCGCCGGGCTCGGGATCGACACCGCCGACGTCGGGCGGGTCGCCAACGACGTCCTCACGACCTCGGGATCCGTGGAAGCCGGCGAAGCGCTGACGTTCATGGTCGAGCATGGAGAGCTCGGCCTGGACGTCACGATGTCGCGAGACTCCTCCGGTGCGTGGCGGCTGCGACGGCTGGTCCCCGCAGGCGAGGTGACCGCACCGACACCGTTCGCACTCCCCGCAGGCTGAACGCGACCGAGCGGGGGGCGGGTTCATGCCGGGCCCGTCTCCGGCCGATCAGAAAGGGGTGTCAGAGATTCGGCGGGTGACCGCGTCTGATGGGGTGATGAGCTTCGACCGGAGCACACCTCGCGGGGCCGAACCCGCCGCCACGACGCCACGCGCACGGCGTCGCGCCCGCCGCGAACGCGAGCGCGATCTCGTGTTGTCGCTGTACGAGGATCACCACCACGAGTTGGTGCGTTTCGCCTCGTTCGTGGCCCCCGAACCCGGGATGGCCGAGGATCTCGTGCACGAGGCGTTCGTGAAGCTCTACGGCGCCAAGAGCCGACTCGAGGACCCGGCGAAGGTCGGCGCCTACCTCCGGACGATCGTCGTCAACCTCTCGAAGGGACGGGCTCGTCACCTCGGCGTCGTCCGCCGCAACCGGCCCGAGCCCGCACCCGACGCAGCCTCCGCCGAGGCCAACGCCATGCGCTCCGACACGGGAGACCGGGTCGTCGCCGCCATCCGGCGCCTCTCGGACCGCCAGCGGGCGTGCCTCGTGTTGCGCCACTACGAGGACCGCAGCGAGAGCGAGATCGCCGAGATCCTCGGCATCTCGATCGGCTCGGTCCGTACCCACGTCCACCGAGGCATGGAGCGGCTCGCCGTGCTGCTCCACGCCGACGCACCATCCGTCGCGGAGGTGTCGCGATGACCGACCACCGTCCACCGTTCGCCGAGTTCGACCTGCGTCAGGCCCTGTCGGGTCAGGCGACCGCGATCCGCCCGACGGCCGACCCGGCGCGGGTACACGACGGCATGGTGCGGGCCGACCGGCTCCGCACCGTCCGGGCCGCAGCCACCGCCGGGGTGATGGCCATCGTCGTCGCCCTCGGCGTGCTCAACCTCCAGGGGGTCGAGGAGCGGTCGCTGGTCGACACGGTCGACCAACCGGACACCCTCGAGCCGGATCCGACGGTCCCGTCGATCGACGATGCCGCAGCCGACGACGCCGTCGACGCCGAATCGAGCGAGGACGAGCCGCAGCTGATCACCGTCGCGACCACGACCGCGCCGCCGGCCACGAGTGTCCCAGCCGGCCCGGACCATCTCACACCACCGCCGACGACCGCCGCCCCCGTGTCGGTCGTCTCGACGACGATCCCGCCGACCACGACCAGCCCGACCACGACCACCACGACGACCGTGACCACGACCACCGCCGCGCCGTCGACGACCACCACGACGGGCGTGTCGTTCACGGCGTCGGCTCGTTACGGCTCCTGCGAGCTCGACCCGCCCTACGACGAGTACCACGGCACGGCCGAGCCGGGGGCCACGATCCGGATCGACAGCCCGCATTCGCCGCCGACCGAGATCACCGCGGGCGACGATGGCCACTGGGCGGTGACCGTGTTCTTCCCGACCGCTCCGGCCAACGAGACGTTCACCGTGACCGTCTCCGACGGGGTGACCTCGATGGCGTTCGACTTCGTCCATGTGGTCGCCTCGGGCTGACCGGACGCGACGCCGACCTCGCTAGCGCACGAAACGGGCGACCGTCTCGACGTGGCTGGTCCCGGGGAACAGGTCGACCACGGTCCACCGGTCGAGGGTCATCCCCGCCGAGGCGAGCAGTGCGGCGTCTCGCGCAAAGGACGAGGGGTCGCAGCTGATGAGCACGAACACCTCGGGCTCGGCCCGCAGGAGCGATGCGACGCCACGCTTGCCGAGCCCCTCGCGAGCCGGGTCGGCGACGACCACGGGCGCTGGTGAGGGCCGCCAGCGCTCGACGTCGGCCTTGATGATCTTGGCGTCGCGGGCCGCGAGATTGATTCGGGCGTCGGCGACGGAGTCCCGCCCCCGTTCGATCGCCACCACCGGCCGATTCCGACCGACGGTCGCCGAGAACAACCCGACACCGGCATAGGCGTCGACGAGCACACCGTCCGGTGCATCGGTGGTCATCGAACGGACCTCGTCGACGAGCACGTCGCAGCCGGAGGGACGATTCTGGAAGAACGCGTTGGCGCTCACCCGCAGCCGACGGCCCTCGACCTCCTCGTGGATCCACGCCCGCTTGCCCTTGGCGAGCTGACCTTCGGAGATGACGACGACGTCGTCGGGGACCCGAACGTCGAACGCTCCCCGGTCGACGACCACCAACCGGTCGCCGGTGCGGTTCCCGACCCGGATCATGACCTTCGACGCGCCCGGGAACCGGCCCTCGACCAGCAACTGTTCCGCCGTCGGGTCGACGGCATCACAGGCGTCGGGAACCACGACGTCGTGGGACGCACGCATGCGGTAGCCGGCGCGCCCGTCCAGGACCGCGGCACGGATCGTCGTCCGACCCTGATCGTTCTCGAGGACCCGCATGGTCGGGTCGGGGGCGACGACCTCGGTCCGGGCGAGCTGATCGATCACCATGGCGGTCTTCATGGTGAGCTGCGCAGCCGGTGCGACGTGCAACAGATCACAGCCACCACACCCCTCGACCTGATGGGTGCACGGGACCGCGACCCGATCGGGCGACGGCTCGCGCACGGTGACCACGCGAGCGCGCGACCACCGCTTGTCGGTTCGGACGATCTCCGCCGTCACCGATTCCCCGGGGAGCGCCCCCTCGACGAAGACGACTCGACCGTCTTCGGCTCGGGCCACCCCGGCGCCGTCCCGCGCCGTCGCGGTCACGCGGAGTTCCACGCCCAAAACGGTATCCACCACCGTCCCGAACCAGCACCGCGGTTAGGGTCGATGTCCGTGAGCACGGTGAATCAACGACCGATCGAGATCAGCCCCTCGGTCCTGCCCGCCGACTTCGCCCGACTGGGCGAGGAGATCGTCGATCTGGAGAAGGCCGGCTGCGATCGCATCCACTGGGACGTCATGGACGGGGTGTTCGTCCCGAACCTCACGATCGGCCCCGACATCGTCAAGAGCTGTCGCGCTCACGCCACCATCCCGTTCGAAGCCCATCTGATGGTGGTCAACGCCGATGAGATGGCGCCGCTCTACGTCGATGCCGGCTGCGAACTCGTGATGGTCCACGCCGAGGCGTGCACCCACCTCCACCGCTCTCTCGACAACATCCGCAAGCTCGGCGCCCGCTCCGGGGTCGTGCTCAACCCGCACACCCCGGCCTCGGTGATCCAGCACGTGCTCGACGTGACCGACCATGTGCTGATCATGACGGTCAACCCCGGGTTCGGTGGGCAGACCTACATCCCGCTGGTGCCCAAGATCGTCGAGGTCAAGGCGATGATCGACGCCGGCGGGTACGACATCGACATCGAGATCGACGGCGGGATCAACGCCGAGACGATCAAGGAGTGCGCAGCGGCGGGCGCCAACGTCTTCGTCAGCGGCTCGGCGCTGTTCCGCTACGAGGACCGAGCCGCCGGGGTCACCGAACTCAAGACCAACGCCGAGGAGGCCCGAGCGTGACGTTCTACGACGACAGCCACATCGAACTCCAGGAGCAGTTCGAGAGCCGTGACCTCGCCACGGCGATGGAGTTCTCGATCATCCACCCCGCACTCGACGAACGAGCGATCGCCTTCATCGAGGACCGGGAGTTCTTCTTCCTGTCGACCGTGCGCGCCGACGGCCAGCCGACGGTCTCGCACAAGGGTGGACCGAAGGGCTTCGTGAAGGTCGTGGATCCGACCACGCTCGTCTTCCCGTCCTACGACGGCAACGGCATGTTCTTGTCGATGGGCAACATCCACGCGGGCGACGAGCCCGCCAAGATCGGCCTGCTGTTCATCGACTTCGAGACGCCGCACCGGGTGCGGGTCCATGCCGAGGCCACCGTCAGCGCCGACGACCCGCTGATCGAGGAGTTCCCCGGCGCTCAGCTGTTGGTGCGAGCGACGGTCACCGATGCCTTCATCAACTGTCCTCGCTACATCGTCAAACACCAGCGGGTGGAGGCGAGCAAGTACGTGCCCGACGAGAAGGGTGAGGCGCCGACCGCATCGTGGAAGCAGGTCGACGCGCTGCAGCCGTTCCTGCGACCGGCGGATCAGGCTCGCGTCGCCGAGGAGGGCGTGTCGATCACGGTGGAGGAATACGTCGACAAGGTCGACGCCGGCGAGGCCTGAGCGGCCTCGCACACCCTCCTAGAGCATCTCGCCGCGCTTGACGATGACGTGGTCGATGATGCCGTAGTCCTTCGCCTCTTCGGCGGTGAACCAGCGGTCACGATCGGAGTCGGCCTCGATCGTCTCGTAGGTCTGGCCGGTGTGCTGAGCGATGCGCTCCTGTAGCAGCCGCTTGGTGTAAGCCATCTGCTCGGCCTGGATGGCGATGTCGGTCGCCTGGCCCTGAACACCGCCGAGCGGCTGGTGCATCATGATGCGGGCGTGGGGCAGGGCGTAACGCTTGCCCGGCGCGCCGGCACAGAGCAGGAACTGGCCCATCGACGCACCGAGACCCATGCAGATGGTGCCGACCTCGGGCTGGACGAACTGCATCGTGTCGTAGATCGCCATACCGGCGGTGACCGAACCACCCGGAGAGTTGATGTAGAGCCAGATCGGCTTCTCGGCGTCCTGACCTTCGAGGTAGAGGAGTTGGGCGGTGATGTAGTTGGCGATGCCGTCGTTGACATCGGTGCCGAGCACGACGATGCGGTCCTGCAGGAGCCGGTGGTAGATGTCGGCCTGGGGGCTGCCCGCCGCGGGGACGTCGGCGAGCTGGGGGATGACAGGATTGATGTCGGTCATATGCGGGCCAGGGTACCGCCCCGAGTCGGGCAACCCGTGCAGCGGGCGCTCACTCACCGATCTCCCCCGGAACGAGCTGGAACGACGGTCGCGGCAGCCAGGCGGCGGCCTGGGAGTCCCAGAAGACGTCGTCGCCGGTGGTGCAGTCGACGGGCACCCATGGCACCTGCTGCTCGGTCTGGCCGAACGTCTCCCAGCTCACGCCGGTCGCGACGAGGCACGGGAACGAGTCCGGGTGCACCGGTTCGCTCGTCTGACAGTCGGCGGGATCCACGTCCTCCAGGCTCGTGTCGATGGCGCAGAACTTGCTGACCCGAGCGGCGGCGCCGAGGGTCACGAAGAACAGGCCGCCTGCCGGTTCGCCACATGCGTCGAGGCCGTGGGTGTCGAGGTCGGCGTACACCGAGGCGAGGGCGACCCCGTCGAAGGGTTCCGCGGCCGCGGCGGCCTCCATGCGGCCCAGAAGCTCCGTGCCGTCGGCGCCGAGCTGGTCGAACCATGCGATGGCGAACTCGACTTCATCGGGTTCGCGGTCCCAGAACGACGCGTCGACCAGGTCGTCGAAGAAGCTGCCGCACCCACCGTCGACCCCGAGCTGATCGTTGGCGTCGTACGGCGGCGACACGAGCGTCGTCGTGGTCGGCGGTGCCGAGGTCGTGACCGTCGCCCCGGCGTCGGCCGAGGACGACGTCTCCGCCGGATCGGCTGGTTCGGAGGTCGGGTCGGGCGTGTCGAGTGCGCGCTCCGCTCCGGGGGCGGTGGTCGTGGTGGCGTCCCCGGTCGCGCAGCCGCCCGCGAGCGCGGCGACCGCGACGACGAGGAGCACGAGTCTCTGCATGCCGGTCCGATCGGCGCCGCCGGCGCCGACATGAGTCGACCGGTATGTGCGACCTCAGGCGTCGTCGAGACCGGCCCAGAAGGCGGCGAGGGCGATCGCCGCCGGCTCCGGCGCGGTGACCATCCACCAGTGCCCCTGGCCGGCGAGCCGCACCACATCGGAGCTCAGATCGGTGGCGGTCGCGGCCGCGAGCTCAGCGTCGACGTACACGTCGTCCTCGGCAATGATCATCAGCGACGGCCGCGGCTCCGCAGCCCGCAGGCGTGCCCCCAGCTCGGCCATCACCGGCTGCACGGCGCTGCGGTACAGCGTGAGGATGCACTCCCCCATCTCCGGCCCTGCGGCGTCGGCATGCGCTGCGGCGATCTCGGGCGTCATCCCGAAGCTCTCGTACATCGCCTGTCGTTCCTCGACGGGGGTCGACACGAGCCCGGTGATCACCTCTTCGCCGACCTCCGGGGTCTGCCACGCCTGCGCCATGTCGTGCCACACATAGTCGGGGTGCACGAGACCGCCGCAGTCCATGGCGAACGAGCGGATGAGGTCGGGGCGGGCCGCCGCGATCCCGGCGACGTGGCCGGCGCCCCAATCGTGGCCGACGAGGTCGATCGG
>JBCCWI010000005.1:0-84510 GCA_039193795.1 Actinomycetota bacterium | reverse complement strand
GGTGGCCCCTTTCCTCGGCGTGGCCGGCCTGGTCGCCGTGCGACTTCTCCGCCGGCATGTTGCCGTGGGCGGCGTGCAGGTGATGCACGCCGCGCCACTCGAGTCCCTTCGCGGAGTGGATGGTGGAGAGGGTGAGCCAGTCGTCGTCGAGGTGCGGTGGGCCGGCCCGGTCGCTCGTCTTGGACGGAGGATCCAGCACCAGCTCGGTCAAGAAGCGGCTGCGGCTGGCGTAGTGAGCCGCGCCGGCAGCGAGCTGGTCGATGTCGGCGAGGCGGGCGTCGGCGTTGTCGTAGCGGGTGGGGAAGATCAGTGAGCAGAACGCCTTCAGGCGGTCGACCTGCTCGGACGGCGTGAGCTCGCCCAGACAGTCGGCGAGGGCGACCCGCAGCTCTGCGGCCTGTTGCTCGGCCGCGCTCGGGGTCTTGCCGGCGCCGTCGATGAACCGAGCGAGCGCATCGTCGTCCTGGTCGGTGACCCCGAGTTCGGTCTCGAGCCGGCGCACGGTGGCAGGCCCCACCCCTTCCATCGTCGCGAGCACCCGATGCCAGGCGAGCTGGTCGGCCGGGTTGTCGAGGATCCGGAGAAGGGCGAGCAGATCCTTCACGTGGGCGGATTCGAGGTACTTCAGCCCGCCGTACTTCACATAGGGGATGTCTCGCCGGGTCAGTTCGAGTTCGAGCCCGTCGCTGTGATGACCGTTGCGGAACAGCACCGCCTGGTCGCGCAGATCCATGCCGCGTTCGCGGGCATCGAGGATCGCTTCGCTCACGGCCGTCGACTGGCCACCTTCGTCGTGGTGGGTGCGGAGGACCGGGGTCAGGCCCTCGGGGCGCGCCGACCACAGCTCCTTCGCGAAGTGGTCGTTCGATTGACGCAGCACGCCGTTGGCCACGGCCAGGATCGGCATCGTCGAGCGATAATTCTGTTCGAGCATGACCCGCGTGGCGCGGGGGAAGTGGTCGGCGAAGTTCCACATGTTTTCGACCGTCGCGGCGCGGAACCCGTAGATGGCCTGCGCGTCGTCGCCGACCGCGGCGAGGTCGGTGTCCGGTCGACACATGCCGCGGACGATGTCGGCCTGGATCGGGTTGGTGTCCTGGTATTCGTCGATCAGCACATGGTCGAAGAGGTCGCGGAGCGCATCGCCGACGGGGCTCACCGTCAGGGCCCGCCAGAAGAGCAACATGTCGTCGTAGTCGAGGACGTTGTTGGCTCGTTTCTTGGCCGTGTAGGCGGTGAAGATCGTCTTGAGGTCGTCGAGGTGATCGGTGCACCACGGGTAGTCGTGCTCGAGCACCGCATCGAGCTTGACCTGGGTGCTGACCATCCGGGAGTAGATGTTGGTGACGGTCTCCTTGCGGGGGAACCGTTTGCCTCGCTCGCCGAACCCCTCCTCGGTGCGGACCATGCCCATGAGGTCGGTGGCGTCGCCCTGATCGAGGACGGTGAAGTCGGGGGAGAGACCGGCGTTCTGTCCGAAGTTCCGCAGGATTCGGTTGGCGGTCGAGTGGAAGGTGCCGCCCCACACCCGGGCGGCGGCTCGGCTGGAGCCGGTGGCGGCGACCCGTTGCAGCATCTCGGCTGCGGCCCGGCGGGTGAAGGTGAGCAAGAGCACCCGGCTCGGGTCGGCGCCGTCGTCGAGGATCCGGGCGACCCGGGCTGCGAGCGTCTTCGTCTTGCCCGTGCCTGCGCCGGCGACGATCAGGAGCGGTGAGCCGGTGTGGTCGACGGCGGCCTGTTGCTCGGGGTTCAGGGTGTCGAACATGTGTTCGAGCGTAGGCGCGTTGCGCGGGGGATCGACGTATGCGTCGCCCCGCCCCGGGGTCGATCAGGACGTGTCTCGGCGTCGGATCCGTTCGGCCTCGGCGATCGCCTCGGCGGCGAGGTCGTCGCGACCCGTCGCCTGCAGGCTGGCCGCGAGCCCGAGCCACACCTCGGCGCGGTCGGCGTCGACATCGATCTGGGCCCGGTACAGCGACACGGCGAGCGCGTGGTCGCCGGCCTGGCGGTGAAGATCGCCGATCGCGGCCAGGCCCGCCAGCCGCTCGCGATCGGGCCATGCCGCGACCGCGGCGCCGCGGTGGCGGGCGGCTTCGTCGGCGTCGGTGCCTGCGGCGGCGCGGTCGTGTTCGTCGGCTCGGCGGCGGTCGTCGTCGGTGCGGGACCCGAGATCGTGGACATGGCGGCGGATCGCCGCGCCGAGTTGGACGGTGCTGGTTCGCAGGTGACGGGCCCGAGCGTCGTCGACCAGCAGCTGCTCACCGCCGACGAATCGCAGCCGGAGGGGATGGCGGTAGCCGGGGAACCCGCGGACGTAGACGATGTCGGTCTCGACGGTGGCGGTGATCACGTCGGTGACGGGCCGCTCCACCCAGGGTCCTCGAAAGACCCGCCATGCCACTCGCCCGGGCCGGAGTTCGAGCCGAGCGGGTTGGCGACGTTGGAAGTTCTCCTGGCCGACGAGGAAGGCGATCACCGACCACAGCAGTGTGCCGATCCCCATGAAGAGGAACGAGTCTCGCGTCGGGTGGTCGCCGGTGACCACGAACCACGGCCACGCCCAGAAGAAGATCAGCATGGATGCGAGGAAGGCGATGAGCAGGCGGGTCTGCCAGCGCGGCACCGCCCAACTCGTCGCCGCATCCGCGGGGGCGGAGGTCGACGTGGTTCGATCCCGGTGGGTCGTGTGGCGTGCGTCGGGCGCCGCCCGCCGCAGGACTGCGACGAGCTCGTCGAAGCCGCTGGTCTGGGCGCTGATCCGGAGTCGGTCCACCGCCCCCGAGCCGTGGATGTCGAGTGAGCCGAGAACTGAACGTCGCTCGTGGAACCCGACGATCTCGTCGTGGGCAATCGACCGCTCCTCGCCCGCCGGTGGCAGGCGGTGACGAACCCCGGACCGGTGGACGGTCAGTCGGTCGGGTTCGGCGAGCACGAGGCGGAAGCCGGGCCGGGCCATCAGCCAGCCTCCGCCCGCGAAGGCCGCGATGATCGGCACGAAGGCGAGGAACACCCGGCGAGCGTCCGTGTCGCCGTCGACCGCCCAGATCACCAGCGGAAGCAACATGATGGCGGCGAACACGGCGCCGGCGCCGACGAGGATGACCCCGATCGTGAGCGGTGTGTCGAACCGGTGGACGGCGCCGCGTGCCCCGAGTGCCTGCACGAGGCGCGCCCGCCGCGCCAGCACCGCACGGAACGCTCGGCCGGTGAGCCACATCGGCATGCCGATGACGAGCCCGACGAGCCCGAAGCCGACCACTGCGGCGAGGAGGTCACCCATGTCGGCTCCATGGTCGCGCAGAGACGGAAGCGGGTGGTCCGCTTCCGTCTCGTCGTGTCGTGATGGAGTCCGGCGATCAGCCGCCCGGCAGGGGGATCGGCGTGGGCAGGGGGATCGGCAGCGGCGGGATGGTGGGCACGACCGGGATGATCGGCTCGAGCAGTTCGGGGTCGATGTCGATGCAGCAGGGGATCACCGGCTCGTCGGGGTTGAGCAGGTCGTCGGGCAGCGGCACCGGGAACCCGTCGGGCAGGGGGACGGTGAAGTCGCCGGGGCCGTCCGTGCCGCCGTCACCCGGGTCCTCGGGATCCTCGCCGGGCTCCTCGGGATCCTCCGCCGGCTCCTCCGGGTCCTCCTCGGGCTCGACCGGCTCGTCCGCCGGCGGGACCGGGTCGTCAGCGGGCGCCACCGGGGTCTCGGGTTCGGCCGGAGCGGGCGGTTCGTTGGCGGGTTCGGCCGGGGTGGCGGGCTCGGTCGGCGTCTCGGGTTCGGCCGGTGCGGGGTCGTCGCCCGTCGGGGCGGGTGCGTCGCCGATCTCGGTGGTCGCGTCGTCGGTCTCGGGGAGCTCGGCGGCGGTCTGATCAGCGTCGGCCGGCTGTGACGCCGCGGGTTCGGTCGGAGCCGGGCTCGTCGCCGACGATCCGGTGTGGATCAGCGCGCCGAGCGTGAAGCCGGCGGCGACGACGAGCACGCCGGCGGCGGCACCGATCCGCAGCTTGGTCTGGTCGACGGGGCTGGTGGGGTGGGTGTTCATGGTTCTGGTCTCCCTCTCGAGGCGGCCTCGTTGGCTGCCGTCCGAGGGTCCAGAGCACGGCATCTCGATCCGTGGACACCTTTTCGGAGTATTTCCTCACGGGCACGTGCGCAACGTCGTGGAGCCGGCGCTCGACGTGCCCGACCCGTTGCTCGCGGCGTCGAATGCCTCGACGCGGAACTCGATGGGGACATCGGTGGTGGGGATCGTCCCCTCGGCGAACTGCACGGTGCCTCGCCAGTCGTCGCCGCCGAGCGACGCCAGCGAGAACGTCCCGGACAGCCCGAGCCCGAAGCCGTCGGCCCAGGACCCGGTGACGACGGTGACACCGACGTCGTCGGACGCGTTGACGGTGACGGTGACGACGGTGGCGTTGCACGCGCCGGGGCCGGTCTCCCACACGAGTCCGGGCCCCGAGGTCGCCCGATTGATCACCGGCGGTGTCGTGTCGGGCGGCAGGGTCGTGGTGGTCGTGGTCGTCGTCGTGGTGGTGGTCGTCGTCGTTGTCGTGGCGGTCGGTGCGGCCGTCGTGGTCGTGGCCGGTGCGGCGGTCGTGGTGGTGGCGGGTGCGGTGGTCGTCGTGGTCGGAGGCGCCGACGTCGAGGTACTGGTCGCCGGTGCGCTCGTCGTGCTCTCGGGTGCCGTGGTGGTCGGTGCGGCGGTCGTGGTGGTGGCGGGTGCGTCGGTCGTCGTGGTGGTGGCAGGCGCTGCGGTCGTGGTCGTGGCCGGGGGCGCCACCGTCTCCAGCGCCGTCTCGTTGCCGTCCAGGATCTCCGTCACCGCCAGACCGCCGGCGACGCCACCGACGAAGAGCACGCCGACCGCCAGCACGCTGAGCAGCAACTTGGGCGCCCGCCGAGGGCCGGCGGGGAAGCCGTCTCGGCGCCACCGCCGGATCGGGTGGGCCGGTTCGGGCGGTGCCAGGAGCGTGGAGCGCAGCTGGACCTTGAGGGCGTCCGGCGCCGACTGTCGGGGGAAGGCGCCGGCGAGACCGCCGGGGTCCATGAGCCCGGCCCGGCGCCGACCGCAGATGTCGCAGTCGTCGATGTGTCGATTGATGCGCTTGCGCCACAGCGGGTCGAAGCGGCCGTCCCATTCGGCGAGGAGTCCGTCGAGTTCGGGGCAGTCGCGCCGGCCGTGGCGGGCGACGAGCAGCGACCCGAGCGACTGTTCGACGCGGTCCCGCACCCGCTGGACCAGCTTGTAGGCGTTCTGCACCGAGACGTCGAGCGCGTCGGCCAGTTCCTCGCCCTCGAGCTCGTGGCGCATGTGCAGCTCGAGCACCTCGCGGTCGCGATCGTTGAGGCCGGCGCTGGCTTCGGCCATCAGGTCGCGCAACTCGGTGCGGGCCACGTCGGCGGTCATGTCGACATCCACACCGACGTCGACGCCGGCGTCCTCGTCGGGGGTCGATCGCTTGCGGGCCCGGAGCCGGGCTCGGCACTGGTTGCGGGCGACCGAGTACAACCATGATCGAAGCCGCTCCGGATCCCGGAGCTGGCCGAGCTTGTGGGCGGCGGTGAGGAAGGTGTCCTGGTACGCGTCGGCGGCGTCGTCGGCGCTGCTGAGCATGGCGAAACAGAGGTCGTAGACCCGATCGCCGTACCGCTCGTAGATGTCGCCGAGCGCGGCCTGCTCACCCGCCAGATAGCGGGTGACGAGATCGGCGTCGGTGGCCACGGTCGCCATCGCTTCGGATGGTAGTCAGCGCCCATGTCCGTCCAGAGCGCGCTGCGTCAGCTGGTGGACACAAACGGTGAGGTTTTCCGCTCGGGCGCTGCGTCGCTCAGCCGGGGCAGGGATTGACCGTGACGCCGACGTTGCGCTCGGTCTGGTTGCCGCGGGCATCGACGGCGATCACGTCGATGGTCGCGATGCCGGCCGGCAGGTCGGGCCCGACATCGAGCGCGTATTTCGTCGGATCGTTGGGATCCGGCAGCAGGGTCTGCAGATCGCCGTCGATCCCGGCGTCGACGGTCAGCGGGAGGCTGTCGTCGGTGATGGTGATCGTGGCCACCGCCTGGACGGGACGGGTGGGGTCGGCGCCGCCCTGGCAGGCCCCGGCGTCCTCCCAGAGTTCCGCGGGCGCATCGACCACCACCACCGGCGCGATGTCGACCGCCGCGGAGAGCGGCACGGTGTCGTCGCCACCGTCGGAGGTGATCGAGATGCTCGAGGTCGGGTCGCCCTCGGGCGTTCCGGCGCGATCGAACGTGACGGTGATGATCTCGCTGCCGCCTGCGGCGAGCACGCCCTTGGCTGCGCTCACCACGAACCGGGTCTCGCCCGGGGGCAGTGCGGTCGCCCACGACAGCGGCCCGTCGCCACCGTTGGTGATCGTGAAGGTGAGGCTCGTGTCGGTCGTGCCGAAGTCGAGTCCCGCGACGTCGATGTTCAATTCCCCGGCCGGCGGCAGCGTGGTGGTCGTGGTGGGTGCCGCCGTGGTCGTCGTGGCGGGTGCGGCCGTCGTGGTCGGTGCCGTGGTCGTGGTGGGTGCCGCCGTGGTCGGGGGTGGGCCGATCACGATGGTCGTCGGAGCCTGGGTCGTGGGCGCGGGTGCGATCGCCGGCGGCGGCGGGGGCGGCGCAGTGGTCGTCGGGGTGGGGGCCAGCGTCGTGGCGGTCACCGGGGTCGCCTCGTCGGCCGGCGCCGCCGTCGTCGTGGTCGTGGTCGTCGTGCTGGTCTCGGTCTCGCCGGCCACCTCGGCGTCGTCCTCGCCGGCGTCGTTCTCGTCGGCCTGCACCGTGGTCGAGGTGTCGTCGTCGATGACGAGACCTGCGGTCTCCACCGTCGCAGGGGTCGGGTCGCGCTGCAGCACCGGAAGCGCCACGACACCGACCGTCATGGTGATCGTGGCGACGACGGTGAATGCCGCCATCACCCCCTGGGATACGCCACCGAAGCCGCGCGAGGCACGGACGATGGCGTTGACGTCGGCGAGGACCAGCGCACGCGTGGTCGTCGGGGCGGGGAACGATGGCATGGCGCTCGCGATGGACTCCCACGCGACCGCAGCCCGACGGGTCTCCTGGCAGGTCTCGCAGGATTCGACGTGGCGGGTCACCTTGGCCCGCACGTCGAGGGAGAAGCGGCCGTCCCAGTCCGAGAGCAGCTGTCGGAGTTCGTGACAGTCGTCGGCGCCGCGCCGGGCGACGAGAAGGGACCCGACTGCGGTGCCCAGGCGTTCCTTGAGCCGCTTGACCATCACGTACACGTGGGACGGCTCGACGTTCATCGCATCGGCGAGGTCGGCGCCGTCGAGGCCCTCGCGCAGATGGAGCTCGAGGAGTTCCTGATCGCGGGGTTGCAGCCCCGCCGCGGCCTGCCAGAGCAGCTTGCCCGACTCCTCGGCTTCGAGATCGCGTTCGGGAGGTCGTTGGTCAGCAGCCACGTCGGTCAACTCGTCGTCGGGGGTGGCGGCGGCGTGTCGGCCTCGGGCGCGGGCGATGTCGATGATCGTCGTGCGTGCGATCGAGAAGACCCACGAACGGAACTTGGCGCCGTCGTCGAGCTGATCCAGCTTCCGGTAGGCCGTGACGAAGGTGGTCTGGAGCGCGTCGGCCGCGTCGGCGGGATCCCGGAGCCGGGAGTAGGCGAAGGTGTGGACCCGATCGGCATACCGGTCGTAGAGCGCGGCGAAGGCGTCCTGGTCGCCGGCCGTCGCGGCGCTGACCAGCTCCTGATCGCTCGACGTGGTGGACATGGACCCTCCTCTCCATCCTCCGCGCGGTGGCCGCATCATCACGCAGGGTGAGAACGCGGCCAACCCCAGTGTGCCACGGAGTGTCCCCGGTCCGGCCGCCGCCGGACCGGGGATTCCCCGCACCGCACTGACGCGTCAGCCACCGAGCACGTACAGCGCGGACGCCGTCACCTGGACGACGAACAGGGCAGCCAGCAGACCCAACAATCGGACCTGGGCCCGAGTCCAGGTGGGTCGGGTGCGATCCGACTGCGGTGAGGACGGGACCGAGGGGGAGAGCATGGCGACCATCAGCGACGACCCCGCAGTGCCGCGGTGCGCCGCCGTCGGAGTTCGAGGTGAGGGTCGCCATGCTCATGGATCCCGAGGGGGACGAAACGAAGGGGTGGAACGCTGTCGGCCGAAGTCGACGGTCGGGTGGCGCGCATGGGGTGGCTCCTTGGGTCAGCCCGAGAGGGGTGGGGTCAGCCCGAACGGGCTGGATGTACCTGACCGAACGAACAGATGCGGTCGGTGGCCGTGGCACCGTCGGCGACGACGGTGATCGTGATCGACTGATCGCAACGCTCGGAGTCGTCCCCAACGGGAACGAACCCGACCTCTCCGGTGCGGGATGCCGGAGGAACCGTTCCCCCGGCAACCGAAGTGGCCGCGACCGTGAAGGTCGCCACGAGCACGATCAGCGCGAGCACGATCGCCACACCCTCTTGCACACGGCCGCGACGATGGGCATCACGGAGCATGAGATTGGGATGGGATGAGGGTGTCACGTCTGGTTTCACGATTTCCGATCGATCTGTTCGTTCGGTCGTGAGGGGGACGGCGCCGGTCGCGCCGATCTGACACCCCGGACGGGTTTTTCTCGATGTCTCCCGATTTCCCCTGCGCGGGCCGGCGGGCGCAGCGGCGGTCAGGGAACGCGGGGGTAGGCGAGCCCCGCGATCTCCTGCACCAGACGAACGACCTGGTAGCTGTACCCGGCCTCGTTGTCGTACCAGACGTAGAGCACGCAGCGATCCCGGTCGGCCAGGGTCGCCTGGGAGTCGACGATGGACGTGCGTTCGGCGCCGACCAGATCGCTCGACACGATCTCGGTCGAGGTTTCGTAGGCGATCTGCTCGCCGAGGTCGACGCTCATCGACGCATCGCGCAGCACGGCGTTGATGTCTGCGACGGTGGCGTCCTGCTCGAGGGTGAGGTTGAGGATCGCGAGCGACACGTTCGGCACGGGAACGCGGATGGCGTTGCCGGTGAGCTTGCCGGCGAGCTCGGGCAGCGCCTTCACGACCGCCTTGGCCGCCCCGGTCTCGGTGATCACCATGTTGAGCGGCGCCGACCGGCCCCGCCGTTCCTTCTTGTGGAAGTTGTCGGTGAGGTTCTGGTCGTTGGTGTAGGCGTGGATCGTCTCGACATGGCCGCCGACGATGCCGAACGTGTCGTTCATCACCTTCAACGGCGGCACGATGGCGTTGGTGGTGCAGCTCGCTGCGGACAGGATCGTGTCGTCGTCGGTGAGCACGTCGTGGTTGACGCCGTAGATGATGTTCTTGACCTCGCCCTTGCCCGGCGCGGTCAGCACGGCACGGGCGGCGCCGTTGGCCGTGAGGTGGCGGCCGAGACCTTCGGTGTCGCGCCAGGCACCGGTGTTGTCGATGACGATCGCGTTCTTGATGCCGTGGGCGGTGTAGTCGATGTCTTCGGGCTGCTGGGCGTAGATGAACTTCACCGGGTTGCCGTTGATGATCAGCTGCTCGTTCTCCTGATCCGCGATCACGGTGCCGCTGAACGGACCGTGGATCGAGTCGAGCCGGAGCAGGCTGGCGCGCTTCTCGATGTCGTTGTCCTTTTGCGGGCGCAGCACGATCGCCCGGAGGCGCAGCTTCGCGCCGGACCCGGCCCGGTCGATGAGGATGCGGGCGAGCAGGCGACCGATCCGGCCGAAGCCGTAGAGCACCACGTCGGTCGGCTCCTCGAGCAGGCGCCCGTGGCCGGTCGTGACGTTGCTCAGCTGGTCGGCGAGGTACCCGGCGAGATCGTCGGAGCCGGATTCCTGGAAGCCCACGGTGAGCTTGCCGAGGTCGATCTTGGCCGAGTCGAGCTGCATCTCGGCGAGTGCCTGCACGATCGGCATCGTCTCCTGCACCGAGAGGGACCGGCCGATGAACGGCTCGGACGCGTCGTGGGTGGTCATGATGCCGATCGACGTGCGCAACAGCTTCTTGCCGAAGATGTAGAGGATGACGTCCTGCTCGCGGTAGAGCTGCCCGAGCAGCGGGATCATCGCTTCGGCGGTCTCTTCGTCCTCCCGCCAGCGGTCGAAGTGGTCAGTGCCCGTGTCGCTCATGGTTCTTCCGTCGTCCGCGCGTCGTTGCGCCTGAGTGGAACGCGAACACGGTACTGCCGGCGGTTCGGGCCGTCGCTCACCCGGCTTCCTGAAGAACCGTCGGTTTTGGGTTACCCGGCGGCGTGGCAGGCGCCGTCACCCGCGGTGTCGGACCCCTCAACCCAGGTTGGCGATCGCTCGATCCCGCAGCTCGAACTTGAGCACCTTGTTGCTGGCATTGAGCGGTAGCGCGTCGACGATCTCGACGTGGCGCGGGCACTTGTAGTTCGCCATCTCGGCGCGGCACCAGGTGAGGATCTCGTCGCCGTCCGGGGTCGAGCCGGCGGCGGGGACGACGAAGGCGTAGCCGACCTCGCCCAGGCGGTCGTCGGGCACGCCGACCACCGACACCTGGCCGATGTCGGGATGGGCGAGCATCAGGCCCTCGATCTCGGCCGGGTAGGCGTTGAACCCGCCGTTGATGAACATGTCCTTCACCCGGTCGGTGATGTCGATGTTGCCGGCGTCGTCCATCACGCCGATGTCGCCCGTGTGCAGCCAACCGTCGGCGTCGATCGTTTCCGCCGTCTTCTCCGGATCGTCGAGGTAGCCGACCATCACGTTGTAGCCCCGGACGACGATCTCGCCGGGCTCACCGCGCGGGACCTCGTTGCGGTCGTTGTCGGGATCGTCCGGGTCGACGATGCGCACCTCGACGTCGGGGATGGCTCGACCGGAGGTGTTGGCGATGATCTCGGGGTCGTCGGTGTGGCGGCACATCGTGGCGATGCCGGTCGTCTCGGTCAGGCCGTAGCCGGTCACCACCTTCTCGAAGCCCAGCCGTTCGCGCATCTGCACGATCATCTCGACCGGGATGGCGGCGGCGCCGGTGACGGCGAGCCGCAGGGTCGACATGTCGAAGGTGTCGACATCGGGATGGTTGAGGATCGTCTGGTAGATCGCCGGTGGTCCCGGCAGCATCGACACGCGGTCGACCGGGATCCGGGCCATCACCGACGGCACGTCGAAGACCGGGTGGGGCAGGATCGTCGACCCGGTCATCAGGCAGGCGAGGATGCCGGCGTTGAGTCCGAACGAGTGGAAGAACGGGTTGATGATCAGGTAGCGGTCCCGGTCGAGGCCGATCACGTCACTCCACGCCTTGAAGGCCCGGCAGGTCGCCGCATGGGTGAGCATCGCCCCCTTCGGCGAACCGGTCGTGCCCGAGGTGAACATGATGTTGCACAGGTCGTCGCCGTCGACCGCCGCAGCCCGCGCATCGACCGATGCGTCGTCGACCGCCGCGCCTCGAGCGATGAACGCGTCGAACGCCGTCGTCGCCTCCGAAACGGTGCCGCGGAGCACCACGATCTCCTCGAGTTTCGGTGGGAGTCCAGCGTCGGTCAGTAGCGCCACATAGTCGGTGTCGAGGAAGTCGGTCACGGTGAAGAGCAACCGGGCCTGGCTCGCCTCCATCACATAGGCCGCCTCGCGGCCCTTGAACCGGGTGTTGATCGGCACGACGATGCCGCCGGCGGTGTGCACGCCGAGCGCGGCGACCGCCCACTCCCAGCAGTTCGGGGCCCAGACGGCCACCCGATCACCGGCGGCGACTCCGGTGGCGACGAGTGCGGCGGCGGCGCGCCGGATCTCGGTCCGGAATGCCGAGAAGGTCCAGCTGACGTCGCCGTCGGCGATCGCCTCGATGTCGGCGAAACGGTCGGCGGCGTCGTCGATCAGCTCGGGGATGGTCGCCCAGGGAGCGGTCATGGTCGGGCCTCAGCCACCCATCGTCGTCCAGGTCATCGTCATGACCACCCGTCGGCTCTTCCAGCCGTCGTCGGTGCGAACGAGGTCGTGGTCGTAGCCGCCCCCGCAAGTGAACGACAGCGTGTCGGAGCCGTCGAAGACCATCGGGTTGAACAGCACGGCCTGCACCGATGCGGTGTCGCCGTCGATCGCCACGGTCTCGTTGGTGATGATGTGCTGGGTGGTCGAGAACATCGACATCGTGTTCCCCATCCACGTCACGACCTCGTCGGGTCCGCCGGCGATGCCGCCGCTCGACGTGTAGTCGATCTCGGCGTCGTCGGTGAAGAGCGAGCGGAAGAGATCCCAGTCCTTGGTGTCGACCGCCCGGGCGTAGGCGGTCAGGAAGTCGGAGATGGCGAGCCGGTCGGCGAGAGTCTGGAGGTCCACGCGGCCAGCGTGACACACCGGCTCGAAGGGCACCGAACTCCGCCGGCGACCTGCAGGCCGCGGTCGAGGTGAACTCCCGAGGCGTTCCGTGGGTCGAGGGCGGGCTCGACCTTCGTGTCAGCGGAGGTCTTCGCGGAGATGGTCGGGCACGGTGAGGCCCATCTCGTCGGCGAGCGGATCCAGACGGCTCGAGACGGGTGCGCCGATCGCATCGAGCAACCGGTTCATCATCTGGAAGTTGGCGGCGACCATCGCGATCCGGTCCGCCCCGTCGCGCCCGAAGTGCAGCTCCGCCCGCACGCGGGCGTCGGGGTATTCGGCGTTGTCGCGCAGGACGACCGCATCGGTCAGCGCCAGGATCTCATCGGCGCCGGGGACCCCGCACTCCCCGCACCCGGTGACGACGACCGACGCGTCGAAGCTGCCACCGTGGTGTTCGACGCTCGCACGGAGCATCGATGTGTGGGCGAGCAGTCAATAGAAGCAGTCGTTGATGAACGACGTGCGGGCCGCCGCCAGCTCGAGCTGAGCCCGAGACAGGTCGTCCCGCGCCGTTTCGTGACTGCCCATCTGCTCCATCGAGAGGTACAGCACGTCGTGGATGTCGAACAGCAGCTCGGTCGCGCCGGGCACCGCCGTCAGCGCGGTCGGCGGGAACGCCGGGCCGTTCGTCGGGACCCACCCGTCGACATAGGTGACGTCGTCGGCGAGCGCGCACGACGGATCACCGGTGCTCGGCACCGGGAGATTGGTCGCGTCGAGACCCAGGCCGAACGAGGCGGTGTCGAGCGCGACGACGCGACACACGATGCCCACCAGCTCGACATACGCCTCGACCCGCATCCCCGCGGCGACCCACCGTTCGATGTCGTCGCGGCGGATCGAGATCGCGTCGGTGGCGATACGGCGGGTCGCCTCTTCCGAGACCGGGGTCAGCCCGCCGGGCCCCGGGGTGTCGGCGATCGCGGCGCGGGCGGTGGCGGCGATCGCGGTCTTCTGCGCACCGGTCCACCAGACGCCGGGATCGCCGAGTTCGTCGAACTGGCGAGCGGCCAACGCATCGAAGTCGGCGATCAGGCGCGTGGTCATGGCGCCATCATGGCTCAACCACCCATGCGTGTGCCGACGGCCTCGGCCGGTCGGGGTGTGGTCGAGCCACGGTCAGTTGGTGAGCAGGATCTTGCCGGTCGTCGAGCGCCCTTCGAGCGCCCGGTGGGCATCGGCCGCGTCGGCCAGCGGGAAGGTGTGGCCGACCCGCACCTCGAGCGCGCCGTTGCGCACCCAGCCGGCCAGTTCGTTCCAGCGGTCCATGCGTTCCTCGGTGGTGGCGATGTGGGCGAAGAGACTCGGCCGGGTCAAGAAGAGCGACTTGGGCATGAGCGTCAGCGGACTCACCGGCGGCACGGCGCCCGAGGCGTTGCCGAAGGTCGCCATCGTGCCGCGGGGAGCGAGCAGTTGGATGCCGGCGTCGAAGGTCGCCGCACCCACTCCGTCGTAGACGGCGTTGACGGCGTCGGGTCCGACCGCCGCCTCGACCGCGTCGACGAGGTCCTCCTCGACATAGTTGACGAGATGGTCCGCCCCCGCCGATCGGGCCAGGTCGAGCTTCTCGGGCGAGCCGGCGGTGGCGACGACCGTCGCGCCGCGGAGCTTCGCCATCTGCACCAGCAGCCGGCCCGTCCCCCCGGCCGCAGCGTGGATCAGGCAGGTCTCACCGGGCTGCAGCGGGTGTGTGTCCGACACGAGGTAGTGGGCGGTCATGCCCTGCAGGGGGAGCGCGGCCGCCACGTCGAGGGTCATCTCGGCGGGCACGGGCAGGAACGACTCGGCGGGTCCGGTGACGTGGGTGGCGTAGCTGGACCCGACGCCGACCCAGGCGACGCGGTCACCCACCGTCAGGCCGCTCTCGCCGTCGGCGGCGCCGGGGCCGAGCGCGACGACCACACCGGCGCCCTCGCTGCCGGGGGTGAACGGGAGTTCGACCGGGTAGAGGCCGGACCGGTGGTAGGTGTCGATGAAGTTCACGCCGGCGGCGTGCACCTCCACGAGGGCCTGTCCGGGGCCGGGCTCGGCGACGTCGACGGAGACGAACTCCAGCTGCTCGGGCCCGCCGGTGCCGCGGATCTGGATCGCCGAAGCGTCGCGGGGGGCTGCGTCGGTGGGAGTGGGGTCGGCAGGCGAGGACGTCATGGTGTCGTTCTAGTCGCTGGCGAGGGTCGTAGTCTCCGGCCATGGCCGACACGCCGAACCTGGTCCTGACCGGCTTCATGGGCACGGGGAAGACGGCGGTCGGCCGCGCCGCCGCTGCGGTGTTGCGAGCCGATTTCGTCGACACCGACGCGGTGATCGCGGCCCGCCACGGACCGATCCCGGAGATCTTCGCCGAGCGGGGCGAGTCGGTGTTCCGCGGGTACGAGGCCGCGCTCGCCGACGAGCTGGCGGCGCGGTCGGGTCTGGTCATCTCGACCGGGGGCGGCATGCTCCTCGCCGAGGACGTCGCGGCCCGGCTCGGCTCGACCGGCCGTGTCTTCTGCCTGGTGGCGTCGCCGGAGACGATCCTCGCCCGCGTTCGAGCCGACGGAGTCGCCGACCGGCCGCTGCTCGACACCGCCGATCCCGCCGCCCGGATCCGCGAGCTGCTGGCCGAGCGCTCGGCGCGCTACGGAACGTTCGAGCAGATCGTCACCGATGGTCGCACGGTCGATGCGATCACCGCCGACCTCCTCGCCCGCTTCGCCGATCGAGACTGACCGGTCGCGAGCGGGTTGCGACCGTCGGCTCAGCCGGGGAGCACGCAGCGGTTCTCGGTCGCGCCGATGCCCTCGATGGAGCAGCGCAGCACCGAGCCGTCACCCAGCCACTGCGGGGGAGTGCGAGCGGCGCCCACTCCGCCCGGGGTGCCGGTGGCGATGACGTCGCCGGGATGCAGGGTCGTGATCGTCGACAGGTCCTGCACGATGTCGACCACGTTGAAACACAGCTCCGAGGTCGAGCTCCGCTGCTTGACGACTCCGTCGACCTCGCTGCGGATCTCGAGCCCGCTGCCGTCGCCGAGTTCGTCGGCCCCGACCATCACCGGGCCGAGCGGCGACAGCCCTTCGAACATCTTGCCGGCGAGGAATTGGGTGGTGCGCCGTTGGTAGTCGCGCACCGACCCGTCGTTCATCACGGTGTAGCCGGCGACCGCCTCGAGCGCTTCGGTGGGCGAGGCGTGCCGAACCGGGCGGCCGATCACGACGGTGAGCTCGACCTCCCAGTCGACGTGGGTCGACACGTCCGGGGCCGGGAGCACCATGTCGTCGAGCGCGCCGATGAGGGCGGTGTCGTACTTGGCGAAGTAGGTCGGCGCGCTCGGCCGCTCGCGGCCCATCTCCTCGATGTGGTCGAGGTAGTTCACGCCCACACACACGATCTTGCCCGGCGAGGTGATGAGCGGCGCGAGGTCGGCGTCGGCGCGGGGAATCGCGTCGCCGGTCTCCGCGACGTCGCCGCGACGCAGGACCTCGCCGACGTCGGCGGCATCGAGGATCACGATGTCGTCGCCTTCGACTCGACCGGCGCGGGTCGACGGGCCGATGCGGACGGTGGTGAGATGACTCATGCCGACGAGTCTGCCCGTCCCCACTCGGCCAGCCGCACACCGAGTTCGGTGATCTGGTCGGCGTCGAGGTTCGCGAAGCTGAACCGGAGCATGCGCTCGTCGGTCGTGGTGAAGGCCGTGCCGGGGATGACGAGGATGTCGTGCTCGACCACGAGGCGCCGCACGATCGCAGCGGTCGTGTCGTCCGGCTCGCCGCCCGGGGCGCGGACCCAGCCGAAGTAGGCGCCGGCGGTCACCAGCTCGAAGCCACCGGGTCGCTCGGCCATCACCGTCTCGAATCGACGCTGCAGGTCGGCGACACGCTCGGCTTGCTCGCGTCGCCACTCGGCTGCGCCCTCCAGGCCGGCGACGCAAGCGACCTGCCCGACCGCGGGAGCGCTGATCGCGACACAGTCGAGCACCTTCAACGCTTCGACCCGGATCGCCTCACCACCGACGAGCGCGCCGATCCGGTAGCCGGGGATCGCGAGGTCCTTGGAGAACGAGTGCAGGCTGATGACGGTGTCGCGCCAGTCGGGGTCCTCGAAGAGGCGGTGGGGTGGATCGTCCGTCGGACGGAACGATCGATACGTCTCGTCGACGATGAGGGCGATGTCGTGGCGGCGAGCCAGGTCGGCGAAGTCGTGGATCGTCTCGGGCGGCAGGGTGACCCCCGTCGGGTTTCCCGGCGAGACGAGCACGATCGCGCGGGTCCGCTCGTCGAGGAGACCGGCTGCCTCGGTCACGCTCGGGTGGTGCTGTTGATCGATCCCGAGGTGGCGAGGCTCGATGCCCTCGACCCTCAGCCACATGTCGTGGTTGAAGTAGAAGGGCGTCTGGAGCACGACGTTGTCGCCGGGGCCGGCGAGCGACGACGCGGCCAGACAGAACGCCTGGTTGCATCCGGCGGTGATCAGGACGTCGTCGGCGGTGATCGGCACACGAGCGCCCACGGCGTCGGTCGGGTCGGGGTCGGCGCCGTACGCCGCCGAGAGGTCCGCGGCGAAGGCGCGACGCAGGGCGGGGAGGCCGGGTTGGGGGGCGTAGCCCGTCGTGATCCGATCCGAGGTGCCGCGAGCGACGGCCTCGAGCACGACGGGTGGTGGCGCGTACGACGGCGCTGCTTGCGAGAGATCGAGCAGCGGCCGATCATTCACCCGATGAGCGAGCAGGGCGTGGGCCGCACCGATCGGAGAGTGCGTCAGGGCAGAGATCGTCGGGGTGAAGCGCATCGTCGAGCCCGAGTGTGGCCCACCTCGTGAGTCGTGTCGATGCGTACCTGACCCGGCTCGGCGTCGAGCGGCCGGCGCAGCTCGACGTCGGCGCGCTCGCGGCCCTGCAGCACGCCCACCTGGTCGCCGTGCCGTTCGAGAACCTCGACGTGTACCGCCGCGTGCCGGTGACCGTCGACCAGGAGGCGATCCTCGACAAGATCGTCGATCGCGGTCGGGGCGGCTGGTGCTTCGAAGCGAACGGGGGGTTCGCGTGGCTCCTCGAGCAGCTCGGGTTCGCGGTTCGTCGTCTCGGGGCGGCGGTTCTGCTCGACGGTCCCAACACCGTCGTCGACCACCTCGCCGTCGAGGTTCAACTGGATCGGCCGTACCTGGTCGACGTCGGTTTCGGGGACTCGTTCATCCGCCCGCTCGATCTGTCGAGCGGCGAACCCCAGGACGGCGGCGCGTCCGAGTACCAGTTCGTGCCGAGCCCTCAGGGGACGACGCTGACCGAGATCGAGGACGGGCTTCCGGCGGCGAAGTACCGCTTCAAACGGGTGGCGCATGAGCTCGACCAGTTCGCGACCGCCAGTCGCCGGCTCTACGACGATGCCGACGCCCACTGGCAACGGTGGCCGTTCGCGACCCGGCTCCTCGGCGATGGTGCCGATCGGGTCACCCTGCTCGCCGATCGGCTGAAGGTCCGTCGTGGTGGCGACACGGTCGAGACACCGGTCGCCGAGTCGGCCTGGGATGACACCCTCGCCGAGTGGTTCGACATCGGTCCACGCTGAGCAGCGACGGCGTACGACGCCGAAGCGCCCGTCGGGTCAGTCCTGACCGGTGTCCTCGCGCCCGACGTTCCAATCGAAGTCGATGGTCGGCACGGTCCGCTCGAAGCCGTCGGCGGTGAAGAGGGCGAAGCGCCGGCGATCGGCGACCCGGGCGACCAGCACGCCGGGGAACGTCTGGCGCTGGGACCGAAGCAGCGTGACACTGTCGTTGTAGAAGCCCCGGGTGCAGGCGATGCGGTTCTCCGAATCCGCGATCTGGCGCTGCACCTCGAGCATCGCCTGGTCGGCCTTCAGGTCCGGGTAGGCCTCGATCACGATCAGGAGCTGGCGGATGCGTTCGGTCTGCTCGGCGGCTTCGTGGTCGGCCCGGGCCACGGTCTCGTCGGTGGGGGGTTGTCCGGCGAGGGAGGTACGGGCGATCGAGAGACTCTCGAGCAGCACCCGTTCGTGGTCGGCGAGGCCCTTCGCGACGGTCGCGAGGCGTGGGATCAGGTCGTGACGGCGGGCCAGCTGGACGTCGATGAGGCTCCAAGCCCGCGCCGCCGACTGCACCTGGTGCTGGAGTCGGTTGTACAGGCTGATCAACAACCCCGACAGGATCAGCGCGACGGTCACCCCGACGAAGACGGGGATGCCCCACGCCGCGTCGATCGCGTTGCCGGCGACCCCAGCGGTGACCACGGCGACGACGAGCAGGAATCCGGTGAAGAACCCGAGCCAGTTGCGGTGGGAGTCCTCGGATCGGGTCGAGACGAGGAAGGGTCGCCCGTGGGAGATCTGCGGCTCGACGACGTCGTCGCGCAGCGACGCCTCGCCGGACACGAACACGTCGTCGCCGATCGCGACGCCGGTCTCGGTGCGGCGATAGCGACCCGTCCGGTTCGGGCCGAACGAGAACATCTTCTCGAAGAAGCCGCGGGGGTCGTCGACCTCGAAGGTCTCGCTCATCAGTTGGCGATGGCTGACCGTCGCCTCCTCGATCACGACCCGCACCGAGCCCGAGTCGTCGACCAGTTCGAAGTGGGGACGTCCGCCCTCCTCGCGCTCGATCGTCTCCCAGAACGTGGTCGTCGTCTTCTTTCCCTCGCTGTCGGTCGTCGTCTTGCGACGCTCCTCGTCGAGCTCGTACACCCATTCGACGCACGGGGTGCGCGAGTGGTGCGAGAGGGTGGGGCGGGGGTGCCAGGCGCGGCCCTTGACCTCGTTGCGGCCCGCGTAGACGGCGGCGGCCGGGATCGTCTCGAGGTCGGCGTAGATGCGACGGCGGCGATCGGTCCACCCCGCCAGGAGCAGGCAGAGCACGGTCGCGATCAGGATGGCCATGGCCGGACCCTAGGCGGGTGAGTGGGCACCGGGGGTGTGGCGGCCGCGGTCGGGATCGACGACCTCGAGTGAGCCGCCCTCGGCCCACAGGAGGATCACGAGCCCGATCGCGCAGTAGACGAGGCCGCCGATGGCCATCGGCGTGATCGTGTCGTCGATCTGCCGGTCGATCAGCGACGCCAGGATCGACCCGAGCCCGAGGGTCGCGACGCCGCGCACGGCCGCCGCGGTTCCGGCGATGCGCTCCATCGGTTGGAGGTTGAGCGAGACCGCCGCGGTCGACACGATCGTGCCCGCCGTCGACGCGAGCGCGATCAGCACCGCCCACACGGCGAAGCCCGGCACGCCGTCGGCCAGGAGCGTGGCGATGGTGAGCAACACGTAGGCGCCGAGATTGGTGACGTAGGCGATGCGGGCGACGCGGGCCGTACCGACCCGTTCGACGATCCGGCTGACCCGCCAGACCGAGATGCCCTGGACCGCCGAAACGGCAGCGAAGGTGGCGGCGAACCACTCCGGTCGGCCATAGACCTCGTCGACGATCGGCTGGGAGCTGCCGAGGAACACGAAGAACGCGCCGTAGCTGAAGGTCATCGCGGCGAGGTAGCCGGTCGACGCCCGGTGGGTGAGGGTCGTGCGGATCGCCCGGCCGATCGACGCCGGCTGGATCGGGCGCCGCTTCTCGGGAGGCAGCGACTCGTCGAATCGGAGCGTCCACGCCATCCCGACCGCCGCGAGCACGGCGGCTCCGCCGAAGACCGCCTGCCAGGGCAGAACGGCGATGAGCCCCTCGCCGATCAGCGGGGCGACGGTCGGTCCGACGAGGAAGACCGCCATCACCAGCGACAACACGCGGGCCATCTGATCGCCCTCGTACAGATCCCGAGCGATCGCGTAGGAGATCACCGCCGGTCCCGAGGCGCCGATGCCCCACACGAAGCGGGAGATCAGGACCGTCGTGAAGTCGCCGGCGACCGTCGCACCGATGGCGCCCAGGATGTAGAGCGCGAGCGAGCCGAGGAGGATCGGACGGCGGCCGAACCGATCGGAGAGCGGGCCGACCGGGAGCTGACCGACGGCCATCCCGAGGAAGTAGGCGGTGACGATGAGGCTGACCTCGCCGCTGCCGTCGGCGAGGTCGAACTCGTCGCGGATCTCGTCGAAGGCGGGCAGCGCCGTGTCGATGCCGAACGCCAGCAGGGCCCCGATGAATCCGAGGTAGGCGACGACGAGCGCTTCGGACCGGGCGCTCCGCGAGCGCACGTCGGTCACGAACCGAGACGCATCGACAGTGCGGACACCCGCTCGCGGAGGGCGTCGCGTTCGACCCCGAAGTCGTGCAGCCCGGCGACGATCTCCTCCTCGAAGGCGCCCCATCCGAACTGCAGCGCAGCGCACAGCGCGACCTCGGCCAACAGGTCGGGGTCGTTCTCGTCGCGGCCGGTGGCGGTCGCCTGGCCCCGGACGATTCGGTGCATCAGGTCGGTCATCGGGGATCGGGCCTCGTCGAGTTCGAGCTTGGCGAATGTGCGGTAGCTGCCGGCGTCGTCGCTGGTGTTGACCGGCAAGATGCCGTCCTCGTCCCAGCGCTGGCCCATCTCCTCGGTCGCGACGCTGACCGCCTCGGCGAACACGGCGTCCTTGCTGCCGAAGTAGTGGTGGATCAAGCCGTAGTTCACGCCGGCGTGCTTCGCGAGTTCGCGGCCCGAGATCTGACGCGGCGAGCGCATCGCCATCAGTTGCACGGCGGCATCGATCAGGCTCTTGCGGACGGCGTCGGGACCTCGCACCGGTTCTTTGGGCTCGTTCTCGTTCATCTTCTCAGCAGTCGGTTCTCGGGTTCGGATGTCGGCGGTCGGGTCGGTGGTCAGCGTTGGATCTGGGTGATGTCTCGCACCGCGCCCTTGTCGGCGCTGGTCGTCATGGCCGCGTAGGCCCACAGGGCCGCGGACACCTTGCGGGGTCGGTCCTCGGCGGGCTTCCACGCGTGGGCGCTTCGGGCCTCCATCGCGGCCCGACGCTCGGCGATGACCTCGTCGCTGACCCGGATGTTGATCGTGCGGTTCGGGATGTCGATGTCGACGATGTCGCCCTCTTCGATCAGGGCGATCGCTCCGCCCTCGGCCGCCTCGGGCGAGGCGTGGCCGATCGAGAGTCCCGACGTGCCGCCCGAGAAGCGACCGTCGGTCAGCAGCGCACACTCCTTCCCGAGCCCACGCGACTTGATGTAGCTGGTCGGGTACAGCATCTCCTGCATGCCGGGGCCGCCCTTCGGGCCCTCGTAGCGGATCACGACGACGTCGCCGGCCTGGATGTGGGACTCGTCGAGGATGCCGTCGCAGGCCGAGTCCTGGGATTCGAAGACCCGCGCCGGGCCCGAGAAGGTGAAGATCTCCTCGTCGACGCCGGCGGTCTTCACGATGCAGCCGTTCTCGGCGATGTTGCCGAACAGCACGGCGAGGCCGCCGTCCTGGAAGTAGGCGTTCGGGACGCTGCGGATGCAGCCGTGTTCGCGATCGAGGTCGAGGCTGTCCCATCGGGTGCTCTGGCTGAAGGCGACGGTCGTGCGGATACCGGCCGGGCCCGCCCGGTAGAACTCCTGGACCTCGGCCGAAGGGTCGCGGGCGACGTCCCACCGGTCGAGGGCATCGGCCATCGTGTCGGCGTGCACGGTCGGGATGTCGGTGTGGAGCAGGCCGCCGCGATCGAGTTCGCCGAGGATCCCCATGATGCCGCCGGCTCGATGCACGTCTTCGATGTGGTAGGTCTCCGTCGCCGGAGCGACCTTGCAGATCGACGGCGACACGCGGCTGAGGCGATCGATGTCGTTCATCGTGAAGTCGACCCCGGCCTCGCGGGCGGCGGCGAGGATGTGCAGCACCGTGTTGGTCGAGCCGCCCATCGCGATGTCGAGGGTCATCGCGTTCTCGAACGCCTCCTTGGTGCAGATGTTGCGAGGAAGGACCGACTCGTCGTCCTTGTGGTAGTAGCGCTTCGCCAGGTCGACCACCGTGCGGCCGGCCTGGAGGAACAGTTGCTCGCGATCGCTGTGGGTGGCGACGACGGTGCCGTTGCCGGGCAGGGCCAGCCCGAGCGCCTCGGCGAGACAGTTCATCGAGTTGGCGGTGAACATGCCCGAGCAGGAGCCGCAGGTCGGGCAGGCCGAGCGTTCCATCTCGAGCACGTCTTCGTCGCTGACACTCTTGTCGCCGGCCTTGATCATCGGATCGATGAGGTCGAGCTTGACCTCGACCCCGGCGAGGCGGGTCTTGCCTGCCTCCATCGGGCCGCCGGTGACGAAGATGGTCGGGATGTTGAGACGCATCGTCGCCATCAACATGCCGGGGGTGATCTTGTCGCAGTTGGAGATGCACACGAGCGCGTCGGCGCAGTGGGCGTTGACCATGTACTCGACCGAGTCGGCGATCAGGTCGCGGCTCGGGAGGCTGTAGAGCATGCCGTCGTGACCCATCGCGATGCCGTCGTCGACGGCGATCGTGTTGAACTCCTTGGCGACACCGCCGGCGGCCTCGATCTCTCGGCAGACGAGCTGCCCGAGGTCCTTGAGGTGCACGTGGCCGGGCACGAACTGGGTGAACGAGTTCGACACCGCGATGATCGGCTTCTCGAAGTCGTCGTCGGTCATGCCGGTCGCGCGCCACAGCGCGCGGGCGCCGGCCATGTTGCGTCCCTGGGTCGTCGTCGTGCTGCGAAGCTCGGGCATGGGCCGAAGGCTAGTTGGTCAACCGGCTAACTCCCCCCAACCGCCGTCGGCGCCGCTGCGACCATGACAGACAGGTGAACAAGCGGGCCGAACCGTTGTCTCGGCGCCGCCCACCCGCTAGGACGGTGATCACGGGCGGTGGGAATGGGCGGTTTGGATCATGCGCTGTGTGATCGGCCGTGGCTACCGTCTGAGCACAACTCCGGTGATGGCGTTCGTGGAGGGACCCCATGCGACCAACAACTCGATCGATCCCCCGCGCCCGTTCGGGTCGAGGGATCGCTGAGGCATTCCTCGTACTGGCGGTCGTGGCGGCCTCGATCGCAGCGATCGCCGGCGTCGCCCAAGCAGCGGCGCCGGGTGCGGCACCGGCCAGCCCGGTGAACCCCGACATCCTCGGTGTCGATCCGATCCCGGGTGGCGGGGTCCAGGGACGGGTCCCCCCGTCGGTCGGGCAGGACTGGCAGGTCCACGCCTTCGCCCAGGTCGGTGAGCGCATCTTCGTCGGCGGGTCGTTCACGACCGTCTCCGAGCGCCCCTTCGCCGGCGCGACGACCCACGCCCAGCCCTTCATCGCCGCGTACGACCTCGAGAACAACGACTTCATCGACACCTGGCGCCCGACCTTCGACGACGCCGTCTGGGCGCTCGACGTGCACGACGGCAAGCTGATCGTGGGCGGCGAGTTCGACTCGGTCAACGGGACCTCCCGCGAAGGCCTGGTCGCACTCGACCCGATCACCGGCGCGATCGATCCGACCTTCCAGGCGTCGATCGCCAACGTGGGTTCGAACTTCGAGGCCTCGGTCCGCGACCTCGAGGTGGTGGGCGACGAGATCTACGTCGTCGGTGACTACAACCGCCTCGTCGACGACCAGTTCGCCCACGGCCGCTACCGCACCGCCCGCATCGACGCGGTGACCGGTCGGCTCGACAAGAGCTGGGATCCGCGCCCCTCGGGTGGCGGCGTGTTCGACGTGAGCGTCGACCCGGCGCGTGCCCAGGTCATCTTGACCGGCTCGTTCACCTCCGTGAACGCCAGCGCGAGCACCCGCACGGCTGCGATCGTCTCGCTCAACGATGGTTCGACCGTCCCGGGCTATCCGATCTCGCTCAACGGCAACTGGTCCCGGACCTATGCGTCGGTCGTCGTCGGTGACCAGTACTGGCTCGGCGGCGAGCAGCACTACCTGCAGTTCCGCAACGCCGACAGCTGGGCTGACGAAGGATGTGTGGCGACCGGCTTCATCACCGTGTTCGCCGACTGCAGCTCCGGCAGCTGGCGCGGCGGCAACAACCACGGCGGCGACTTCCAGGTCGGCGAGATGTTGTCGTCCGACGTGGTGCTCTTCGGCTGTCACTGCCGCGGCAGCTACTGGAACTCCACCAACGGCGAGGACTGGGATCTCGACGACCGCGGCGGCGTGATCCTGTATCGCCCCGACGGCAGCGAGTGGAACTGGTTGCCGAACATGCGCTTCTGGAACGAGGGCCCGTACGCGGCCTACGCCGACACGCGGGGCTGTGTGTACATCGGCGGCGACTTCACCGGGGACGTCGACGGCTTCGGCCGGTTCTGCCCCGTCATCTCCCAGGTCGAGAACCTGACCCACACCGTCCAGGGCGCGACGGTCGCACTGAGCTGGGACGCGCCGGCCGACCTCGGTCCCGGCGTACTTCGCTACGACATCGTCCGCGACGGTGTGGTGATCGGTTCGACCACCCAGACCTCCTTCGACGACACCCCGCCGCCCGATCAGAGCTTCGCCTACCGGGTCAGCGCCGTGCCGGTCGGATACTCGACCGGTCAGTCGTCGCAGCCGATCCTGGTGAACACCACCGGCGACTTCGACGGCGACGGGATCCCCGACAATGTCGATCCCGACGACGACAACGACGGCGTCGACGACGTCAACGACGCCTTCCCCTACGACCCGAACGAGTCGGCCGACACCGACGGCGACGGGGTGGGCGACAACGCCGACGTCTTCCCGAACGATCCGAACGAGTCGGCCGACACCGACGGCGACGGGGTCGGGGACAACGGCGACGCCTTCCCGAACGACCCGGGTGAGACCGCCGACACCGACGGCGACGGGGTCGGGGACAACGCCGACGTCTTCCCGAACGATCCGAACGAGTCGGCCGACGCCGACGGCGACGGGGTGGGGGACAACGCCGACGTCGACGGCGACAACGACGGGCTCGTCGACATCGCCGACGACCCGGTCGCCATCGCCGCGGTCGACACCTGGCCGCTCGTGTCGGCCTCCGCGTCGGTCGACGGCGACGACGTGACCTGGAACGGCGGCACCCGCACCTGGCAGGCGTGGGTGAACTCGGATCGCTTCTCCACCTATGGCATCCCGCCCGGCACCGACTTCTCACTGTCGTTCGAGGTCGATCACGTCCCCGATCTCGAGTACGTGATGTTCGGGCTCGGCGACGTCGAGAGCAACGGCGACTTCAGCGACATCGACCACGCGATCTACCTGGCCCGTGGCACCATCCAGATCTACGAGTCGGGCACAGGGCAGGGCAACTTCATCACCTACGCCCAGGGCTCGCGGCTCTCGATCGAGGTCATCGGCACCACGCTGGTGTACAGCCTCGACGGCGTCGTGCTGCGCACCGTCAACGTCGCCGCAGGCGTCGACTGGTACGTCGACTCCTCTGCGTACGGCGAGTGGGTCGCGGCCCTGGGCGACGTCACCATCACGCCGATCCCCCCGAACAACCCCGACCCCGACAACGACGGGCTGCCCAACCGACTCGATCTCGACTCCGACGGCGACGGCATCGCCGACGTGATCGAGATCGGCCTCGCCGACGCCGACGGCGACTTCCAGGTCGACTCGCTCGGCCTCCAGGGAACGGTGACGACCGCGCCCGACAGCGACGGCGACGGCGACCCGGACCATGTCGACCTCGACTCCGACGACGACGGCACGTTCGACATCGTTGGCACCGCCTACGCGGCGCTCGACACCAACAACGACGGACGGGTCGACGGCAGCGACGCCGAGGGCGGCACCGACGCCAACGGCAACGGTGTCGACGACGCGATCGAGTTCGGGGTCGCGCCGCCGTTCGGTACGCCCGGAAACGTCGAGCTCGCCACCAACGGCGCCGACACCGTGTCGATCGAGTGGGACCCCGTCGGCGACGTCAAGGGCTACCTCATCCATCGCGACTTCCAGTTCCTGAAGTGGCTGCCGGCCGGCACCACCCAATGGGACGACACCGGGGTCGTGGCTGGTGAAACCTACGCCTACCAGGTCCGGGCCCAGGCCCCGGACAACTCCTACTCGGCACCGTCGCCGGTGCAGACGATCACCGTCGGCGACAACGATCCGTTGCCGCCGTTCGGCACGCCGGCCAACGTCGTGCTCGCCACCAACGGCGTCGACGAGGTCACGGTGACCTGGGAACGCGTCGCCGACGTGAAGGGCTACGTCATCCACCGCGACTTCCAGTTCGTCCGGTTCGTGCCGTTGACCGAGTCGTCGTGGATCGACACCAACGTGGTGCAGGGCGAGGCGTACCGCTATCAGGTGCGGGCTCAGGCCCAGGACAACTCCTACTCGGCGCCATCGCCGATCCAGGCGATCACGGTGTCGAACGGTGGACCCGACGTCACGCCCCCGAACACGCCCGCCAACGCGGCCGCGGTGCTCAGCGGGGCCGGCGACGAGGCGACCGTCACGTGGGACGCGGCGATCGACGACGTGGGCGTGACCGGCTACCTCATCCACCGGAACTGGCAGTTCGTGGCCTTCCTGCCCGCCAACCAGCTCACCTTCGTCGACGTGGGCCTCGACCCGGGAACCCGCTACCGCTACCAGGTGCGAGCCCAGGACGCGGCCGGGAACAACTCGGCGCCCACCGGGCTGCTCGTGGTCGACACCCCGTAGCGGATCCGCTTCGCCATCGGTGCCCCGACGCTGTCGGGGCACCGAGCGAGTCCCTCCGAATGCGTTGGTGAGCGGCGCGTCCGGTGGCGCGTAGGGTGACGGCATGCACGTCCCGTACCGGTTGCAGAACGCCTTCCGGGTCCAGACGGAGATCGGGATCGTGCTGGCGATGGCGGTCGCCACCGCCACGTTCGTCGCCACACCGTTGGTGCTGGCGCCGTTGGCCGACGAGTTCGACGTGGGCACCGGCACGGTCGCCCTGTTCTCCGCCGCCCAACTGGCCTGCTTCGTGATCGGGTCGAGCCTCGCCGGCCGGGTCACCCGCCCGTCGAGCCGGTTGTTCATCGGCGCCCTGGTCGTCCTCGCGGCCGTCAACCTCGGGAGTGCGGCGGCACCGTCGTTGGTGGCGCTCGTCGCCCTGCGTTCGATCGCCGGTCTCGCGCTCGGGACGCTGACCTGGTTGGCCTACTCCCAGGTGTTCGGCGACGCCGAGCGAACCAGCGACCTCACCGTCGTCGGTCCGATCGCCGCCGTGGTCGCCTCGCCGGTGTTCGGTCTGGTGATCGACACCCTCGACGTCCGGGCGGTGTTCGTCGTGTTGGCCGGGATCACCCTGATCCCGCTCGCCCGGGTTCCGAAGGTCCGGGTGCCGCCGGACACCGATCGGACGGGCCGCAACCGGGCGGTGCGGGCTGCGCTCGTCGTCATCGCCGCGCTGTCGCTGGCCACGCTCGGCGGCTCGGCGGTGTTCGTGTTCATCGGTGCGATCGGTCAGGAGCAGTACGGCATGTCCGCCCTGACGATCTCGCTGGTGTTTTCCGCCAACGCCGCGGCGAGCATCCCGTCCGCCCGCTACCGCGGCCGTCGCCCGTACGCCGGCGCGTTCTACTTCGTCACCGCCGCCTGCGCGCTCGCCGTCGGGTTCGCCGACGAAGCCGCGTTCATGTGGGTGATCCTCGTGGTGTGGGGCGCCGCCTTCTGGGCGGCGACGCCCGGCGCCTACGCCATCCTCGCCGCCCGGTCGCGCTTCCCGGCGGAGCGCGCCGGCGACGCCCAGGCGGCGATGGCGGCCGGTCGGGCGATCGGACCGCTGCTCGGCGGCGCGCTGGTGTCGGCCGGCAGCTTCGAGACTCTGAGCGTGGTCGGGGCGGTCATGCTCGCCACCGCTGCCGCGACGCTCGTGGCGGTCGAGGTGCTCGTGCCGCCGGTCGATCAGGACTGATCAGCCGCCCGGGAACACCGATCCGACCAGTGGCGCCGGTGCGGTGACGTAACACATCACCTCGCGGTCGCCTCCGTTCCACACGCTCTGATCGGTGAAGAAGAAGCCGAGCTCGGCGTCGAGGGGGATGTTCTCGTCGACGAGGGTGAGTTCGGCGATCACCACGAAGCACGCGTCCTCGGAGGCGACGATGGCGTCGATGTCGCCGGTGCCGGGCCACGCCGTCCCGAACGGGGCCTGGACGATCGCGACGATCTCGGCCTCGTGTGGCTCGTCACAGCTCTGGTCGGTCACCGACTCGAACTCGTCGGCGGTCGGGATGGCGAAGCAGTCGCCGGGCCCGAGGTCCTCGGCGTCGGTCTGACCTCGGCTGGTCCACCAGCCGATCACGCCGAAGACGATGACGATCGGCGCGATGATCCGCACGCCCAGGGGGATCCGGCTGAACCAGGACTCCTCGGGTGCGGTCGTGTGCTGGATCGAGCCGTCGGCGCCGATCCCGACCCGGGGCCGTCCGCCGGCGGCGCCCGGCGGCGGGGGAGGGGGCGGCGCGGTGGCGCCGGGCATCGGCGGGGGCGGGATCTCGTCCGCGGCCGGAGGGGGCGCGGGGATGCCGGGAACGCTCTGCCCGGTCGGGGCCGGTTCGTCGCCGGCCCCGCCGAGGGGTCCCGCGCTCGGGTCGTGCTCGGAGTCGTTGGTGGGTTCGGTCACGGATCCGCCGTTCGTCGTTCGCCGTCGTCGCTTCTCCGTCGGCCGCGGTCGCCCGAAAGTGAAGCACGGTCAGGAGGTAGCGTCACCGGTCATGGCCGCGTCAGGCGAAGATCCGGTACTCCTCGACATCGACGGCGTCGACGCACGGGTGACGAGCCCGTCGAAGGAGTTCTTCCCGAAGCGAGGTGAGACCAAGCTCGATCTGGTCGAGTACTACCTGGCGGTCGCCGAGCCGTTCATGCGGGCGGTCGGCGGACGTCCACTGCTGATGGAGCGATACCCCGACGGTGCCCGCGGCAAGTCGTTCTTCCAGAAACGGGTGCCGAAGGGAGCGCCGGACTGGCTCCGGACGGTCACCCTCAGCACCCCCAACGGCACTCCCTCCAACGCACTGGTCGCGCACGACATGGCCCACATCGTGTGGGCGGTGAACATGGGCTGCCTCGGCTTCCACGTCTGGCCGCACCAGGCCGACGATCTCGCCCACGCCGACGAGCTGCGAATCGATCTCGACCCGCAGCCCGGTACGACCTTCGACGACGTGCGGGCCGCGGCGCTCGAGGTGCGAGCGGTCCTCGACGAGATCGGGATCCGCGCGTGGCCCAAGACCTCGGGCAGCAAGGGGATCCACATCTATGTCCGGCTGCGGCCGGAGTGGGACGGGTTCCACGTGCGCTACGCCGCGGTCGCGCTCGCTCGGGAGCTGCAGCGTCGTCGACCCGACCTGCTCACCTGCGAGTGGTGGAAGGAGGAACGCGGCGAACGGGTCTTCGTCGACTTCAACCAGAACGCGCCCCACAAGACCGTGTTCGGCGCGTGGTCGGCTCGCCCGCGCGTCGGCGCCCAGGTGTCGATGCCGATGACCTGGGACGACGTCGCCGACGTCGAACCCGAGGACGTCACGATCGCGACCGTTCCGGGACTCCTCGCCGACCGCGGCGATGCCTGGTCGGCCATGCCCGACGATCCACAGTCACTCGACCCGTTGCTCGAGTGGCACGAGCGGGACTGGGCGGCCGGGCTCGGCGATGCCCCCTGGCCGCCGGTGTATCCGAAGATGCCTCACGAGCCGCCGCGGGTCAGCCCGAGCCGGGCGAAGGGTGCCGGCCGCGCCTCGGACGGGTAGCTCGGCGCGATCTCCGGGAGCAGCCGTGGCTCAGTCGGCGCTCTCCCTCGCCCACAGCGCGGCACCGAGCGCGCCGGCATCGTCGCCGAGCTGGGCCATCACGACCTCGACCGGGGGCCGGTACTCGGCGCCGAGGGTGAGGTTGTCGAGCCAGTACTGCACGCCGGAGCGCAATGGCTCGCCGATGTCGGTCAGCCCGCCGCCGAGCACGATCCGCTCCGGATCGAAAATCATGACCAGGTTGGCGAGCCCGACCGCGACCTGGCGGCAGAAGCCGTCGAAGATCCGCTCGGCCTCCTTGTCGCCCCGGCTCAGCGCCTCGGCGACGGTGAAGCCGGTGATCGCCGCCACCGAGCCGGCCAGGCTCAGGGCGGAGGGGAACAGACCGACCTGGGCCTGCGATCGGCCGATCTGGCCGAGTGCGGTGCCCGACGCGTAGTACTCCCACGGTCCCTGTTGTCCGGTGTGGTGGGTCGGCCCGTTGGCGTCGACCACCATGTGGCCCGACTCGCCTGCGAACCCGTTGTGGCCGTGGATCAGGTGTCCGCCGACCACGAAACCGCTGCCGATGCCCGTGCCGAGGGTGATGAGCATGAAGTCGTCGCTGCCGCGTCCCGCTCCGAGCTTGGCCTCGGCCCAGGTGCCGGCGGTCGCGTCGTTCATCACGACGACCGGCCGATCGACGCGGCCCTGGAGTTCGGTCCCGAGGGGGTACTCGACCAGTTCGGGGAGATTCGGGGAGTAGTGGATGACGCCCGACCGGTGGGCGAGTCCCGCCACACCGAGGCCGATCGCCTCGATCTGGCAGTCGTTGTGGCGCTCCATGCGGTCGACCATGCGCAGCAGGGTCTCGAGCAGCACGGGGCCCGCGCCTCGACTCGACTCGCGATCTCGGTCGCGGATCTCGCCCGTCTCCGGGTCGATCAGCAGCGCCCTCGCATTGGTTCCCCCGACATCGAACCCCAGGATCATGTCGGGGAGGGTACCGGTGGCCGTGCTCAGGGGCAGGTCCCGTTGTCGACGACGTCGTACCCGACCGTCTCGAGGGCCGGCATCAACTCCGTCGCCACCGCGGCCCAGGCGCTGCCGTCGGCGGGGGAACGATCGTCGATGATCCCGATCAGATCGCCCCCCTCGTCGATGATCGGAGCGCCGGCTGGAAGCGCACCGGCGACGAAGTCCCCGTTGACCTGGAGGACCTGACGCACGACCTCCTGGTCTCCGTAGATGTCCCCGAGCGTCTCCTCGAACGGGCCGACGATGTCGACGACGACCGCCGCGGTGCCGGTCGGGGTCCAGCGCAGCACCTCGGCCCGATCGGGTGTCTCGCCGGTGGACACGTCGACCCCGTTGGTGAAGTCCCCGGCAACGTCTCGACGCTCGCGGCCGGCGGGAACGGTGAGCGTCGCCTGGAGCAGTGCGACATCGAGCCGGGGATCGAACGCCACCACCTCCATGTCGACCGGTAGGGGGAACGGCCACCCCTCGCCCTCGACGGCCGTGGCGCCGGCGACCACCTGGGCCGGCACTGCCACGACCGTGCGGGCGTTGTGGCGAAGGACGACCCCGCTCGCGACCGTCGGCTCCGCTCCGCATCCGGATGCCCGAACCTCCACCACGGCTCGGCTTGCGTGGATCCGGTCGCCCAGGTCTTCGAGCGCGTCTCGAAGCATCTCTTCCTCCGGAGACAGCGGTGCGGCGCACGCGGCGGCAACGGCGGCGAGGAGCAGCGCCGCGGCAATACGAGACGGCGTCGTTCTCCAGCGCGTCCGTCTCACGTGCGACGACGGCCTCGCACGCCGAGGTGGAGTGGTCCTCGGAATGCCCAGCCGCCGAAGTGCGCCGGCGCAGCATCGGGGTCGAGTTCGAGATCCGGGAAGCGTTCGAACAGCCGGGGCAGCGCGATGTCACCGACCATCGATCGAGATGCGGCGGCGCCGGCGCAGAAGTGAGGTCCGGCGCCGAACGCCAAGGCCGCGGTGGTGTCGCGGCGAACGTCGAATCGTTCGGGGTGCTCGAAGTGGTCCTCGTCGTGGTTGGCCGAGCTGAACATCAAGAAGACCCGTTCCTCGGGCTCGAACCGAACCCCGCCGAACCGGTGCTCGGTGGCGATCCGTCGAGGTGACATGCCGATCGGCGAGATCCATCGGCAGTACTCCTCGAAGGCGTCGAGCCAGGTGGTGGTGCCGTCCTCGATGTGGGCGCGCTGGTCGGGGTGGGTCAGGACCGCCCACACCGTGCCGGCGATCGCGTCGCGTGGTTCGTTCTGTCCGCCCGAGATCGTGAGCTTGATGTTGGCCCGGACGTTCGACTCGGGCATGCCCGCGGCCGTCATCACCGAGAGCAGGCTGTCGTCGGGTCGCGACCGGAGTGCGTCGAGCCGATCGTCGATGGCGGCGTCGATCGCCGCAGTGGCTGTGTGACACGCCGCCTCGATGTCGGGGTCGCCGCCGTAGTTGGCGATCCCGTCGATCATCGCCTGGCTCCAGGCGTCCATCTCCTGGAACGTGATGTTGGTCAGACCGGTCATCGCCTTGAGGCACTCGCCACTGATCGCGGTGGCGTACGTCGGCACCAGGTCGGTCCCGTGTTCGATGGCGGGGGCGAGGTCGGCCAGCACGGCGTCGGCGATGCGGCTGAACTGCTGGGCCCACACCGCCTTGACGCGCCGCGGCGAGATCGCCGGGTAGTAGACGAATCGTTCGCGCCGATGCTCTTCGCCGTCGGCGCGCATCATGTTCTTGCCCATGAGGACGTTCATCAGCCCTCCGGGCTGATCTGAGGAGAAGACCTCGACGTTCTTCTCGCACGTGTGGATGTCGTCGCGCCGGGTCAGCAGCGTGGCGCCGAGCTCGGGGACGGCGCAGATCGGGGTCTCGGCTCGCATCGCCCGCAGTGTCGGGTAGGGGTCGTCCCAGAACGAGGACGGATCGATGTGGACCACCGGAGCGTCGGACATGTGGGTCGAGTATGCGCGACCGCCGGTCGGGACCGCCAGCGTCGTTGTGGTCAGACGCAGCGTCCCGGGTCGGTCGGCTCGCGTCCGGCCCCGGCGACCACCGGAGCGAGTTCCAGCGCCGAGACCGCGAAGGCGACGCCGTCGCGACTCCGCGAGCGGGCGTAGACGATGCCGAGCACCGATCCGTCGGCGGCCACGATCGGGGCGCCCGAGTCGCCGGGCACGATGTCGGCGGAGATCTCGAAGGCCCGCCGTTCGTGTTCATCCTGGAGATAGATGTCCTCGATGGTGACCCGCAGCAGCCGGGTGATCGTCGTGTCGACCACGGCGACCGGTTCGTCGGGGGTCCACACGGCGAGGCTGGCCTCGTCGTCGGCGCGGGGCGTCCCGAGTCGGCGCGCCGGACCGATCCACGCCGGCGCGCTCAGCACGGCGATGTCGCGCTCGGTGTCGAGCACGAGGACTTCCACCGCGGTGCGACCGTTCCCGAGCTCGGCGGTCACCGTCTCGGCGCCGGCCACGGTGTGCGCCGACGTCACGATCACCGCACGGTCGTCGTCGGCGATGATCGCGCCGGTCCCCAGCCGATCGGCCAGGCCGCACCCGGTCGCGCGGATGCCGATCGCCGCGTCGGCGGGGTCGCCGATCGGGTCGTCGGCGCCGCAGGCCGCGACGACGAGCGCGGCGCCCATCACCACCGCCGCCCACGATCGGCTCGTCACACGGTCAGGCGGGCGCCGTCGGCCGCGGCGCTGGCGACGGCGGCGTCACAGAGCTGTTGGATCCGAAGGCCGTCGGCGAAGTCCGGATCGCAGGGACGGCGGGTGCGGACGGCGTCGACGAAGTCGCCGATCATCGCGCCGGTGCCGCGGAAGACGTCGCGGTAGGTGTTGTGCACGGTGTCGCGCCGTGCTCCGTTCCAGATGTCGTCGGGGATCGGCAGGGGTGTCGCCGGCCCGGTCGCGTCCGCACGAACACCCCGCACCTCCTGGACCGTGTCCCAGTCGCAGTGGGCGTGGAGGGTGCCGTCGCTGCCGTGGAGGTCGAGCTCGTGCACCTGTCCGAACGGGGTGGGTTCGTGGCACACGGCGCTGGCCTGGACCGTCGCGTAGGCGCCCGACGCGAACTCGAGCGTCATCAGGGCGGAGTCCTCGCCGCGCTCATACGGCCGCCCGTCCGGCCGTTCGTCGCGGGGCACGAACGAGCGGGCCAGGCAGCCGATCGACGTGACCTCGCCGAAGAACCAGCGGGCCAGATACAGGAAGTGGCTGCCGATGTCGCCGATCACGCCGCTGCCCGCCTCCGATCGGTCGAAGCGCCAGGCGTACTCGCCGTCGCGGGCGAAGCCGGTGAAGTACCGAAGACCGAGGTGGAACGCCTCGCCGATGTACCCCTCGTCGAGGAGCCGCTTCACGTACCGGTTGACGGGCATGTAGCGATAGGTGAACGGCACGAGGGTCACCGCGCCGGCGGCTCGGGCCGCCGTCGTCATCTCCTCGGCCTGGTCGACGTCGAGGCCCAGCGGCTTCTCGCACAAGACGTCGAGCCCGACGTCGAGCGCACGCATCGCGAGCGGGTGATGAGAGTCGTTGGCCGACGCGATGATCACCGCGTCGAGCGGTTGGTCGAAGAACCCGTCGGCGTCGGTGAAGACGCCGGGGATCTCCCAGGTGGTGGCGAACGCCGCCGCTCGGTCGGGATTGCGGCCGAGCACCGCGACGACGTCGACCCCGTCGAGCCCTCGCAGTGCCGGCAGATACATCGAGTCGGCCCACCACGAGGTGCCGATCACGCCGATGCGGGTGGAGCCGGTCGTGTTCATCGGCGCCTCCTCGGCTGGGTGGTGCTGCCCCGCACCGCGAGGGTCGGCGCGAGTTCGATGCGGGCGGGCTCGGTGCGGCCGTCCTCGATGCGCTCGAGGATCGTGCGGACGGCCAGGCGGCCCATCGTCTGGCGGGGCTGGTTGACCGCGGTGAGGGACATGTGGCTGAGGGCGGCGATGAACGTGTTGTCGTAGCCGACGACCGAGACGTCGTCGGGCACACGGAGCCCTGCGCTGTCGAGGGTGCTGAGCGCGCCGGCGGCCACCAGGTCGTTGAAGGCGAAGATCGCGGTCGGGATGCGGGCGGTCTCGATCATCTCGACCACGGGCTCCTCACCGTCGGCCTCGTCGTCGCCGCCGCGCAGGATGCGGGTCTCGAGCCCCGCCGACCGCATCGCCTTCTCGTAGCCGCGCGCGCGCGGTCGTGCCGAGATGTTGGTCGCGCCGTCGATGTGGACGATGTCGGTGTGGCCGAGGGCGACGAGGTGTTCGACCGCGAGCTGCGCACCGACCTCGTCGTCGGTGGTGATGGTGTCGACGCCGGGGTGGTCGCGGCCGGCGGCGACGACCACGGTCGGCACGACGTAGGAGGCGCGCAAGATGTCGTCGTCCTCGAGTTTCGGACCGACCAGCACCAGCGCCTCGACCTGGAACTGGAGGTGGGTCTCGACCGCTCGCCGCTCGCGATCGGCCTCGCGCCCGCCGTTGAGGATCAAGACGTCGAGCCCTTGCTCCTCGGCGGCGGCCTCGACCCCGTTGACGACCTCGGCGAAGAACGGGTTGTGGATGTCGTTGATGATCATCCCGATGGTTTTGGTGCGTTGCTGGGCCAGGTTGCGGGCGTGGAGGTTGGGTCGGTACCCGAGCTCCTCGGCGGCCTTCAGCACGGCCTCGCGCTTGGCGTCGGAGACCTTCGGCGAGTTGTTCATCACCAGGCTGACGAGGGCCCGAGAGACGCCGGCGCGCTCGGCGACGGTCTCCATCGTCGGTCTGCTCACCGGTCTCCTCCCCCGAACGCCGTGGCCTCACGAAGCGTTGCAAAGCGTCATTCCGCTTGACAACCCCGATTCTGGACCGTAACGATTGGAGCGCTCTAACGCAATGGCGTTCGGCCAGGTTGGGATCACCGGGGGGTGACGTTGAGTTTCTTCGATCGTGTCGCAGGCGCGCCGATCAGCTGGGGTGTGTGCGAGGTGCCCGGTTGGGGGCTCGAGCTCCCGGTCGAGCGAGTCCTGGGTGAGATGCGAGAGCTCGGGCTCACCGCCACCGAGCTCGGCTCCGACGGCTACCTGCCCACCGAGCCCGAGGCACTCCGGGCGGTCTGCGCCGAACACGATCTGGAGATGATCGGCGGATTCGTCCCGCTCGTGCTCCACGACCCCGACCAGCGCGACGCGTCGTTGGCCGCAGCCGAACGGGCCGCTGCACTCATGGGCGGCGCCGGTGGCTCGCTGTTCATCACCTCGATGGTCACGACCTTCGACTGGGCCCCGCGCATCGAGATCGACGCCGAGGCCTGGGATCACGCGGCGTCGATGCTGGCGCAGGTCGAGGAGGTCGTCGCCGCCCACGGCATGCGTCAGGCGATCCACCCCCACCTCGGCACCATGATCGAACGGCCCGAGGACGTGAAGAACGTCCTCGACCGCAGCGAGGTCGGCTGGACCTTCGACATGGGGCACCTGATGATCGGCGGCTACGACCCCGTCGAGTTCCTCGCCGACGCCCGCGACCGCATCGTGCACGTCCACCTCAAGGACGTCCACCTCGACCGGGCCGCGCCGGTCTTCGCCGGCGAGCGGTCGATCATGGAAGGCGTGCAGAACGGCATGTTCTGCCCCATGGGCGACGGCGACGTCCCCGTCGCCGAGGTCGTCACCGAACTGGAGCGCACCGGCTACGACGGCTGGTACGTGCTCGAACAGGACGCGGCCATCACCGGCGCCGAACCGGCACCCGGCGAAGGCCCCAAGCTCGACGTTCTTCGGAGCATCGAATACCTCCGTGCTATCAATGCGCAGTTCACGAGCGCTCTGGAGGCCTCGTGAACTCGCGCCTTGGGCGCGGCCCAAACCCAAACCCTGAGGAGGGGGACAAATGAAGAAGCACTTCCGTTGGCTGGCAGTGCTCCTCGCGATCGTTCTCGTCACCGCCGCCTGCGGCAGCGACGACGACGGCGACGAGGGTGCCAGCGACTCGGACAGCAGCAGCGAGAGCGAGAGCGCGAGCTCGAGCGATTCGGCCAGCGCCAGCGAGACCGCTGACGACAGCGACGATGCCGACGACAGCGACGACGGTGAAGAGGCGGTCGATCAGACCCAGGGCGGTGACCTCACCTTCCACATGATCACGCACTCCGACGACGGTCCGTTCTGGTCGGTCGTCAACCGTGGCATGGAGGCCGCGTGCGCCGACGTCGGTGTCACCTGTGTCTGGATGCCGGGCAACAACGATCCGGGCCAGATGGTGTCCGACATCGAGGCTGCCATCGCCGAGGGTTCCGACGGCATCGCCGCCTCGCTGCCCTCGCCCGATCAGCTCATCGGCCCGCTCCAGGGCGCGGTCGCTGAGGGCATCCCGGTCTACACGCTCAACTCGGGCCTGAACGACTACCAGACCATCGGCGCCACGACCCACATCGGTCAGTCCGAAGACGTCGCCGGCCAGGGTGCTGGTCTGCGCTTCAACGACCTCGGTGCCACCACGGTGCTCTGCGCCCAGCAGGAGCAGTCGAACGTCGGTCTGACCGAGCGCTGCGAGGGTCTCGAAGAGACCTTCAACGGCGAGGTCATCACCCAGTTCGTCGGTCTCGACGCTGACCAGACCGAGCAGATCAACGGCATCGCCGCTGTGCTCGAGGCCAACCCCGAGATCGACGGCGTCCTCGGCGTCGGTCCGGTGATCACCATGTCGGCCCTGCAGGCCAGCCAGGACCTCGGCGTCGAACTCACCATCGGTGGCTTCGACCTCACGCCGCAGCTCCTCGACGCCATCGAGGCCGGCGACGTCGCCTTCACCGTCGATCAGCAGCAGTACCTCCAGGGCTACCTGCCGATCGTCCTGATGTACCTCGAGGCCACCAACAGCAACCAGGCTGGCGGCGGTCTCCCGGTGCTCACCGGTCCGGGCTTCGTCACGCCGGAGAACGCCGGTGCGGTCAAGGAACTGTCCGCTCAGGGCACCCGCTGATCCAGGTCAGCATCCGTCGGGTCGGCGACGCTGACCCGACAACCATCTGATCAGGGTCGATCCCGGGACGGACGCGACGTCCGTCCCGGGGTCGCCCGGTCAGGCGCTTCACCCGAAGCGCAACCGACATCGTTCGGGACCCATCGGGGGATCGGGTCCCGAGACCGACATCGTCCCGTATCGGGAATCAACAGTGGGGGGAGCTGTCACCGATGAGTGACACCGCAACCGAGGCCACCGCCTCGAAACCAGACGAGCGACTGGCGTACCGGGGGGTATTCCAGCGGGCGTTCATCCGACCCGAGATCGGCGCCGCGCTCGGCGCCGTGTTCATCTGGGTCTTCTTCTGGGCCGTCTCGGTCTCGTTCGGCAACGCCAGCGGCGCCCAGCGAATCCTCGACCAGGCCGCCTCACCGCTCGGCATCATGGCCGTCGCCGTCGCGCTGCTGATGATCGGCGGCGAATTCGATCTCTCGTCCGGCGCCGCCACCGGCGCGCTGGCGATCCTCACCGTCTTGCTCGTGCGCGACGTCAACGGCCTGTTGGCCGGCGCCGGCTACAGCCTGTGGGTGGCGTTGCCGATCTCGCTCGCCGCCGCCCTCGCCCTCGGTTGGTGGAACGGCTTCCTCGTCAACCGAACATCGCTCCCCAGTTTCATCGTGACACTGGGATCGTTCTTCGTCCTCCGCGGCGCCAAGCCCGGCTTCGCGAAGCTGATCGTCGACCAGATCGAAGTCGGCAAGCTCGACGACCTGCAGATCTACGCCGACGAGACCAAGGAGTACCAGGCCGCACTCGCCGACCTCGAAGACCAGATCGGTGCCGATGCGGTCGAGGAGCTGCGGGCCAGCGGCGACCTCGCCGACACGCTCGAGCTCGGCGGCAGCTTCTCCACCAACATCGTCGAGACCGGCGGCAACACCAGCGACAAGGGCTACGGGCTGCTCCGCGACATCTTCGCCGGCGAGTGGACCCGCAACGATCACATCTGGGAGAGCCGCGACTGGGTCTACTCGATCGGCATCATCGCCGGCCTCTGCCTGGTGATCCTCGCCGTCTACGAGTTCCACTTCCGGCGCCGCGACACCCTCAACCCCGCCGGCCTCGGCACCTTCCTCGGCGGTGTCGCGATCGGCGTCGCCGGCGTGTGGCGTCTCCACGACACCGACGGCACGACCGACAACCTGACCGCTGCGATCATCATCGGTCTCGGCATGTTGGTCGCCACCTCCGGCTGGTGCCTGTGGCGCTACGCACCCCGTCCGGCCGAGCTCGACGACACACACGTGATGGTCGACGGGCGAACGCTCTCGCTCGCGGCGATCGGCGGTGTGGTCGTCGTCACGATCATCCGCATGCTCCGTTTCGGCGACCTCGACGCCTACCTCGGCGACGACTGGTACTTCGTCGTCACCCCGATCTTCCGGTTCTTCCGTGACTTCCCGTTCGCCGACTACGCGAGCGACGATCACTACTTCCTCCTCGCGGCGCTCCTGGCCGTCGTCACCCTCGCGGTCCTGCGTTCGCTGCGGATCACCGCTCCCGCAGGCGCGGGTGGCGGCTACACCGCCTCGCTCATCCTGGGGTTCGCCGGATTGCTCGGTGCGATCATCGTCGCCCGCTGGCTCGACTCGGGCAACGCCGAGGACCTCACGGTCGCGTTCGACTGGCTCAGTGGCCGGTGGGCGCTCGTGCTCGCCCTGCTCGCCGCGCTCGTCGCCGCCGCACTGTCGGTTCGGGCCGACCTGACGAGCGGATTCGAGCCGCTCGATCTGTTCCTCGGCGAGACCCGCACCAAGGTCGTCTCGGCCATCATCGTCGCCTCGCTGGCGACGATCGGCTTCATCAACCTGGCGACCGAGCAGGGCGCCCGGGCGATCCTGTTCATGGTGCTCGCGAGCATGGCGGCGGTCGGCATCGTCTCCGCCGCCACCAACGCCCGCCGCGTCAACGCCGGACTCGCCACGCTCCTGTTGTTGGTCACCTCGCTGTCGATCACGCTGATGGCCTTCTTCGTGCGGGCCGAGTCGACGTCGGCGAAGTTCCGTGCGCAGGCCTTCGCTGTCATGCTGATCATCGCCGCGGTCATCGCGATCTGGGGTCTGGCGAACGCTCGTTTCGAGGCTCGCCGCTTCCCCGACGTCAGTGCCGATCGTCTCGCCCGCAACATCATGTTGGTGAGCGTCGCCTTCATCCTCGTCGGTGTGATCGCACGACTCCTGTGGGTCACTCAGGCCGAGCTCGACGCGGGGCTGAACACCACGAAGTTCAGTGTCCGCATCCTCTGGTTCGTCGGCTTCACCGCCATCGTCTCGTGGGTGCTCGCCCGCACCCGGTTCGGCAGCTGGACCTTCGCGGTCGGCGGCAACAAGGACGCGGCCCGGCAGGTCGGTGTGCCCGCCGCTCGCACCAAGACCCAGCTGTTCATGGTGGTCTCCGCCGCCGCCTGGCTGGTCGGCATGCTGCTGGCGTTCCGGCTCAACACGATCCAGGCCAGCACCGGCGACGGTCAGGAGTTCCTCTACATCATCGCCGCGGTGGTGGGCGGTACGGCCCTCACCGGTGGCTACGGCTCCACGATGGGCGCCGGCATCGGCGCGGTGATCATGGCGATGGCGATCCAGGGCATCCCGTCCGCCCGGTGGAACTCGGACTGGAGATTCGTGTTCCTCGGGGCGATCCTGCTGCTGTCGGTGGTCGCCAACAACTACATCCGCACCAAGGCCGAATCGGCCCGTTCCTAGGAGGCAGAGATGTCAGACACGCCACTGCTCGAACTCGAGAACATCTCGAAGTTCTACGGCAACATCATCGCCCTGCAGGGGGTCACGACCGAGGTACGCGCCGGCCAGGTCACCTGTGTGCTCGGCGACAACGGCGCCGGCAAGTCGACCTTCATCAAGATCCTCGCCGGGGTGCACGAGCACAGCGAGGGCTCGTTCAAGCTCGAGGGGCAAGAGGTCGACTTCAAGAACCCTCGCGACGCGCTCGATGCCGGCATCGCCGCCGTGTACCAGGACCTCGCCATGGTCCCGCTCATGTCGGTGTGGCGGAACTTCTTCCTCGGCTCCGAACCCACGAAGGGCGTGTGGCCCCTCGAATGGATCGACACCGCCAAGGCCAAGCGGATCGCCAAGGAGGAGATGGCCAAGATGGGCATCGACATCCGCGACACCGAGCAGCCGGTCGGGACCCTCTCCGGTGGCGAGCGCCAGTCGGTCGCCATCGCCCGGGCGGTGTACTTCGGCGCCAAGGTGCTGATCCTCGACGAGCCGACCTCCGCTCTCGGCGTGAAGCAGTCGGGCGTCGTGTTGCGCTACATCGTCGAGGCCGCCAAGCGCGGCCTCGGGGTGATCTTCATCACCCACAACCCGAACCACGCCTACCCGGTCGGGGATCGCTTCCTGATCCTCAACCGTGGGCAATCGATGGGCAACTTCGCCAAGGACGAGATCACCCAGACCGAGCTGACCTCGCTGATGGCCGGCGGCGCCGAACTCGAAGCGCTCCAGCACGAGATCGAGCAGGCGCAGGGCGCGTAGGGCTCGACCGATGCATCGCATCCCGCCGGTTCGTCGCACGGTCCAGGAGACCACCCGGGGCACTCGCCGACGCGAGCCGTATCCCGCCATGCCCGTCAACGACCCGCAGGGTCGAGGAGGCTGATCGTCGATGTCGTCGCTCGATCTTCTCTCGATCGGAAGGGTGAGCGTCGACCTCTACGCCGAACAACCCGGCGTGACGATGTCCGACGTCACGACCTTCCGGAAGTCCATCGGTGGCACGGCGACCAATGTCGCCGTCGCCACCGCGCGCTACGGGCACGACGTGGCCCTGGCGACGCGCGTCGGCGATGACCAGTTCGGTCGCTACGTCGCGCACGCCCTCGAACACACCTTCGACGTCGACCCGCGCTTCGTCGCGACCCACCCGACGCTGAAGACGCCGCTCGCGTTCGCCGAGCTCGACCCGCCCGAGGACCCGACGATCATCTTCTACCGGGAGCCGGCCGCCCCCGACATGGAGATCGAGACCACGCCGGAGCTGCTCGCCGCCGTCGACGAGGCGCGCATCTTCTGGACACCGGCCAGCCGCTTCGCGTTCGACCGCAGCCGCGAGACGGTCACGGAACTGTTGGCGCGACGTGGGCGTCAGCGCCACACCGTGCTCGATCTCGACTGGCGGCCGATGTTCTGGGAGAGCGAGGAGCAGGCACACCGGGCGATCTCCCCGATGCTCGATCATGTGACGATCGCGATCGGCAACCGCAAGGAGTGCGAGGTCGCCGTCGGCACCGACGATCCCGACGAGGCGGCCGACCGCATGCTCGAGCGCGGCCTCGACGCGGCGATCGTGAAGCTCGGCGGCGACGGCGTCATGGTCGCGACCAGCCAGATCCGGGAACGTCTCGCCCCCTACCCGGTCGAGGTCGTCTGCGGTCTCGGCTCCGGCGATGCGTTCGGCGGCGCCTTCTGCCATGGCCTGCTCGAAGGCTGGTCGCTGCCCGACACCGTCCGCTACGGGAACGCCGCCGGCGCGATCGTCGCCGGCCGCATGATGTGTGCCGACGACATGCCGACCGGCGCCGAGGTCGACGCCTTCCTCCAGGAGCGTGATCCCCGATGAGCACCGGCCTGCACCGCCCCCACGGGTCGCTCGCGACAGCCACCGATCCGGTCTCGCTCACGTCCGAGCAGGCCGGCTGGACCTACACCGGACTCGACGTGATCGACCTCGGCGTCGCGTCTCCCCGCACACTCCACACCGGCGACCGGGAGGTGATGATCCTCCCCCTGTCGGCGACTGGGGTCACGGTCGCCGTCGAGGCCGCCAGCGGTCCCGAGACGTTCACGCTCGACGGTCGCGAGTCCGTCTTCGCTCGCGTCAGCGACTTCCTCTATGTCGGCCGCGACTCGTCGTTCACGATCAGCGGTGCGGGCGGCGAGGTGGCGATCACGAGCTCCCACTGCGACGCTGCGCTTCCACCGAAGTACGGGCCCACCGACGGCATCGGGATCGAGGTGCGCGGGGGAGGGCAGGCGACCCGCCAGATCTCGAACTTCGGCTCGCCCGAGAAGTGGAGCCACGCCGACAAGATCATGTGTGTCGAGGTGTACACGCCCGACGGCAACTGGTCCTCGTATCCCCCGCACAAACACGACGACAGCCCCGAGTGCGAGGTCAACAACGAGGAGATCTACTACTTCCGCATCGGACGGGCGGGCACGGCCGACTACACCGCCGAGGGGTTCGGGATGCATCGCACCTACACCGACGATCGGGTGATCGACGAGAACGTGACGGTGCACGACGGCGACGTCTTCTTGATCCCGCGCGGGTATCACGGTCCGTGCATCGCGGCGCCGGGCTACGACATGTACTACCTCAACGTCCTCGCCGGTCCGGGTGGCGTCCGGTCGATGGCCTTCTGCGACGACCCCGCGCACCACTGGATCCGCGACGAGTGGGAGGGCATGCCCCTCGACCCGCGCTGTCCGATGGTGACGCCCGACGGCAAGACCCACGCCGGGAGCGACCATGCCTGAGCGCATCTTCATCGACCGCCCGCTACCGCCGGGGTTCGCCGAATTGTTCGGCCCCGACTGGGAGGTCGTCGGGCCCGACGAGGCCGAGCTGCCGACCTGCCGGGCCGCCATCGCCGGCGCGTCGCTGTGGCCGGCGGACCGCATCGCCTCGGGAACGATGCTGGAGGTGATCTCGCGTTCGGGCATCGGCTTCGACACCGTCGACCTCGACGCCGCGGCGGCGCAGGGTGTCGTCGTCTGCAACACGCCCGACGCGCCCTCGATCTCCACCGCCGAACACACGATGAGCCTGCTGATGGCGGCCACCAAGTTCACCGCCAACAACGTCGCCCGGCTTCGTGCCGGTCGCCAGGACTTCTACGCCGCTCACGAAGGCATCGAGCTGAGCGGCGCCACGGTGGGCGTCGTCGGTCATGGACGGATCGGCAGCCGGGTCGCGCGCATGTGTGCGGCGATGGACATGCGGGTCCTCGTGTGTGACCCCTACGTCGAGGTGACCGAGCACGAGCAGGTCGATTTCGACACGATCCTCGCCGAGAGCCGGGTGATCACGATGCACACCCCGCTCACCGACGAGACCCGCGATCTGCTGGACGCCGGCGCCTTCGCCCGCATGCGGGACGACGTCGTGATCGTCAACGCTGCCCGCGGTGGCGTGATCGACACCCAGGCGCTGATCGACGCGCTCGACTCGGGCAAGGTCTACGCAGCCGGGCTCGACGTCACCGCCCCGGAGCCGCTCGACCCCGAGCACACCCTGCTGCACCGCGACAACGTCGTGGTCACCCCCCACATCGCCTCCGCCACCGACAAGGGACGGGTGCGCATGTACTCCGGCGCGATCGAGAACGCCCGCCAGGTCCTGGCCGGCGAGCGCCCGATCGACGTCGTCAACCCCCACGTCTACGAGGTCCTGGAGAAGAAGCACCCGTGAGCAACCGCAAGAAGATCCGCGTCGGTGTCGTCGGCTTCGGGTGGATGGGCCAGGCCCACACCCGCTCGATCCTGCGCATCCCGACCCTCTTCCCCGAACGCGACTTCGACGCCGAGCTCGTCATGATCAGCGACAACATGGCGTCGCGGGTCGAGCAGGCCGTCGCCGACTTCGGCTTCCGCCACGGCTCGGTCGACTGGAACGACCTCGTCAACAACGACGAGATCGACGTGGTGGTCATCTGCGCGCCGAACATGCTCCACGAGCCGATCGCGATCGCTGCAGCCGAAGCCGGCAAGCACATCTTCTGCGAGAAGCCGGTCGGCGGGAAGCCCGAGCAGACCGTGCGGATCGAGGCCGCGACCCGGGCCGCCGGGGTCATCACCGGCGTCGGCTACAACTACCGCTGGGCACCGCTGGTGCAATACGCGAAGCAGCTGATCGACTCGGGTGAGCTCGGGGAGATCACCAACTACCGGGGCCGCTTCTTCTCGATGTACGGCGCCGACCCGATGGGCCTGCTGAGCTGGCGGTTCATGCTCGACGAGGCCGGCCACGGCGTGTCGTCGGACATCCTCAGCCATTCGGTCGACCTGGCCCACATGCTGATCGGCGGTATCGAGAAGGTCGTCGGTACGGGTCACATCCAGATCCCCGAACGTCCGCTCCCGAAGCCGGGCGGCACCCACTACGACGCCGGCAAGCCCGGTGATCCGACGGGCACGGTCGAGAACGAGGACTACTTCGGCGCGATGTGCGTGTTCGAGAACGGCGCTCGTGGGGTGTTCGAGGCGAGCCGCTCGATCGTCGGTCCGCAGAGCCAGTGTGCGTTCGAGGTGTACGGCACCGAGGGTTCGTTGATGTGGAACCTCGAGACCATGAACGAGTTGAAGTTGTTCCGGGCCGCTGAGCCCGAGCTCGGCTACAAGACCGTCTACTCCGGCGATCGCTTCCCCTACCACGGCAACTTCGTGCCGGGCGACGCCAACCCGATCGGCTACGAGGACCTCAAGGTCATCGAGGAGTTCGAGTTCCTCACGTCGGTCGCGAACGGGCGCCAACACGACCCCGGGTTCGCCGAGGCGATCGACTACGTGAGCGTGCAGGACGCTCTGTTGCGCTCGTGGGAGTCCGAGAAGTGGGAGACCGTCGAGCGGCTGAGCCCGCGCGACTGACCAGGATCAGGAGAGACCATGGAGACGATCCGACTCACGACGGCCGAGGCCATCGTCCGATACCTCATCGCCCAGAAGACGGTCATGCCCGACGGCGACGTCGAGCCGCTGTTCCCCGGTGTGTTCGCCATCTTCGGGCACGGCAACGTCACCTGCCTCGGGCATGCACTCGAGCAACATCAAGACGAGCTGCCGACGTGGCGGGGGCAGAACGAACAGGGCATGGCGCTGGCCGCCACCGCCTACGCCAAGACCGTGCGCCGGCGTCAGATCATGGTGGCGACCAGCTCGGTCGGCCCCGGCGCGACCAACATGGTCACCGCGGCGGGCGTGGCTCACTCCAATCGCATCCCGTTGCTGCTCATCGCCGGCGACACGTTCGCCAGCCGACTTCCCGACCCGGTGTTGCAGCAGGTCGAGCACTTCGGTGAGCCGTCGACGACGGTCAACGACGCCTTCCGCTCGGTGAGCCGCTACTGGGATCGCATCATGAAGCCGGAGCAGGTCGTGTCATCGCTGCCCCACGCCGTGCAGACGATGCTCGATCCCGCCGACTGTGGCCCGGCGTTCATCGGGCTGCCTCAGGACGTCGCCGCCGAGGCCTACGACTTCCCGATCCGCTTCTTCGACGAACAGATCCATCAGCTCGTCCGGCCCCGCGCTGACATCCATCAGCTCGACTCGGCCGCGGCTGCGATCGCGGCTGCGGAGAAGCCGCTGATCATCGCCGGTGGTGGCGTGCACTACTCGTTCGCCGAGGCCGAGCTCGCCGCGTTCGCCGAGACCCACAACATCCCGGTCGTCGAGACCGTCGCCGGCAAGGCGTCGCTGCTCGCCTCGCATCCGATGTACGCCGGACCGATCGGCGTGACCGGGTGTGAGTCGGCCAACAACCTGGCCGCCGAGGCCGACGTGGTGCTGGCGGTCGGCACCCGGCTCGAGGACTTCACCACCGGTTCGTGGACCGTCTTCAAGAACGCCGACGTGAAGATCGTCGGCATCAACACCGCTCGCTGGGACGCCACCAAGCACCTGGCGTTGCCGGTGGTCGGCGACGCTCGCGAGGCGCTCACCGATCTCACCGGCCGTATCGGCGACTACCGGGCGCCGGAGTCGTGGGGCGAGACCGCGTCGGCCGAGGTGGCGCAGTACCACGCCTACATCGACAAGATCGCGGCCCCCGACGCCAACGGCGACGAGCTGCCAACGTACGCCCAGGTCGTGGGCGTGGTCGATCGCCTCGCCGGTCCCGAGGACTTCGCCCTCGCCGCCGCCGGCGGCTTCCCGGGTGAGGTCAACAACGGCTGGCGCCAGAAGTCACTCAACAGCTTCGACTGTGAGTACGGCTTCTCGTGCATGGGCTACGAGATCTCCGGCGGGTGGGGTGCGGCGATGGCGCTCCCCGACAAGGACGTCACCGTCTTCGTGGGCGACGGCTCCTACCTGATGATGAACAGCGACCTCTACAGCTCGGTGCTGTCGGGTCACAAGATGATCGTGATCGTCTGCGACAACGGCGGTTTCGCCGTGATCAATCGCCTCCAGGTCAATCAGGGCGGCAACCCGTTCAACAACCTGATCGCCGACTCCAAGATCGTCGAGGAGGTGCGCGTCGACTTCGCCGCCCACGCTGCGGCGATGGGGTGCATCGCGGAAACCGTGTCGACGATCGACGAACTCGAGGCCGCCTGGAAGCGGGCCAAGGAAGCCGACCGCACGACGGTCATCGCCCTCCAGACCCACCAGAACAGCTGGACCGAGGGTGGGTCGTGGTGGGAGGTCGGCGTCCCGGAGGTGTCGGCGTATACGTCGGTCCGCGAGGCGCGAGCCGAACTCGACGAGGGCAAGACCGACCAGCGGGCGGGTTGGTAGTCGTGAGTTTCGACGGGCGGGTCGCGCTCATCACCGGAGGCACCCAGGGCCTCGGCTACGCCACCGCTGCCCTGCTCAAGGAGAAGGGCGCGAGTGGGCTGATATTGGTCGGTCGCGATCCGGCCAAGGGTGAGGCTGCCGCAGCGTCGCTCACCGGCGACGGCTGTCGGGCCGAGTTCGTGTCGATCGATCTGTCCGACCCCGACGGGCCGGCGCAGTGTATCGCCGCAACCGACGACGCGTTCGGCACCGTGCACGCCACCGTCAACTGTGCGGCGGCCACCTTCCGCGGCTCGGTGTGGGACTCCACCGCCGAGATGTGGGACGAGATGATGGCCCTCAACGTGCGCGCCGCCTGCCTCGTCGCTCAGGAATCCGCCAAGCTCATGGTGCGCGAGGGCGTCGACGGCTCGATCGTGCTGATCGGCTCGGTCGCCCGTCACGGCGGTGCGCCCAATCTGTTGCCGTACTCGGCGTCGAAGATGGCGCTGGTCGCCGCCACCCGCAACATGGCCTTCACCCTCATGCGGCACCGGGTTCGGGTGAACATGCTCAACCCGGGCTGGATGGACACGCCCGCGGAAGACATCACCCAGCGCCGCCACGAAGGCGCGACCGACGGCTGGCTCGAGCGGGCCGAGGCCGTGCAGCCGATGGGCAAGCTGATCAAGCCCGACGAGATCGCCCACACGATCGTGCACCTCTGCTCGCCCGAGAGCGGCTTCCTCACCGGCCAGGACATCGACTGGGACCAGACGATCCTCGGTGTGGCCGACGAGCCCCGCCCCGGGCCCGAGCTGGGCGAACTCCCCCCGGAGCTGCGGTCGTGATCCGGGTCGGTGTCATCGGTGTCGGCGGCATGGGGGCGTGTCACGCCCGCCACGTCGTCGATCTCGCCGGCGCCGAGCTGGCCTGGGTCGCCGATCCCGACGAGGCGACCGGTCGAGCCCTCGCCGCCGAACTCGGCTGCGAGTGGGTGGCCGAAGGCATGGATCGCATCGACGATGCCGATGCCCTAGTCATCGCATGCCCCGACCGCTTCCACCACCGCTATGTCATGGCCGGCCTCGAGCGGGGCCTGCCGATCCTGGCCGAGAAGCCGCTCACCGTGGAGCTCGCCGATGCCCGTGAGATCGTCGACACCGAGGTCGCCCTCGGGCGGCGGTTGATCCAGCTCGGTTTCATGCGGGTCTACGACGAGCGCCACACCCAAGTGGCCGCAGCGCTCGATCGCATCGGTGCGGCGCGGCACATCCGCTGCGTGCACCGCAACACCAACGACGGCTCGCGCAGCGTGCCGCAGATGCTCGTCGAGTCGATCATCCACGACATCCACACGGTGCGGTGGCTCGGCGCCGACGAGATCGTCTCGGTCGCCACGTCGGTCGTCGCCGGAGGCGCCGGCACCCGCATGATCATCGCCACCTGTCGCCTCGCAGGTGGTGCCGTCGCCGTGCTCGAGTTCGACGACATCGCCACCGGGTACGAGGTGTCGGTCGAAGTCACCGCCGAACGTGGCAACGTCGTCGCCGCCGAACCGCTGCGGGCCGCGGTGCGGGCCGACGGCGTGGTCGCCGGGGAGATCGGCGACGACTGGTTCTCACCGTTCCTCGACACGTACCGGGTCGAGATGCGCGACTTCCTCGCCTCGGTCGACGCCCGTGCCGCCCGGGGCCCGTCCGCCTGGGACGGTTACGCCGCCCAGGCCGTGGTCGAGGCCGCCGCTGCGTCCGCCGCGGCCGACGGTGGCCCCGTCGGTGTCGATCTGCCGGCCAAGCCGGCGCTCTACTCCTCCAACAACGAAAGCGAGGCCGGTTCATGACCGTTCGTTTCGTCGTGCTCGGCTGTGGCCGCATCGGTTCGATGCACGCCGAGTATCTGCATCGTCGGGTCGCCGGCGCCGAGGTCGTCGGCGTGTTCGACGTCTTCAGCGAGGCGGCCGAGACCGTCGGCGCCGAGCTCGGCGTGGCCGTGGCGACGAGCCAGGAGGATGCGATGGCGATCGACGCCGATGCGGTCGCGATCTGCACCTCGACCGACACCCATGTGGACGTCATGGTCGCCGCCGCCGAGGCGGGCCGGGCCATCTTCTGCGAGAAGCCGATCAGCCTCGACGTCGCCGAGGTCGACCGAGGTCTCGCCGCCGTCGAGGCCGCCGGCGTGCCGCTGCACATCGGCTTCAACCGCCGTTTCGATCCGTCGCACAAGGCCGTCGCCGACGCGGTCGCCCATGGTGCGGTCGGCGACGTCGAGGTCGTCAACATCACCAGCCGCGATCCGGCGCCGCCGCCGATCGCCTACATCGAGGTGTCGGGCGGGATCTTCAACGACATGGCGATCCACGACTTCGACATGGCCCGCTACGTCACCGGCAGCGAGGTCGAGTCGGTGTACGCCCTCGGCCGGGTGCGCGTCGACCCTGCCATCGGCGAGGCCGGCGACGTCGACACGGCCGTCATCGTCCTCACCCATGAGAACGGCTGCCTCACCACGATCGACATCAGCCGCCGTGCCGCCTATGGCTACGACCAGCGGGTCGAGGCCTTCGGCAGCAACGGCATGGCCCAGTCGAACAACCACCACGACGTCAACGCCGTGCTGGCCACCGATCAGGGCTATCGCCAACCGCCGCTCCAGAACTTCTTCCTCGAGCGCTACACCGCCAGCTATCTCGATCAGTGGGCGGCGTTCGTCGACTCGGTCGAGAACGGTACCCCGACTCCGATCAGTGGTGCCGATGGGCGAGCCCCGCTCGTCATCGGCATGGCCGCCAAACGCTCGATGGACGAGGGCCGTCCCGTCGCCATCTCGGAAATCGCAGGAGCATGATGAACGAACACCTCTTCACCCCCGACCGGTCCAAGACCGTCCAGATGGAGATCACGCCCGAGTCGGCGGGTTGGACCTATCTCAGCTTTGCGATCGTCGGCCTGAAGCCCGGCGAACGCCACGACCACCTGCTCACCGATCAGGAGACCGCCGTCGTGCCGCTCAGCGGATCGGCCACGGTGAAGGTCGGCGACATCGAGACCACTCTGTCCCGCACGTCGGTCTTCGAGGAGATGCCTCGGGTCGGGTACGCGCCGCCGGGTGCGGCGATCGAGATCGTCGCCGTCGACGAGTCGTTCGAGTTCGCGATCGGTTCGGCCCCGGCCGAGGGCATCTATCCCGCCCGCATCATCGAACCCGCGTCGATGACCAGCGAACTCCGTGGCGGCGGTGCCGCCTACCGCCAGGTCAACAACGTGCTCGCCCCGCCGATCGACGCCGAGCGTCTCATCCTCTACGAGGTCTACGTCCCGCGCGGCTCGTGGTCGGGGTGGCCGCCCCACTGCCACGACGGCTTCAACGGGTCGCCGTATCTCGAGGAGACCTACTACTTCCGGCTCGACCCCGCCGACGGCTTCTGCATGCATCGAAACTGGCGCACCGACGAGGACTTCGACGAGGTCCTCACCGCGAGCGACGGCGACTGCGCCATCGTCACCAAGGGCTTCCACTCGACCGCAGCGGCGCCCGGCAGCCACATGTTCTTCCTCAACTACCTGGCCGGCGAACTCGTCGACGGCGAGCGTGTCACCCCTCCCTGCTTCCACGACGCCTACACGTGGATCGAGGAGGACTGGGACCGCTTCGGCTGGGAACTCCCGAAGGTGCGCCCCTGATGCAGATGGCTTCCATGCTCGACGACCTCACCAACGACAAGCGCCGGTTCGGCGTCTTCGCCATCGATCACCGCGACTCGCTTCGTGCGTTCGTCCGGCCCGACGATCCCGACAGCCTCACCGGGCAGGAGATCACCGATCTCAAGGACCAGATGGTGCGGGCGATCGCTCCCGACGCCACCGGCGTGATGCTCGAACCCGAGTACTCGATCCCCCAGTTGATCGACTCCGGAGCGAAGCCGGTCGACATCGGGTTCACCGCCGCCCTCGAGGCGCAGGGGTACCTCGGCGACCCGGAGAAGGGGCCGACCGAGCTGCTCGACGGTTGGTCGGTCGAGCAGGCGAAGGCGAGTGGGGCGTCGTGCGCCAAGCTCTTGTTGCCGTACCGGCCCGATCGCCCGCTCGCCGAAGCCCAGGAGCAGGTCGGGCGCGACGTCGTCGCCGAGTGCCGGCGGGTCGGCATCCCCGTGGTGCTGGAACCGCTCTTCTACCAGCTCGATGATCCGTCGATCCGGACCAAGCTCGTGTTGGAGACGGCGCGTCGCTTCGCTGCGATCGGGCCCGATCTGTTGAAGCTCCCGTTCCCGGTCGATCCCTCGGATCCCGACCACGATCACTGGTTCGCCGCCTGCCGCACCATCTCCGAGATCGCGACGATGCCCTGGGTGCTGCTGTCGGGCGGCGGCTCCTTCGACACCTACCTGACCCAGGTGGAGATCGCCGTGCGGGCGGGCGGTTCGGGCTTCATGGTCGGCCGTGCGCTGTGGGGCGAGGCGGCGCTCGCGGCCGAGGCGGACCGGGCCGGTCTGCTCGAGGACCTGGTGAAACCGCGGATGCGGCGGCTCCGGGAGCTGATCGACTGATGGCGCCCCCGACTCGGGACTACTCGCTGACCGGTCCCGAGTCCCAGCGCGCGCTCGAAGCCGGGCTGGCCGACGCCGAGTGGTACCGATCGCCGATCGGATTCGCCGAGCTCGCCGAGCTGACCGGCCGGACCAACCTCCGGGCCGGGCTCGACACCGTGCTGTGGGTCGGGCTGATCGTCGCATCGGGGCTGTGGGCGGCCTCGACGCTGGGATCCTGGTGGGCCGTGCCGGCGTTCCTCGTCTACGGCGCGCTCGCCGGCGGTGCCGCCGACGCCCGCTGGCACGAGTGTGGCCACGGCACCGCATTTCGCAGCGGACTCCTGAACGACCTCGTCTACTACCCGGCGTCGTTCATGTTGCTGCGCGAGCCGACGGTCTGGCGCTGGTCGCACGTGCGCCATCACAGCGACACGATCATCGTGGGCCGAGACGCCGAGATCGTGTTCCCCCGACCGATGAACCTCCGGGCATGGACGCTCAACCTGCTCGGTCTCGTCGGCGTCCCCACCCTGATCCGTCGGATCTTCCGCCATGCGCGCGGCCGTCTCGACGAGGACGTGGACGACTACGTACCGGCGGCGCTGCATCGTCGGGTCGTGTGGGAGGCGCGGGTCTTCGGGCTCGTGATCGTGGCGATCCTCGCCGGTTGTGTGGCGGCGACGACCGCGGTGCCGCTGTTGTTCGTGTTGGGACCGACGTTCTACGGCGCCTGGCTCATGTCGTTCTTCGGCACGACCCAGCACGCCGGACTGGCCGAGAACGTGCTCGACCATCGCCGCAACACCCGCACGGTCTACATGAACCCGATCTTCCGGTTCCTGTACCTCAACATGAACTACCACGTCGAACACCACATGTTCCCGAGCGTGCCGTACCGCAACCTGCCCGACCTCCACGAGGCGATCCGCGACGACCTCCCGCCGGCGTCACCTTCGACGCTGGCCGCCTACCGCGAGATCCTCACCGCTGCCCGGGGCCAGGCCGACGACCCGAGCTTCGAGCTTCCTCGCGACATCCCCGAATCCGAGGACGAGGTGCCGGTCGCCATCCAGGGACGCGCCGATGCCGACGGGTGGATCGAGGTGTGCACGGTCGACGATCTCGGGCCGGGTTCGCTGCGTGAGGTCGAGGTCGACGGGGTGCCCTATGTGGTGTGCCGCTCGGCGTCGGGCGCGGTCAGTGCGCTCGACGGCGTGTGCACGCACTCGCGACGGGTCCGGCTGTCCGAAGGTGCGATCGTCGGTGATGAGCTGGAGTGCGCCAAGCACAACGGACGCTTCGCGCTCCGCGACGGATCACCGACCCGCGCCCCGGTCACCAAGCCGCTCGGAATCCACACCGTGCGCAACGACGACGGGGTGATCCGGTTCCGCCTCGCCGATCAGAGCTGAGGTTCGACGCCGGCCTGTTCGACGACCCACGCCCAGAGCTTGCGGCGCCGCTCCGGCGTATCGTTGCGGCGCGTCTGCGGGAGGCGGTGGATCGAACGGGGTGCGCGGTCGTGCCAGAAGCGTCCGTTCTGCTCGATCGCGGCGTCGTCGGCGGCGAGCCACACCAGGGTGTCGGCCCCTTCGGCCGGCGTGCGAAGCAACGGTCCGACGATCTTGCGGAAGGTCGGCAGTGCGTCCTCGACACCGGGGGTGTCGGCCCAGCCCGGGTGCAGCGAGTGGAACCGGACGCCCGAGTCGGCGAAGGCGTCGGCCCACATCTCGGCGAGCGTGACCTGGGCTCGCTTGGCGCGGGCGTACTGTTCGGCCCCCTTGTAAGGGTCGTCGGAGTCGGGCTGGCCCATCTCGAGCCGGCTGACGGTGAGCGGGGCGGAGTACATCCCACCCGACGACATGGTCAGCACCCGCGCCGGCTGGTTGGCGGAGAGGGTCGGGAGCAGCAGCGACGTGAGCAGGAACGGGCCGAGGACCTGCGACGCGACCGTGACTTCGATGCCCTCGGGGGTGACGGTGCGATCGGCGAGCAGGGCGCCGGCGTTGTGGATCAGGGTGTCGATGTCGGGGTGGTCGGTGGCGAGCTGTTCGCCGAGGGCTCGGACGGCGGCGAGATCGCTCATGTCGGCGTAGGCGGCCGCGTGCGTGGCCCCGCTCGGGGCGGGGAGGGAGGCGACGACGCCGTCGGTCTTGTCGACGTTGCGCCCGACCACGATCAAGCCGGCGCCGAGTTCGGCCAGGCGTTGAGCGGCGGCGAGACCGAGCCCGGAGGTTGCGCCGGTGATCACGATGCGACGCCCGGCGAGGTCGTAGTCGGCGAGGTCGGTCCAGCCTTCGGTACGGGCGCGGACGAGCGGGCCGATCCGGGTGAAGCTGGGCGCGATCGGCAGCTCGAGAGCCGAGTCGATGAGGCCCACGACCGTCAGGCGACCTTCTGGCCGTCGAGCGCCTTGGTGAGACCCTTGGCCGCCTTGTTGCCGATCTTGTTGAAGGTGGCACGCATGAAGACGTCGCCCAGCGCCAGCGGACCGCGCAGGCGCAGTTCGGCGTCGTACGTCACGTCGGCACCGTCACCGTGGGGGACGGCGGTGACGGTGTCGACGGACGTGAACCACGAGTGCTTCGCGACGAGGGTCGTGGTGAGGGCGTCACCGTCGAAGCCGGTGGTCTCGTAGGTGAGCGTCATCGCTTGGGGGTTCGAGAGCGTCACCTCGTAGGCCGCGTCGGGCCCGGGCCCGTCGCCACGCACCTGGGTCGCGGCCTTCACACCGGGGTCCCACTTGGGGAGGTTGGTGAGCTTGGCGACGTACACGAAGGCCTCGGAGGGGGAGAGGTCCGTGCGAATCGTGGTGGCGTAGCGGGCCATGTTCGTACCTACGGCTTCGGTCGGGGGTTCGGATGCACTTCCTCGATCACCGTAGGACCGCGCGTCTGTCTTTGCAGAAAGCTTTGTGTCAAGCTATTCTCCGGGAGTGGATCCGGTGACCTTCACGTTCCTCCTCGGTCGTCTCGGCCGCCTCACCGAAGCGGTCGCCACGGACGTGTGCGCCGAGGCCGACCTCACCCCGGCTGAACTCCGCGTGCTCTCACTGCTCGCCCATGCCGACGACGGCATCGCGAGCCCACGGGCCATCGCCCGCTTCGTCGTGCAGACCTCGGGCGGACTCACCGCCACCCTCAACCGGCTCGAGCACCAGCGGCTGATCGAACGCCGGCCCGACCCGGCCGACGGCCGCGGCCGGCTGGTCGTGCTCACCGACGCCGGGCGTACCCGCCAAGACACCGTCGTGCGGGCGCTGGCCGAGGCGACGGTCGGCGGGATCGACGATGATCTCGCCGCATTCGCACCGGCGCTTCGTTCGCTCGTCGAATCACTCGAACACACCGCCGGGCTCCCGTCCTCGGCGGGGTTCGTCGCCACCCCGATCGGGAGTCCCCCATGACCACCGCCACCCTGGCCATCACGCCGCTCACCGCCCGGTTCGCCGCTCGTCTCGAGCAGCCGCTCGACGAGCTGCTCGACACGCGCAACCACGAGGCGCTTCGGGCCGCACTGGTCGACCACAAGGTGCTGGTGATCCCCGGTGCGTCGCCGACGATCGAGCAGCACCTGGCGCTCGGCGCGGTCTTCGGGTCGCCCGAGCCGCCACAGCCTCAGAACCCCCGCCATCCCGACTCCGACATCGTCTGTGTGTTCGACAGCGCCGAGGGGTACAAGGCCGACCGCTGGCATGCGGACGAGACCTTCACCGACGCCCCGTCGTCGGGCGCAGCACTCGTGATGCGGATGCGGCCCGACGTCGGCGGCGACACGCTCTGGCTGGATGCCGAGGCCGCCCACGACTCGCTCTCCAACGGCATGCGCACCCTGCTCGCCAACCGACGTGCGCGGCACGAGATCGGGCCGGGGGTCGCAGCCGAACACCCGGTGATCCGCCACCACCCGGTCAGCGGGCGGCCCTGCCTCTATGTCAACGAGACCTTCGTGCGCGGCATCGTCAACCTCCCACCGATCGAGTCGGAGGCGATCCTCGCGATGCTGCTCAAGCATCTCGCCCGACTCGATTTCACCTACCGCCACGTGTGGTCCGACGGTGACATCGTCATCTGGGACAACCGCAGCACCCAGCACATCGCCATGGCCGACTTCTCGGGCCGGCGAGTCGTGCACCGGGTCGGCTTCGTGGCCGAGCCCTTCGCCGCCTGACCGCGTACCCGAGTCGATCATGCAGCAACCTCCGAGCAACCCCTTCCTCGCCGCCTCCGGCAACGCGATGGCCCACGGCCGCAGCGACCAGCAGGACAATGTGCCGTGGGCGGGGCCCGAGGGGCCGGGCGGAACCCTCGGCGACACCGATCTGCAGTACACGTGGATGGGGCCGTGCCACTTCGGCGGCATGATCTCGGGTCGCTATCCCGATGGCCGCCGGGTCGTGTGGAGCAACGGGCGCGAGACCATCGCCAAGCTCGACTACGACACGCTCGAGATGCTGGCCGAGCACGAGATCGAGGGTGGATCGGGCAAGACGCCGCAGGACGTGCTCGAAGCGAACCTGGCCGGCCTCGACGACCGAGACGGCTGGGACGCGATCGAGCACGCCATCGATCTGTCCCTGCGGTACATGACCGGCCTCGACGGGGTCTACGCCCTCGTCGATTGCGACAACACCTTCTTCCTCGGCCGCAAGGACCACGCGGTCGCGTATGTCGAGACCGACGCGACCGATCCGGCCTCCCCGATCGTCGAGCGCAATCGCTGGAACAAGCCCGACGACATCGAGGGCTTCTTCGTCGGGATCAACCTGACCTTCGACGGCTGGCTCGTGATGACGACCGATCACGGATGGGTGGTCGTGCTCAAACGCGACTTCAGCGAGCACCACGCCATCCAGATCACCGGCGGTGCGGAGCAGGCGCCGGACTATTGCGCCCGCAAGGCCGAGGAGTACGGCCACACCGGCTTCGGCTGGGTACGCACCAGCACGTGTGTCGATGACGACGGCGGCATCTATGTCTCGTCGTGCGACACCCACCACAAGGTGATCTGGACCGGTGACCGGCTCAGCCTCGACGAGGCCGACGGCGCGTGGACCATGCCGTACCGCAACGGTGCCGCCAACGGCAGCGGCACGACACCGTCGCTCATGGGGTTCGGTCCCGACGAGGATCGCTTCGTCGTGTTCGGTGACGGCGACGAGGTCGTCAACATCACCTACGCGTGGCGCGACGACATCCCCGATGACTGGAAGCGGCTCCCGGACGCCCCCGATCGCCGCATCGCCGGCCTCGGTCCCGCCAACATGGGCGACCCCGACCTCCCGGCGATCCAGACCGAACAGTCGATCACCGTGTCGGGCTATGGCGCGATGACGGTCAACAACGAGCCCGCGTCGATCCCCGACGGGATCCCGCTGCGTGGTCGCCGGTTGCTGTGCTTCATGCTGGGGCACAAGCCCGAGTACACGCCCCACGGGCTGCACAAGTACGAGTGGAACCCGGATGAACGGCGGCTCGAGGAGGCGTGGGTGAACACCGAGGTGTCCTCGCCCAACTCGGTGCCGTTCGTCGCGCAGGCCTCGGACCTCGTGTACACGTGCGGCGCCCGCGACGGGCGGTGGACCATCGAGGCCGTCGACTGGTCGACCGGCGAAGCGGCGTTCCACTACGTCCTCGGCGGCTCGAAATTCAACTCGTTGGGAGCCGGTGTGACCGTCGACGACGACGGGCGGATCCTCTACGGGACGATGTACGGCAAGGTGCGGATCCTGCGCGATCCCGGGCCCGCGTCGGCGTGACCGGCGTCTCGACGGTGCGGCGCGGGAGGTCCGGGTCGCTGAGGCAGACTGGAGCATGACCGACATCACCGTCACCATCCGCGACCGCGCCGTGGTCCTCGGCGGCACCGCGCTCGACGACGAGCAGGTGATCCCGGGCCGCTGGCTCCGTGATCACGGCGAGGATGCCGACAGTCTCAATCCCGACTCCAAGCAGCGGCTCACCGACACGTTCGCGATCGACCCGATGGTGTCTCCGGTCGCCGTCCACGCCGACGGTGCGTGGCTCGAGGTCGAGTGGAACGACGGCGCCCGCACCGGTCACGACCTCGATCGCCTCCTGCACACGGCGACCCATCGACGCTCGCCCGCGCCGCGCGTGGGCACGGGATTCACCCTCCCCGAGGGCGTCGACCTGTGGGATTCCGCACCGTCCGCGCACTGGTTCGACTTCTCCGTCCTCGACGACGACGCCGGTTGGTCCGAAGCGCTCGATCATCTCCGCCGACATGGCTGGGCTGCCTTCGACGGCGCCGATCTCGGGACCGACGCGACCGAGCGGTTGGCCGCTCGCATCGGCTACCCGCGCGCGAGCATCTTCGGCACCGTCTGGAACATGAACTCCGGGTCGTTCGAACACATGGACTCCGCCTACGAGTCGTTCGCGCTCGACGTCCACACCGACGGCACCTACAGCCACGACGGGCCCGGCACGATCATCTTCGCCCAACAGCTCAAGACGGGCGAAGGGGGCGACAGTGTGCTGGTCGACGGGTTCGCGGCCGCCCGCGACTTCCAGTCCGCCAACCCCGAGGCGGCCGACCTGCTCACGAAGTACGCCGTCACCGCCCACTACCTCGAGCCCGGGGTGCACCTCATCGCCGAACGGCCACCGCTGCGGGTCGACGAGCACGGCACGCTGGTGCAGATCTCGTTCAACAACTACGACCGGTCGCCGGTGCTCCCCGAGGACGGGCTGGTCGACGACGTGATCGAGGCGTACAACGGGTTCCGGGCGGTCTTCAACGACCCGGCGCGGGCGCTCTTCCACGAGTGGCAGCCGGGCCGGCTGCTGGTGTTCGACAACTGGCGGTGCTTCCACGGCCGCACCGGCTTCTCCGGCGAGCGGCAGTTCAAGGGCTGCTACACCAACCACGAAGACCTCGAAGGTGCCTACCGGGTCGCCGGCCTGGTCTGAGGCCCGTCCCGGCCCGCGGCTGGACGACCACTAGCCTTCGATCCCATGGTGACCGTCGCCGAAGCGCTCCAGGTCGCGGCGGGCTGGCATCAGCAGGGGCGTCTCGCCGAGGCCGAGCAGGTCTACGCCGACGTGTTGCGGGTGCAGCCCGACCATGTGGACGCGTCGCATCTCCTGGGGTTGATCCGTGCGCAGCAGGGCCATCCGGCCGAGGGCCGCGAGCTCATCGAGCGGGCGGTCGCGGCGCGGCCTGACGACCCGGCGATGCAGCGCAACCTCGCCGGTGTGCTCAGCCAGATGGGGGAGATGGCCGACGCCGAACGCCACTACCGGCGGGCGATCGAGCTCGACCCCTCCTACGCCGAGGGCTACTACAGCCTCGCTCAGAACGTCCGGAGTCAGGCCGACGACGGGCTCCTCGAGGCGGTGGAGGAACGGTTGGCCGCGCTGGACCGATCGTCGGCGGACGAGGTGTTGTTGCGGTTCGCGGCGGGGAAGTTGGCCGATGACCGCGGTGCCTACGACCGGGCCTTCGCTCACTTCGCCGCCGCCAACGCAGCGAAGGACGTGTCCTATGACCGCGCTGGCGCCGAGGCCCTCGTGGCGGAGTCGGTCCGGGTCTTCGACGGTGATCTCTTCGCAGCTCATGAGGGATCCGGTGTCGACGACCCCCGTCCGGTGTTCGTGATCGGCATGCCTCGGAGCGGCACGACCCTGCTCGAACAGACGCTCGCCCGGCACCCGGCGGTGTTCGGTGCCGGTGAGCGCTCCGACGTGACCCGCATGGTGCACGCCCTCCCGGGCCAGGTTGCGGGTTCCGCGGGATATCCGGCGTGTGTGGTCGATGCGGATGCGCAGGTGCTCGAGGTGTTCGCCCGCCAGTATCTCGACCGCGTCGGCGGGCTCGATCCGTCCGCTCAGCGGGTGATCGACAAGCAGCCGACCAACTTCCGATTCGCCGGCCTGATCTCGCTGCTGTTCCCCGGCGCTCGGTTCATTCACTGTCGTCGCGATCCGGTCGACACCGCGCTGTCGTGCTTCTTCCAGAACTTCACGAACGGTCAGGAGTACAGCTTCGACCTCGACGATCTGGTGCACTTCCATCAGGGCTATGAGACGTTGATGGCCCACTGGGCCACCGTGCTGCCGAACCCGATGCTCGACGTCGACTACGAGGCGATGGTCGCCGACCCCGAAGCGACCGCCCGTCGGGTGGTCGAGTTCTGCGGCCTCGACTGGGACGACGCGGTACTCGACGCAGAGGTCGACGGCGGTTCGGTGCAGACAGCGAGCAAGTGGCAGGTCCGCCAGCCGGTGTACACCTCGTCGCTCGCCCGCTGGCAGCACTACGAGGCCCACCTCGGGCCACTTCAAGCCTTGCGGGACTGATCGGTGCGACGGCCGCCGCTGATCTTCTCCGATGGCCGGTGGTACGGACAGCGGCGTCGATGCACTCATGGGTGTGACGACGAGGGAAGGGCTGCGGATGCCCGAACGAACGAGGGCTGCCTTCTCGGCCTGGGTCGCAGACGCCGAGCCGAGGCTTCGGCATGCACTGACCGCGTCGTTCGGGCCACAGGTCGGCGAGGAGGCGGTGGCCGATGCCGTCGCCTTCGCCTGGGAGCACTGGGCTGACATCTCGGGCAAGTCCAACCCGATCGGGTACGTCTTCGGTGTTGCTCGCAACAAGGCGCGGCGGCTCTCGGCTCGGCGTCCACCTCGGTTTCCGGATGCGCCGGCGCATCTCCTCCCGCGGGTCGAACCGGGCCTCCCGGCCGCGCTCTCGGGCCTGCCCGAGCAGCAGCGGATCGTCGTCACCCTCGTGTATGGCTACGAGTGGACGATGTCGGAGGTCGCCGAGCTGCTCGGTACCAAGAAGACGACGGTGCAGAACCATGCGGAACGGGGTCTGAAGAAGCTCCGTGGACACCTGGGAGTCGACCGATGACGACACCGATCGAAGCACAACTCCGCGGCTACTTCGCCGACCTCGAAGCGGATGCGGTCGCACGGGGGTGCCGTCCCCGACCGGACGATCGTGTTGCGGCGGTGACCCAACTCGTGCTCGACCCGCTCGCCGCATCGGGCGACGAGCGGCCGCCGCCTGGGCGTGCGCTCTGGCTCGGCGGCGCGGCCGCGGCGGTCATCGCGTTGATCGTGGCGTTGGTCGTCTTCGGGGGCGACTCGGCGACCGAGGTCGACTCAGCTGCGGACCAGGCACTCACGGAGCAGGTGACGCCGGATGTCCCGGTCGAGGAGACCGAGGCCCTCGCGCTCGTCGGGCGATGGAACACCGCGGTTCGGGTCGGCGACCTCGACACCCTCGAAGAGCTGTTCCCATCGGGTGAGAGCGAGTTCGAGAACGTCGACCGCAAGACCCAGCTGCAGCTCGCCGCGTGGGACGTCGCCCAGGGGTCGGCCAACACCGAACCGACGTGTGCGGTGCAGCCGGACGAGACCGATCGGAGTGTGGTGATCAGGTGTGAGTACGAGAACCTGCAGCCGGTGCGGGAACTCGTCGGCGCCGGTGCGATCCGGGTGGCAGAGACGTTCCGGGTCGAGTCCGGGGTCATTGCGTCGATCAACCAGACCTGGCTCGACGATTGGATGACGGTCGACGATGCGTTCGTCGCCTGGCATGTCGCTGCGGGTGGTGACGAGGCGGACATCGTCTATCGGACCTGGGATTCGGTCGAGGAAGCCAGCGTGGCGGGCGAACGCCGGACCGAAGTCGCCCAGGCGTGGGCGGCGTGGCTCACCGAGCAGGGCTGCCGCTGGGACGAGCCGTGCGCGGCGATCGAGGAGTAGGCGGGCGCCGGGTCAGCTGACGGCGTCGGCGACGGTGGCTGCGACCGTCGCGACATCGCCCGCTGCGATGTCGAGGTGGGTGACCATACGGGTCTCGGTGACGCCGTCGGCGTTGCGGTACCAGCGGCCGAGCACCCCGTCGGCCCTCATCGCCTCGGTGAGCGCAGCGGGGTCGGCCGAGCCGGCGGTGCAGAACACCATGTTGGTGTTGCGGGCCGTGATCTCGACCCCGTCGATCGCGCCGAGCGCGTCGGCGAGCGCTTCGGCGTTCGCGTGATCGTCGGCGAGACGGTCGATGTGGTGCTCCATCGCGTGGATGCCGGCCGCGGCGACGATGCCGACCTGGCGAAGTCCACCCCCCACCATCTTGCGCCACTTGCGAGCCTCGGCGATCAGGTCGGCCGGACCGCTCAGCACCGACCCCATCGGTGCGCCGAGCCCCTTGGACAGGCACAGCGACACGGTGTCGAACGGCGCAGTGAAGGCGGCCCCGTCGACGCCAAGCGCCACGACCGCGTTCCACATGCGGGCGCCATCGAGGTGGGTGGCGAGCCCGTGGGCACGGGCGACCGAGGTCGCCTCCTCCATGCGGGCGATCGACTGGACGATGCCGTCCTTGGTGTTCTCCACGCACACGACCTTGGTGCGGGCGAAGTGCGGATCATCGGGCTTGACCGACGCGGCGATCGCGACCGGGTCGGGGAGCCCGTCGGCGAGCATGGGGACGACCTGGGGCTGGATGCTGCCGAGCACCGCTGCGCCGCCGCCCTCCCACCGGTAGCAATGGGCCTGATCGCCGACGATGTACTCATCGCCTCGCCCGCAGTGGGCGAGCAAGGCGAGCAGGTTCGATTGGGTGCCGCTCGTGACGAAGACCGCGGCCTCCTTGCCGAGCCGCTCGGCCACCATCGCTTCGAGGCGATGCACCGTCGGGTCGTCGCCGAACACGTCGTCGCCGAGGGGGGCGTCGACCATGGCCTGCTTCATCGCGGCGGTCGGTTGGGTGACGGTGTCAGAGCGGAGATCGATCACGCTCGGATCCTACGCCGGGTCGACCGTCCCGAGTTCGCCCCCGTCGGACACGACCCGACGGCGTTCGATCAGGTGGGCTCGCTCCGCCGGGTTGTCGGTGAGTTGGAGTGCTCGGTCGTAGGCCTCGATCGCTTCGGCCGTGCGGCCCGAGCGGGCTGAGAAGTCGGCGAGCGTCGCCCAGTAGAGGTGGTAGTCGTCGAGTCCGTCGACGGAGCGGAGGGCGGCGAGCCCGGCGTCCGGGCCATCCGCCTGGCCGACCGCGGCCGCGCGGTTGAGCCGCACGATCGGCGACGGGTCGAACGCTGCGTACTGGTCGTAGAGCTTCACGATCATCGGCCAGTCGATGGCGTCCGCGTCGGCGGGATGGGTGTGGTGGAGGGCGATGAGCGCTTGGAACTGGAAGGGCCCGGGCCGGTTGTGACCCATCGCGTCGGCGATCAGCCGAGACGCGGCCGAGATCTCGTCACGGTGCCACCGGCTGCGGTCCTGTTCGTCGAGGGTGACGAGGTGATCCCCGTCGAATCGAGCGTCTCTTCGGGCGTGGGTGAATCCCATGAGTGCTCGGAGCGCCAGGACCTCGGGGTCGTCGGGGCGGAGCGAGACCACGACGTCGCTGAGACGGATCGCCTCTTCGCACAGGTCGACCCGGGTCGGGCCCTGCGTCCCGGACCGGGAGAGGTAGCCCTCGTTGAACATCAGGTAGACGATCCGCAGGACCGCGCCCAGCCGGGGCTCCAGTTCGTCGGGGAGCGACATCGGGATGCCGGCCACCCGGATCTTCTTCTTGGCCCGGGTGATGCGGGCGGCGATCGTCGGGGTGGGGACGAGGTATGCGCTCGCGATCTCCTCGGTCGTGACACCGGCGACGAGTCGCAAGGTGAGCGCGACCTGGGCGTCCTGGCCGAGCGCGGGATGACAGCACAGCAAGAGGAGGCGAAGGCGCTCGTCGGGGGCGGCGTCGAGATCGAAGGGGGGCATGTCGTCGGAGGGGGTCGGGTCGTCGTCGGGTGGGAGATCGGCGAGTGCGCTGGCGGCCCGCTCCCGTGCGCTGCGTCGACGGAGCAGGTCGATCGCCCGATTCCGGGCGACCGTCATCAACCAGCCGCCGGGGTTGTCGGGGATCCCGTCGCGTGGCCACCGGGCCGCCGCCCGTTCGAGGGCGTCCTGCACCGCCTCATCGGCCAGGTCGAGGTCGTCGAATCGGCGGGCGAGCAGCGCGAGCACCCGGCCCGAGTCCTGCCGGGCCAGGTGCGTGAGCGCAGCGTCGACGTCGGTGCTCAGAGGTCGGTCGACGGGTTGAAGGCGACGGGACGGATCTCGAAGCGGCCGACCGGGATGGGGATCCGGCGGGCGATCTCGAGGGCGGTGTCGAGGTCGGGGACATCGACGATGTAGAAGCCGCCGATCTGCTCCTTCGTGTCGGCGTAGGGGCCGTCGGTGATCGACTCCCCGCCGTCGGTCTGCTTGGTCAGCATGGTGGCGGCGCTGGAGTCGACGAGGCTGGCGCCCCCGACGAAGTGGCCGGCTTCGATGAGGCTCTGGTTGAGCGCCATCCACTTGCCCATCATCTCCGCGAACTCGGGCGTGCCCGGCTCGATGTCGGCGTGGGCGGTCTCGTCGCTGTAGTGGAAGATCATGTACTGCATGGTTCGGTCTCCTGAAGATCGTGTGGTGGGTTTGCGTTCGGGTCGGGGCGGTCAGACGGCGGCGGCGAGGTTGACCAAGGTCGTGCGCATGCCGTCGGCGAGGTGGGCGGATCGGTCGGTGACGCCGTTGCGGCGTTGGATCAACCTGATGATGGCCGGTGACGGCGCCGCCTGCCGGACGGACTCGATCACTCGGGTACCGCCGGCGACCGCCTCGAAGTCGTAGCGCCACGTCGGGCCGGACTTGCCGGGCACCTTGAATGCGAACGCGGCGCCCCGTCGCGCTTCGGTGATCGTCGGCTTGGTGGACCAGCTGGCACGGCCGAGCCGGTTGGTGCCCTTGAATCGGGCCCCCTCGACGGCGCCGGTCGCGCCCTTGATCCAGTCGGCGTCGGTCGTCTCGGGGCTCCACTCACCCATGCGGGTGATGTCGGCGACGAGGTCGTAGACCGCCTCGGGCGGCGCCGGGATCGTCGCTTCGACGGTCACGTTGACGGGCTGTGGTCTGGTCATCGGATTCCCTCCGGTGTCGGGGCCCGACGAGTGCGTGGGGCCGTTGTCACCTGCGATGACGCACGTCGACGGCGGATTCGACAGCCCGCTCGGAGATTTCTCCAGGAATCTCGGAGCGTGGTCCGTTCGGCGGCGTCAGCCGCCCGCGAGGCCCGCGAACCAGGACACGTCGACGGCGGCGACCGAACCGATCACGAGCACCGCCGGGGACGGGATCGGTTCGCGCCCGAGATCGGCGAGCGACCCACGCCAGACCTCCTGGTGGTCATAGGTGCCCCAGTGGACCCATGCGGCCGGTGTGTGCCGCGTGAGCCCGGCGGCCTCCAGCCGGTCTGCGATCTGTCGTGCGCGGCCGGCCCCCATGAGCACGACGATCGTTCCGTTGGTCGCTGCGATCGCATCCCAATCGACCGTCTGTCCGCTGAGGGGGTCCTCGTGGCCGGTGACGAAGGTGACCGACAGTGCCTCGTGGCGCAGCGTCACGGGGATGCCGGCGTAGGCGGGTGCGGCGATCGCCGACGTGATGCCAGGCACGATCTCGAAGTCGATGCCGGCCGCCGCCAACGCAGCCGCCTCCTCGCCCCCGCGGGCGAAGATGCAGGGGTCGCCGCCCTTGAGGCGCACAACACATTGCCCGCGCCGGCCCCGTTCGACGAGCAGATCGTTGATCTCCTCCTGCGTCATGGTGGGTCGGCGTGGTTCCTTCGCGGCGCTGATCAGTTCACAGCCACCCGGAGCGAGCGAGAGCACATCGGGGCCGACGAGCCGGTCGTGAACGACGACGTCGGCGCGTGCGAGCAACCCGGCACCCTTCACGGTGATGAGCCCGGGATCGCCCGGGCCCGCGCCCACGAGGTACACGGTCATGGCGACTCCTCCCCAGCTCGAGCGGCGTGACGGACCGCAGCGTTGAATGCCCCTGCTGCGGCCGGGCTGCCGCCCCGTTCTCCCTCATTGGTGACGCTGATGGCAGCGAGCGAGCTCGCCCACAGCGCCGCCTTGGATTCCTTGGCACCGACGAATCCGACCGGAAGCCCGACGACCGCGGCGGGCTCGACCATCCCGGCCTCGTGGAGACGGAGCAGCTCGAACAGCGCGGTCGGCGCGTTGCCGCACACGAAGACCGCACCCGACGGGTGCGCCTCGGCCGCCAGTCGGAAGGCCGCTGCGCTGCGGGTCGAGCCCTCGGGCGCCACCGGTACCTCGGGCAGGTAGCAGCGGGTCGGGTGGCGGGTGATGCCGGCCGCGACCATCGCCGCGTCCACGATGACCGGCGCGCCGGAGATCACGGCCGTCACCAGTGCATCACCCGCACCGGCGCCGATGCGGGCGGTGTCGGCGAACGACAGATCGGCCGTGGCGTGGATCATTCGCTCGATGATCGAGCGATCGATCGGCGTCCGGTGCGAGAGGTCCACGCGTTCGGCGAGGATCCGGTAGCTCTCGACCTCGATGGGGTGGATCTCGCTCACGCCCGTCCTCTCGGCACGAGGGCGAACTCGTCGATGGCGCCGACCGGGCAGATCTCGACGCAGGCTCCGCAGGCGGTGCACCGGTCGTCGATCACCAGCGGCTTTTTCGGCGCTCGGACGAGGGCTCGCGGCGCACAGGTGATCAGGCAGCTGCCGCAGGCGGTGCAGCGGTCGTCGATGCGGACCGTGGTGGGACCGACGAGGTCACGATTCGTAGCCACGGGGTGTCACCATCCTTCCGTTGAGCATCTCGGTGGTGGACGAGCCGACGATCACGATGGAGAACATGTCGACGCTCGCCGGATCGAAGTCGGCGAGGGTGGTGATCATCACCGACTCGGTGGGGCGGGTCGCGTTGACCACCACGCCCACGGGCGTCGTGTCCGGACGGTGCTGGAGCAGGATCTCGTGGGCGCGAACGAGCTGCTCGGTGCGACGCTGCGACCGGGGGTTGTAGAAGGCCACCGCCATGTCGGCTTCGGCGATCGCTTGGACCCGGCGCTCGATCAGCGGCCACGGGGTCATGAGATCCGACAGGCTGATGAGGGCATGGTCGTGGGCGAGGGGCGCACCGAGGATCGACGCGGCGGCGAGGCTCGCCGTCACGCCGGCGACGACGTGGATCGGCGGGTTCCCGAGCCGCGGCGCCACTTCCAGGGCCAGCGTCGCCATGGCGAACACCCCGGAGTCCCCCGAACACACCAGTGCCACGGTCGCCCCCTCGCTGGCGAGTTGGACGGCCTCGGTGCACCGGTCGACCTCGGCACCGATCGGGCTGCGGATGATGCGCTGGCGCGGTGAGAGGAGGTCCTCGCACTGATCGACGTAGAGGCGGTAACCGATCGCCACATCGGCCGACCGGATCGCAGTGACGGCCTCGGCCGTGCGATGTCGCGCGTGCCCTGGGCCGAGCCCGACGACCCGGACCTCGCCGAGCGGGCGACGGCGTCGAGCGATCGCAAGGGTGGCTTCGGGCCCTTTGCGCTTCTCGCTCACGAGCTCGGCGCCGGGCCCTGCGGCCAGCAGCGCGGCCGCCTCGGCCACCGATGCGGTGCCGACCTCGGCCCGCACCACCTCGCTCGGGTTCGGGACGGCCACATCGGACAGATCGGTGTTGCGGAAGGAGACGATCGGGTGCCCGAGCGACGTGATGACCGGGTCGGCCTCGCGTCGGTCGATCGTGGCGACCATCGCGACCGATGCTTCGGCCAGACCATGCTCGGCCATCGCGTCGGCGACCAGCGCCGACGCAGCGTCGCTGGCCGCGTTCGAAGCGGCGCCGACGCCGAGGACGAGGCTCGGAGGATGGAGGACCACCTCGCCCGGCGCCGGATCGCGAGCGAGGTCGGTGACCGTGATCCGACAGGGCGCGCCAGGCGTGGATTCCGGGAGCGCGTCGGGGAGTGGCCAACCGAGCGGGTTGTCGATCTCGACCGGCTCGCCGTCGAGGATCGCGCGCGTGACCGCCGCGACGTCGCCGTGGGTCGTGACACCAGGAAGGGTGTCGAGCGCGACGACCGCGTGGCGGTCGGTCGCGGTCGTGATCACGGCCTCGGCCTGGATGAGGGAGGCGATCTGCTCGGCGGTGTCGTTTGCGCCGCGGTGTCCACCGCAGAGCGGCACGGCGAAACGTCCCGTGTCGTCGACCGCGACGACGAAGGGCCCGTCGTCCTTGTCGGTGAGCAAGGGGGCGATCACCCGGACGGCGATCCCGGTGGCCGCGACGAGAACGAGCCCGTCGACGTCGTTCCACCGGGCTCGGACCGTTTCGCCGAGATCGCCGTGGCTGTGCTCGAACGGCAGCTGGTGGGCGATGCGTCGACCCGCGTCGGTGATCGAGACGCTCACGATGGTGTCGGTCATCGGCTCACCACCAGGAACACGGGGTTGTCGGCTTCGAAGCGCAGCGCTCGATCGGGGCCGATCGGCACGGCTCGGTTGACGGCGATCTGCACCATCCGACCGGACTCCCCGACGAGGCGGGACGCAGCGGCTGCGTTGTCGATCGTGGCGAACGTGGCGGCGAGGATGCCGCTCGGCCGCATCCGCGCGAGGGCGGCCTCGACGACGTCGATGCCGCCGCCACCCACGAACACCCGATCCGGGTCGGGCAGGTCGGCGAAGGCCCCGGGCGCCGCGCCCTCGACGACACTCACGGCCACCCTCCCTGCGTTCTGACGGATGCGTTCGGCGTCGGCGGGTTCGCGCTCGATCGCGAATACACGACACCCCGGGGCGAGGCGGGCCGCTTCGATCGCGACGCTGCCGCTCGACGAGCCGACATCCCACATCACGGCCGCCCCGAAGAGGTCGAGTGCGCTGAGCGCGGCGGCCCGGACCTCGGGCTTGGTGATCATGCTCGCCCGGTGTCGGTAGGCCGACGTCGGGCGTCCCCACTCGAGCGCCGCCTCCGGTGCGACGGGGTCAGGCTCGGTCGTGAGGATCACGACCGACAGCGGATCGAACGTGCCGGCCGCCAGGCCGTCGAGGTCCGTGCGAACGACGGTCTCGTCTCGATCGCCGAGCCGCGAACACACGATGGCGTGGCGGTGCGGCGCACCGGCGCTCACGAGGGCGCGGCCGATCGCTTCGGGCGGCGTCGACGCGGAAACGAGCACTGCGACCTTCGGCGCATCGAGGATGTGCGGGAGCGCGAGGTCGAGGGAGCGTCCGTGGGCGGAGACGACGGCGGCGTCGTCCCACGGCAGCCGAGCCCGGGCGAAGGCCAGGGCGATCGATGAGGGAGCCGGGTGGATGTCGACGGCGTCGCCGAATCGACCGACGAGCAGTCGCTCGATCCCGAAGAACCCGGGATCGCCGCTCGCGAGCAGCGTGATGCGTTGGCCGGCGGCGAACCGCTCGGCGACGAGGTCGAGTAGCTGGTCGAGTGGCCCGGCGAGCTCGACGGACTCGGTCGGTTCTTCGATGTCGGCCGCAAGGTCGTCGAGGTGGCGACGGGCACCGACGACCACGTCCGCGTCGCGGATCGCCCGCTCGGCGCCGACGCCGAACCATGCGCCGCCGACCAGGCCCACGACGGCGATCGGCGCAGTGTCAGGCACGGGCCAGCTCCTCGATCCCGTCGAAGTCGACCATGACGACTTCGACCTCGAGATCGCCACCGGCATGGGATCGACAGTTGGCCACCGCCAGCTCGCAGAGACGTTCCAACGGTGCGGGTACCCCTTCGTCCATGCAGCGTTCGGCGAAGTGGCGGGCCGTGTTCGTCTCGGTGGCGGCAGCGACGATCGTGGGGGGTGCATGCGTGTCTGTGGCCACGGTGGCGAGGAGCTCGGTGTCGACCTTGCTGCGATGGAAGTGGGTCATCATGACCCCCGCTGCCAGCTTGGCGATCTTGCCGGCCATACCGACGAAGCGGATCGTACCGATCCCGGCCCCCGCCGCCCGCCGAAGCGCGATGCCGGTGAAGTCGCCGACCTCGACGAACGCCACCGGTGGCACGTCGGGCCAGGTGCGTTGAGCCCAGTCGTCGGTGCGCGAGCCGGTCGCCAGCACGACCACCTCGGCGGCCTGGGCGGCGGCGACGTCGATCTGTTGCACGATGCTCGCTCGGTAGCTCGCGGTGGAGAACGGCTTGACGATGCCGGTCGTGCCGAGGATGGAGATCCCGCCTTCGATACCGAGCCGGGCGTTGGACGTCTTCGCCGCCATCTGCTCGCCGCCGGGAACCGAGATGGTGCAGACGAGCGGCCGATCGGTCACCTCGGCGATCGCCTGGCGGATCATCCTGGCCGGCACCGGGTTGATCGCTGGTCCCCCCACCTCCAGCCCGAGGCCCGACTTCGTGACCTGACCCACCCCGTGGCCGCCCCGAAGGGCCACCGGATCGATCCCGTCGGTGGCCCACTCGACGGTCGCCGTGATGTGGGCGCCGTCGGTGCAGTCGGGGTCGTCGCCGGCGTCTTTCACCACCGCGACCCGGAAGGGGGTGGCGGGATCGATGTCGGCCGTGGGAAACCGCACGCGCTCCCCGCTCGGGAGCGCGACCTCCACCTCGTCGGGTGCTGTGCCGTCGACCAGCCACCGGGTCGCTGCTTTCGCGGCTGCGGACGCGCAGGTTCCCGTGGTCCAGCCGGTGCGAAGCCCCTTCGCATTGGCGACATCCGGCGAGAGCTCCGGCTCGGTGGTGCCCATGACGTCAGTTGGTCCGCCGCTTGCTGGCTCGCCCCTGGGTCGAGCCGTCGACGGAACGCAGGCGGTAGGCGGTCGTGTAGTCGGGGGCGTAGAGGTGGCTTCGGGCGGACACCGGCGTGTCCTCGAGGACGTCACCCACCAAGACGAGCACGGTCATCGTCGCCCCGGTCGACCGGATGGCGTCGGCGAGTTCGCCGACGGTCGTGTGCACGATCTGCTGGTCGGGCCAGGTGACCCGAACGAGGACGACGGCCGGCGTGTCCTCGGTGTAGGCCGAGCCGTCCCGGAGGAGTTCGGCCTGCAGCTCGTCGGGTCTCGCGCCGGAGAGGAAGACCGCCATCGTCGTTCCGTTGGGGGTGAACGCACCCACGTCCTCGCCGGGCCGCATCGACGCCTTGGTGCGGCCGGCGAGCCGGGTGTAGACGAGTGCCTGGCCGCGCTGGGGAATCGTCAGTTCCCGGCGAATCTCGGCGGCGGCGCCGGCGACCGAGGTGACGCCGGGGACGACCTCGAACGCTCGGCCGTGGGAGTGGCACCAATCGATCTGCTCCTGGATCGCCCCATACACGCTCGGGTCGCCCGAGTGCAGACGGACGATCGCTGCGTCCGGGTTGGCGTCGAAGACCGCGAGGACGTCCTCGAGCGTCATCACGGCGGAGTCGTGCCGAACGGCGTCCTCGCGGCAGTGATCCAACATCGATGCGGGTACCAGCGACGAGGCCCAGATCACGATGTCGGCGTCAGCGAGACGCCGCGCGCCGCGCAGGGTCACGAGGTCGTCGGCGCCCGGACCGGCGCCCACGAACGAGATGCGGCCGGTCACGCGCCCTCCGCAATGCCCGGTGTCGGTCCGACGCCTTCGGGGGCCGGCGCGATGACGGTGCTGAGGTAGGACGCCGGTTGATCGCGAACCGCCGCCACTGCGGTGATCCGCTCGCCGGGCATCCCGACGAGTTCGCCCAGCACGGCGTCGTCGAGCCGGCCGGTCGCTTCGAGTTGGTCGGCGACCGCGGCGAGCCGGCCGCCTCCCTTGTAGAGGATGACGGTGCGATCCGGCCGCTCGAGTTCGACGTCGATCAGTTCGGCGTCGACGCTCGCCGGCAACAGCACGATGCTCTGCTGCTCATCGGTGAGCACGACGCCGCCTTCGGCCGCGAGCGCCTGGAAGGCCATGATGCCGGCGACCGTCTCGACGACGGTGTTCGGGCGACGGGCTCGAACGCCGGCGACCACCGAGGAGACGGTCGAATACAGGTTGGGATCGCCGAGGGTGATGAAGGCGACCTCTTCACCGGCGTTCAGGTGCTCGGTGATCCGGTCGCAGACGGCGACCAGGGCATCTGCCCGGGCGTCGTGGTCCGGTTGCATCACGAACACCAGCCGTTCGACGACGATATCGGGCGCCGCCTCCCGGACGATCGCTTCGGCTCGTCCGACCGCCTCCAGCGAGGTGCATGGCGCGAAGACACGGTCGGCCCGGCGCAGTGCCTCGATGGCGCGCACGGTGACGAGGTCGGTTGGCCCGGGGCCGACGCCGACGCCGACGAAGCGGCCGGGCATCGCGGGATCGGGGCGCGGGGTCGGTGCGATCCCGGGCTCCTCGAGTCGTGCCTCGATGGCTTCGCGGATGAGTTCGGCTTCGGACACGTCGAGATGGCCGGCGAGCGCGGCGAGACGTTCTTTGAGCCGATCGGGGAGGTAGACGGAGGTCTTGCGCATGGTGGTCAGGCCCTGCGATCCAGACGTAGGGCATGACGTAGGGTAACGCGTCGGCTTCGGTCGTTGTCACGACGGATCAGCGGTGTCGGTCGGCCTCTCGGCAGGACTGGACGAACCGCTCCGCCCGCTCGGGAGCTGCGGCGAGATGCTGATGGAGATAGGTCGCGAGCATCGTCGGCGAACCGAATCCCTCCGAACGCATGTCGAAGCGCGACGTGAGCTGCAGCGCATCGCCTCCGGGCTCGCAGACCGAGTAGTGGAATTCGTGACCTCGCAGCACCGACCCCGCCAGAGCGAGTGGCGTGTCGGTCGCGGCGGTTGCGGTGCGGTATCCGAGCGTGAGCCGATCGCTCATCGTGGTCCGGGCGGGGATCACTCCGGCCATGGAGCGATCATCGAGTGATCGACTCAGCCACAGGAGACCACCACACTCCGCCCAGGTGATGAGTCCGTCGCCGACGGCGTGCGCCACCTCGTCGAGCAGCCGGCGGTTGTCCGCGAGACGAGGCGCGAAGACCTCGGGGAACCCCCCACCGATGATGAGCCCGGCGACGCCGTCGGGAAGGTGCTCATCGACGAGTGGATCGAAGGGAAGGAGCTCGGCCCCGGCCGCCTGAAGCGCCTCGATGTTGTCGCGGTACTGGAACGTGAAGGCTGGTCCTCCCGCAACCGCGATGGGCACCGGCGACCCGGGTGCGGGGGTCTGGGGTGCGTCGACCGTGCGCCCGGGCGCAGCGGTGGCGATCGCCATCACGCGCTCGAGGTCGCATCCGTCGCCCACGGCTCCGCCCAGCCGCTCGAGCGAGGCCCGCACCTCGTCGGGCTGCTCGTCGACGGGCACGAGTCCGAGGTGGCGGTCGCGCCACGTCATCGCGTCGTCGCGTGCGATCGTGCCCAGCACGGGAACGTCGATGGCCGCCAGCGCTTCGATCAGCAGGGTTCGGTGTCGTTCCGTCGAGACCCGATTGAGGATCACCCCGGCGAATCGGAGTTCGGGCCGGTGGTCCCGGTACCCCTGAACCAACGCAGCCACCGAACTGCTCATCGATGAGCCGTCGACCACGAGGGCGACCGGTGCATCGAGTTCGATGGCGATGTCGGCGGTCGAGGAGGGTGATCCGTCGTTCGCGCCGTCGAAGAGGCCCATCACCCCCTCGATGATCGTGATGTCGGCGTCGGTGCCGGCGCGAGCGGCCAGTGGCCCGATCAGTTCGAGCCCGCTCATCCACGCATCGAGGTTGCGCGGCGGCCGTCCCGTAGCCAGCGAGTGGTAGCCGGGATCGATGAAGTCCGGCCCGACCTTGGCCGACGCGACCGTGTGGCCGGCTCGACGCAGGGCGACCATCAGCCCGGTCGCGATCGTGGTCTTGCCGACCCCGGAGTGGGTGCCGGCGACGACCAGGCGAGGGCCGAGGGTGGTCATGGTGGAAGGCGAGTCTCGATGTCCGGCCCGGACTCAGTACTCGATGCCCTTCATCGCCTTGATTCCCTGGTCATAGGCGTGTTTGACCTTGCGCATCTCGGTGACCGTGTCGGCGATGTCGATGAGTTCCTGGGGCGCGTAGCGCCCGGTGATCACCACATTGGTGCCCTCGGCCCGGTTCTGGACCGCCTCGACGACCTCTGCGACGTCGACCCAGCCGTACTTCATCGTGTAGGTGACTTCGTCGAGGATCAGCAACTGGTAGTCGCCGCTCTGAAGCTTGTCCTTGGCGACGCCCCATGCGTGCCGGCCCTTCGCGACGGTCTCGTCCATGTCCGTGGATTCCCAGGTGAAGCCGTCGCCGAGGGTGTGCCATTCGATGTCGAGATGGTCGGCGAGCTTGCGTTCGCCGATCTTCCACTTCCCGCCCTTCACGAACTGCACGACGCCCACGTTCCAACCCCGAGCCCACCCTCGCGACATCACGCCGAATGCGGACGAGGACTTCCCCTTGCCTTCGCCGGTGTTGATGAGAACGATCGATCGACGCGCCATGGCGGCAAGTGTGACCCAGATCAGGGGATTTGGCGACCGACGGCCATGAAGGCGGGCGGCCGCCGATCGGTATACTCAGCGCCATCTCGGGTGGGGAATCCGGTGCGAATCCGGAGCTGTCCCGCAACTGTGACGAACGATCGTCGGCGACGCCGGCACCGGATCGTTCGGAGCCAGATCGCCAGCCGGATCCCGCATTGCCGACAGACGAGCCACGAGGATGGATCGCAACGAACCCGAGCTCCATCCCCGTTCGGCCGACGCCGACGCCATCCCGCCCGAACGCGGCGCGTTGATGGTGTGCGGCACGACCTCGGACTCGGGCAAGACCACGTTGGTCGCCGGCATGTGCCGTCTCCTCGCCCGCTCGGGTGTTCGGGTGGCGCCCTTCAAAGCACAGAACATGGCGCTCAACTCCGCCGTCACCACCTCCGGCCACGAGATCGGGCGGGCTCAGTACCTGCAGGCCCAGGCGGCCGGCGTCGAGCCCGAGGTCGCGATGAATCCCGTGCTCCTGAAGCCGACCGGCGAGCGCGAGAGTCAGGTCGTGGTGCTCGGCAAGCCGTACGCGACGATGAGCGCCCAGGCGTACCACTCGGCCAAGCCCGAACTGTTCGAGATGGTGCTCGATGCACTCGCCGACCTGCGGTCGAGGTTCGACGTCGTGCTGGTCGAAGGCGCCGGCTCGCCTGCGGAGATCAACCTGCTCGCCAACGACATCGTCAACCTCCGCCTGGCCGAAGCCGCGGGCCTCCCCGCCATCGTGGTCGGTGACATCGATCCGGGCGGCGTGTTCGCCTCGCTCTACGGAACCGTCGGCGTGCTGCCCGAGCACCTGGCCGCCTGCATCAAAGCGTTCGTGATCAACAAGCTCCGCGGCGACCCCGCACTGCTGCTCGACGGCACCGATCAGCTCGAGGCGCTCACCGGGATCCCGACGCTTGGCGTGGTTCCGATGCTGGAGTCGCTCCGCCTCGACGCCGAGGACTCGCTCGCCCTCGACCGATTGCCGGAGTCCGACGCATCGGCGTCGCTCGATGTCGCCGTGATCCGGTTGCCCCGCATCTCGAACTTCACCGATGTCGATGCACTGGCCCTCGAGGACGACGTCGACGTGCGGTTCGTGCGCTCCGCCCGCGAGCTCGGGGTACCCGACCTCGTCATCATCCCGGGATCGAAGGCGACGGTCGACGACCTCCGTTGGATGCGTGATCGCGGCTTCGATCGAGCGATCACCGACCTGCCGTCGACCACCACGGTGCTCGGGATCTGCGGCGGCTACCAGATGCTCGGCCGCCACATCGACGACGACGTCGAGAGTCGGGCCGGTGCCGTCGACGGCCTCGGTGCACTCCCCGTTTCGACCTCCTTCGCCGCCGACAAGGTGCTCGCCTGTCGGCGGGGCCACGCACTCGGACACCCGATCGTCGGCTACCAGATCCATCACGGCCGGGTGCGCCCCGACGGTGATGCAAGCGACGAACCGTGGCTCGTGCTCGACGGCGAACCCGAGGGATTCCGGGCCGGTGCCGTGTTCGGTACGACACTGCACGGCCTGTTCGACGAGGACGAGTTCCGCCACGCGTTCCTGCGGCAGGTCGCCGCACGCTCGGGATCGTCGTTCGCGCCCGGAGCCGTCACGCCCGCCACCCATCGCGAGGCCGAGCTCGACCGGTTGGCCGATCATCTCGCCGCGTCACTCGACCTGCCCGCGCTCTACCGGTTGATCGGTGAATGCCGATGACCTCCATCCAAGGACGCCCCACATGATCCTCTTCCTCTCCAACGCCGACACCGAGCTGCTGGCGGCTCGTTCCGCCGTCGACGATCTGCCCGAGGGCTTCGGTGCGGTGCGGTGGGCGAATCCCGACCGGCTCGACACCGCACCGTCACTCGCCGGGGTCGACGTGATGATCGTCCGCTTGCTCGGAGGAGCCAAGGCGTGGGAGGGCGCGTTCGAGGAGTTGCTGGCGGCCGCCGCCGACGCCTCGATCCCCGTGCTGGCGGTCGGTGGCGAAGCGATCCCCGACGCGGAGCTGGCGGAGCGATCGACCGCGCCCGCCGGGGTCGTGGCCGAGGCCCACGGCTACCTCGTCGCCGGCGGCCCGGGGAACATCGGCCAACTCTTCCGCTTCGTTTCGGACACGATGCTGTTCACCGGGTTCGGTTTCGAACCGCCGGTCGAGCTGCCCCGCACGGGCGTGTGGGACGGCGCCGGCCTCGGTCGGCCGGACGCGGCCCGCAACGCCGATCGGCCCTTGGTGGCCGTCATCTTCTACCGGGCCCACCTCGTCGCCGGGAACACGACCTATGTCGCCGACCTGTGCGACGCAATCGAGGCCAAGGGCGGCGACGCATTGCCGATCTTCACCTACTCGCTCCGTCTCGACGACGCCGGCGAGGTACCGGCCCTCGGGCTCTGCATCGAACACCGGGTCGATGCGGTGATCACATCGATCTTCGCCGCCGGCGCGACGGCGGGCGAGGACGGCGATCAGTGGGAGGTGCCGATGCTCGCGGAGCTCGACGTGCCGGTCATCCAGGCTCCTGCGTCGAGCCGCTCCGCGGCCGCATGGGCCGAGGATGACGCCGGCCTGTCACCGGTCGACGTCGGCATGGGCGTGGCGATCCCCGAGTTCGACGGCCGGATCATCGGTCCGACGTTCGCCTTCAAGGAGATCGTCGACGACGATGCCGAGCAGGGAGGGGAGATCGTCGCCACCCGGACCGATGCCGACCGAACCGAGCGTCTCGCCGGGCTCGCGGTGCGGCATGCCCGACTGCGGAGAACACCTCCTGCGGATCGCCGTGTCGTCCTCGTGCTGTCGGCCTACCCGACCAAGCGGAGTCGGCTCGGAAACGCAGTCGGTCTCGACACGCCGGCCTCCGCTGTCGATCTGCTCCACGCGCTTGCCCGCGCCGGGCACCGGGTCGACCGGATTCCCGAGGACGGCGATGCCCTGATGGCCGAGTTGGCCGACAAGCTCACCTACGACCTCCCGACGCTCAGCGACGAACAGCTGGCCAACGCGCCGGGGCGACTCGATGCCGACGCGTACACGTCCTGGTTCTCCGGGCTTCCCGATGACGCTCGATCCGAGGTCGAAGCGCTGTGGGGCCCGGCCCCCGGCGAGGTGTATCACCACGGCGGCGAGCTGGTGTTCCCGGGCCTCGATCTGGGCGGCGTGCTGGTGACCATCCAGCCACCCCGCGGGTTCGGGCCGGATCCGATCGGCACCTATCACGCACCCGACATGCCGCCGCCCCATCACTACCTGGCGTTCTACCGCTGGCTCGCAGCGTCCGCCGAGGAGGGTGGGTGGGGCGCCGACGCGATGGTGCACCTCGGCAAGCACGGCACCCTCGAGTGGCTGCCGGGCAAGGCGCTGGCGCTCTCGGGAAGCTGTTTCCCCGACGCCGCGCTCGGCGACCTGCCGCTCGCCTACCCGTTCGTCGTCAACGATCCCGGGGAGGGCACGCAGGCCAAGCGGCGGACCCACGCCATCGTCATCGACCATCTGCCACCGCCGCTCACCCGGGCCGACGTCTACGACGACGTCGCCCGCCTCGAGCAGCTCCTCGACGCCTACGCCCAGTACGAGGCGATGGACCCGGGCAAGCTGCCAGCGATCCGAGATCAGGTGTGGGAACTGCTGGTCTCGACCGAGATCCACCGCGATCTCGAACTCGGGGATGCGGCCCCCGATGACGCCGACGACTTCGACGACATGATCCTCCATGTCGACGGCTACCTCTGCGCCTTGAAGGACGCACAGATCCGGGGTGGCCTCCACCTGTTGGGCCGCGGGCCCGAAGGCGACACGCTCGTCGAGACCGCTCTGGCCGTCACCCGGCTGCCCCAGGGGTCGGTGCCGGCGCTACGAGCGACCGTGGCTGCCGACTTGGGCCTCGACCTCGACACGGCCGACCGGGTCGGTGTCGACCGCATCGAGGCCGAGTGTCGTGCCCGTGTCGAGGCGTTGGCGGCGACCGGCTGGGACTCGACTTCGACCGACGATCCGACCCTCCGCTGGGTCGCTGCCCGGCTGGTGCCATCGCTCGAACAGACGACCGACGAGATCGACAACCTGCTGCGCATGCTCGAAGGCCGGTACGTACCCGCCGGGCCGAGCGGTGCGCCCAGCCGCGGGGGCGCCCATGTGCTCCCGACCGGCCGCAACTTCTACTCGGTCGACCCGAAGGCGATTCCGTCGCCGCTGGCCTGGCAGGTCGGGTCGTCGTTGGCGGAACGTCTCGTCGAGAAGCATGTCGACGAGACGGGCGAAGCGCCGACGACGGTCGGTCTCGTGCTCTGGGGCACGGCGGCCATGCGGACCACCGGCGACGACGCCGCCGAAGCGTTGGCGCTCCTGGGGGTCCGTCCGCAGTGGAACGACGAGAGCGGGCGGGTCGTCGGGCTCGAGGTGATTCCGCTCGCCGAGCTCGGTCGACCCAGAGTCGACGTCACCCTGCGCATCTCGGGGTTCTTCCGCGATGCGTTCCCCCACGTCATCGCACTGCTCGACGATGCCGTGGCCATGGTGGCCGCGCTCGATGAACCGATCGAACAGAACCCGATCGCCGCCGTTGGCGTGGCCGACGCTCGTATCTACGGGCCGCCGCCGGGTGGCTACGGTTCGGGCATCCTCCCCGTGCTCGAATCCCGCGACTGGCGCAGCGACGCCGACCTGGCCGAGGTGTATCTCGCGTGGTCGGGCTTCGCCTACGGACGGGACCGGTTCGGCACCTCTGAACCGGAGGCGATGCGCCGCCGTTTCGCCGCCATCGAGGTGGCGGTCAAGAATCAGGACAACCGTGAGCACGACATCTTCGACTCGGACGACTATCTCCAGGATCACGGCGGCATGGTCGCGGCGGTCCGGGCGCTGAGTGGTCGCGAACCCAAAGCGTGGTTCGGCGACTCGGCCGACCCGGCCAACCCCAAGGTTCGGACGTTGGCCGAGGAGGCCGCCCGTGTCGTGCGCAGCCGCGTGCTGAACCCGAAGTGGATCGGCGCCATGCAGCGGCACGGCTACAAGGGCGCGTTCGAGCTCGCCGCCACCGTCGACTATCTCTTCGGCTACGACGCCACCGCCAAGGTCGTGGAGGACTGGATGTACGAACGGGTCACCGAGGCCTATGTCGGCGATGCCGAGATGAAGGCCTTCTTCGAGGAGTCCAATCCGTGGGCGCTCCGGTCGATCGCGGAACGGCTCCTCGAAGCCGATCAGCGCGACATGTGGGACGCCACGCCCGAAGCTCGGGCGACGCTCGAGTCCGCGATCCTCGAAGCCGAGGCATGGGAAGAGCGCCGGTGACCGATCGACGGTTCCCGTTCGCTGCGGTCGTCGGCCAGGACGACGCCAAACTCGCCCTGCAGTTGGTCGCCATCGATCCGCGGATCGGTGGGGTGCTGCTGCGCGGCGAGAAGGGGTCGGCCAAGACGACGCTCGCCCGAGGCCTCGCCGATCTGTTGTCGGGCGAGGCCGCGTTCGTCGATCTGCCGCTCGGAACCACCGAGGATCGGCTGATCGGCAGTCTCGATCTGCACACGGTCATCGCCGAGCACGAGGTGCGGTTCACCCCTGGGCTGCTCGCTGCCGCCCACGGGGGAGTTCTCTACGTCGACGAGATCAACCTGTTGGCCGACCATCTGGTCGACACGCTGCTCGACGTCGCCGTCTCGGGCACGAACCGGGTCGAGCGGGAGGGCGTGTCCCACGTGCACGACGCCCGCCTCGTGCTCGTTGGCTCGATGAACCCCGAGGAGGGGGAACTGCGACCGCAACTCCTCGACCGATTCGGCCTCTCGGTCAGCATCACCGCCAGCGGTGACCCGGTCGAGCGCGCCGAGGCGGTTCGCCGCCGTTTGTCGTTCGACGCAGGCGCCGCCGACGACCTCGCCGCAGAGACCGAGCGGTTGGCCAGTGTCATCGCCGCCGCCGAGCCGGCGCAGATCCCCGACGAGCTCGTCGAGACGGCGAGCCGTCTTGCGCTCGCGGTCGGCGCCGAAGGGCTTCGGGCCGACATCGTGCTCTGTCGCGCCGCCGCTGCCCACGCAGCGCTCGACGGTCGGCCGGTGGCGGATGCGTCCGATCTCCGGCGCGTCGCCCCGCTCGTGCTCGCCCACCGCAGCCGCCGCAATCCGTTCGACCCCCCCGTCCTGCCTCCCGACGACCTCGCAGACGCGATCGACGACACCGTCCCCCGCGACGGCACCGAACCCGACGGTCCGGCCGACGACGGATCGTCTGCAGACGCCGAGTCGCCGCAGGCGTCATCGGAAGCGTCGCAGCCGATGGCGGTCGGCGACGATCGCCGACCCCCGACCCGCGAGCTGCGATCACGCTCCGGCGGCGATGCCACGTCGGGTCGTCGTGCGGTGGCGGACGCAAGCAAGGGACGGTTCGTCCGCGACGAGCCGTACGACCCGACATCGACCCGTCCCATCGCCGTCGCCGGAACCGTGCGGCGAGTCGCCGAGCGACGAGCCGCGGACCCGGAAGCGGTGCTCACCACCGATGACGTCCGGCTCGCTGTGAAGGAATACCCGTCGGGCAGTCTCCTGATCCTGGTCGTCGACACGAGCGGTTCGATGGGTGCTGCCGATCGCGCCGCACTCGGCACCGGAACCGCGCTCGGTCTGCTCACCGACGCCTACGAACGGCGCGATCAGGTCGCACTCGTCACCTTCCGGGGCGACGACGCCGAGGTCGTGTTGAGCCCGACCGGTTCGATCGAGGTCGCGCGAAACCGACTTGTGGATCTGCCCACTGGCGGGACCACGCCGTTGGCGGCCGGTCTGCGAGTCGCGCACCGGTTGGCCCGCGATCGTCGCGACCCGGCCCGGGTCCCCCTGATCGCGGTCATCACCGACGGTCGCGCCACCGGCGCGCCCGATGCGTTCGACGACGCGCTCGACGCGGCCCGCGCTCTCCGACGAGACGGGATCGCCGGTCTCGTGCTCGACTGTGAGGCGCAGATGCCGAGGCTGGGGCGCGCTGCCCTGCTGGCCGACGCATTCGAGGTGCCGTGCGTCGGCGCCAGCGACATCGATCCGATGCGAGCAGCCGCATCGATTCGTGAGGCCCGGAGGACCGCTGATGCTGGTTGAGCGCAAGAAGTCGATTCCGCTCCGGCCATCGGTCGCGTCGCCCTCGCGGCCACCTCGACCCCCCGAGACCGGGGCGGAAGGGTTGCTCCTGGTCGGTCACGGGTCGCGCTGCATGATCAGCGAGGCTCAGATGCACGAGATCGGTGATCATGTCGCCGCGGCACTCCCCGACATCGTCGTCGAGGTCGGGTTCCTGGAGATGACCAGCCCGCCGGCCGGGGTGGTGCTGGATGCGATGGTGGCGCGCGGCTGCACGCGGATCGTGATCCTGCCGCTCATGCTGCTGGCCGCAAGCCACGCCAAGTCCGATGTTCCGGCCATCGTCGTGGAAGGTCGCCTGCGCCATCCCGACGTCGACATCCATTTCGGATCGCCGTTCGGCGTCGTGCCGGAGATGGTCGAGATCGCGGCCGACAACCTCACCACGGCCGGCGGAGCGGGTCTCCCCCTCGTCGTCATCGCGCGAGGGACATCAGACCCCGACGCCAACGGCGAGGCCTCAAAGGCAGGCCGGCTGCTCTCGGAGTGGGTCGACAGCGGGTTCCTCCAGATGGGGTTCACGGGGATGACCTGGCCCCTCACCCCCGACGCGCTCGATCAGGTCGGTCGGCTCGGGTTCGAGAAGATCGCGCTGTTCTTCTGGTTCATCTGCAACGGCAAACTCATCGAGCGCGCCAGGGATCAGATCGCCGACTTCGAAGCGGAGACCGGGGTCGAGGTCATCGATGCGGGGTATTTCGGTCCCGACCCCCGGCTCACCGCCGTCATCGTCCAGCGGTACCGAGAGGCGCTCGACGGTGTTCCGGTCGTCAACTGCGACACCTGCGCCTACCGCGCGCCGTTCCCCGGGATGGAGGACAAGGCAGGTCAGCCGATCGGTGTCGGCCATTCACATCTCGCAGCGGAGCATCGAGGATCGGGACACGGTCACGATCACCACCATCACGACCACGGGCATCATCACCATCATCACGACCACCCGCACTGACCAGGGGCGGCGTAGGGTCACGCCATGGCCACGTCCGTGCACGACCATGTCGCCCGACTCGACGACGAAGGTTGGACGATCGTCGAAAACGCCATCGAGCCCGAACTGATCGATGCCCTCGAGGCGGCCCTCGAGGACCTCGAGGGCCGCCTTGGCACGCAGCCCACACCCAACACCTTCGAGGGTGCGAACACGAAGCGGGTCTTCAACCTCTTGGCCCACGAGGGTCCGTGGCCCGAGGTGCCGACCCACCCGTCGATCGCGCCGATCGTCGGGGGTGTGCTCGGAGACGGATTCCTCGTCTCGTCGATCGCGTCGGTGTCGATCGGTCCGGGTGAGTCGGCGCAACCGATCCACGCCGACGATCAGATGATGCGGCTGGCGAAGCCGCACTCACCGACGGTGTGCAACACGATGTGGGCACTCACCGATTTCACCGAGGCCAACGGCGCTACCCGCCTCGTCCCGGGAAGCCATCACCTCAAGACCCCCAGGTACCGAGAGGTCGAAGGTCACGACTCGATCGCCGCCGAAATGGCCCGGGGCAGTGTGCTGATCTGGACCGGGAGTCTGTGGCACGGCGGCGGCGCCAACCGCACCGATGGTTGGCGTACCGGCATCGCCATGAACTACTGCGCCGGCTTCATCCGACAACAGGAGAACCAACAGCTCGGGATCCCGCACGATCGTATGGCGACGTTCAGCCCCGAACTGCGGGAGATGTGTGGGCTGGGCGTCTACCGGGGCCTGATCGGCAACATCGACAAGAAGTCCCCGGCGGAGTTGTTGTACGGCGACCCGCCCCGGACCCACCTGTGGGATCAGGATCCCATCTGACTCAGCCCCGCTGGCCGACGAGGTGGGCCTCGTGGCGCCCGTTCTCGCGCCAGGCCTCGGAATGGTGCACCACGGTGAGGTCGCCGACCAGCGCAGGGAGCTCGTCGGCCGCCAGCAGGAAGTCTCGGCGAGGGTGTTCGTTGCGTTCGAGGTTGATCTCGGTGGCGATGACGACCGCGAGCACGCCGCCGGCGGCGAGCCGTTCGGCCATCGCCGTGAACAGGTCGCGCTGGAGGTAGTTGGCGACGGTGACGACGTCGAAGGGGCCGGCGGGAAGTGGCTCCTCCTCGAGGTCCGCTTCGATCGTCGTGATGTCGAGATCCTCCGCCAGGGCTCGTTGGCGGGCCTGGATGAGGCCCACGTCGCTGACGTCGGTGACGGTGACGTCGAGGCCGAGTCGGGCGAAGGCCAACGAGTCCGGTGAACCGCCGCCGGCGACGTCGAGCAGCGAGCCGGTCGTCGGGAGCCACGGCGACACGAGCTCGACGAGCGACGAGCCGTGCGACGTGCCGCGACCGGCCTCGGCCCACTTGTCGTTCCAGCGATCGCGGTCGCCGACCGCCATGATCAGGCCTCGTCCTCGGGTTCGAGCTCGACCGTGACGGCCAACTCGTCGCCGCTTCCGTGAGGACCGACCTCGTGGATGACCCCGGCGGCGGTGACGTCGTCGATGACCTGGTCGAGCAGCGCCAGTTGGTCGGCGGGGCCCGAGAAGGTCGCCGTGAGGACGGCGGTGCGGAGCTTGCGCTTCGCCTCGCTCTTCTCGCGGCGGACGATGATGAGCGCGTTGGTGGCGACGTCGCTCGCTTGGCTCCCGGCGGCGGCCGCGGGCTCGCGCAGCTCGGCGGAGGTCGGCCATGCCGATCGGTGGATCGAGCCGTCCTGCCACCAGTCCCAGACCTCTTCGGTGACGAAGGGGAGGAACGGGGCGAACAGGCGGTGCAGGGTCGACAGCGCCATCCGCAGCGCGTGGTGCGCGGATGCGGCCCGTCGTTCGCCGTACTCGCCGTAGGCCCGCGCCTTGACGAGCTCCATGTAGTTGTCGGTGAACCACCAGAAGAACGACTCGGTGCGTTCGAGCGCACGGGCGTAGTCGAACGCGTCGAATGCGGTGGTCGCCTCGTCGACGAGATCGGCGAGGCGGTCGAGCATCGAGCGGTCGAGGGTGTCGGTGACCGCGCTCGGGTCGAGTCCCGCGGAGGGATCGCCGAAACCGAGGACGAACTTGCTGGCGTTGAGCAGCTTGATCGAGAGGCGACGCCCGATCTTCATCTGCCCCTCGTCGAAGGCCGTGTCGGTGCCGGGACGACCCGACGATGCCCAGTAGCGGACGGCGTCGGAGCCGTACTGCTCGAGCAGGTCGGTCGGGACGACGACGTTGCCCTTCGACTTCGACATCTTCTTGCGGTCGGGATCGAGGATCCAACCGCTGAGCGCGC
>JBCCWI010000004.1:0-91733 GCA_039193795.1 Actinomycetota bacterium | reverse complement strand
GATGGGGGTTCCGTCGCGCAGGACGGTGTAGGTGGCGACCGCTTCGTCGTCGGTGGTCGCGTCCCAGTCGACGTCCACGGTGCTCTCGCCCGTCGCGACGGCGGTGACGCCGGTGACCGGCGCCGGCGGTGTCGTGTCGGGCGGGTCGGTCGTCGCTTCGGCTTCGTCGCTCGGATCGCTGGTGTTGGCCGAGGTGTCGGTGGCGGTGATCGTGTAGGCGTAGGTCGTGCCGGGCGAGAGGCCCGTGTCGGTGAAGCTCGTGGTGGCGGCGTCGACGGTCGCCACGGGGGTTCCGTCGCGGCGGACCCCGTAGGTGGCGACGGCTTCGTCGTCGGAGGTGGCGTCCCAGCCGACGTCGATCGAGGTGCGACCGGCCGCGACCGCAGTCACGTTTGCGACAACCGCCGGCGGCGTGATGTCGGGCCCGTCGGTGGTGGCGTTCGCCGCGGTGGACGGGTCGCTGGTGTTGGCCGACGTGTCGGTGGCGGTCACCGTGTACGCGTAGGCGGTGTTGGGCGAGAGGCCGCTGTCGGTGTGGCTCGTCGTGTCGGCGGGGAGCGTGGCGATGGGGGTTCCGTCGCGCAGGACGGTGTAGGTGGCGACCGCTTCGTCGTCGGTGGTCGCGTCCCAGTCGACGTCCACGGTGCTCTCGCCCGTCGCGACGGCGGTGACGCCGGTGACCGTTGCGGGCGGTGTGGTGTCGGGCGGGTCGGTGGTGGCGTTGGCGGCGGTGGAGGGGGTGGAGGCGTTGGCCGAGGTGTCGGTCGCGACGATCGTGTAGGCGTAGGTCGTGCCGGGGGTCAGGCCCGTGTCGTCGAAGGTGGTCGTGGCGGCGTCGACGGTTGCGACGGGGGTTCCGTCGCGGCGCACCGTGTAGGTGGCGACGGCTTCGTCGTCGGAGGTGGCGTCCCAGCCGACGGTGACCGAGGTCCGTCCGGTCGCGGCCGCGGTGACGCCGGTGACCGTGGCCGGGGGCGTGGTGTCGGGCGGGTCGGTGGTGGCCGTCGCCGGGTCGCTGGGCGGGGAGGTGTTGGCCGACGGATCCGACGCCGTGACGGTGTAGGCGTACTCGCCGCCGGCGCTGAGACCGGTGTCGTCGAACGTCGTGGTGGCGTCGTCGACGGTGGCCACCGGCACCCCGTCCCGCAGGACGGTGTAGGAGGCGACGGCGTCGTCGTCGGTCGTGGGGGCCCACGTGACGCTGACCGTCGTCCGGCCGGTCGCGCTCGCGTTCACGTTCGTGACCGTGGCCGGGGGAGTGGTGTCGAGGGGGGCGGTGGTGGCCTCGGCGGGGTCGCTCGGGTCGCTGGTGTTGGCCGACGTGTCGGTGGCGGTGACGGTGTAGGCGTAGGTCGTGTCGGGCGACAGGCCCGTGTCGCGGTGGGAGGTCGTCGCGGCGGGGACGGTGGCGATGGCGACACCGTCGCGCCGGACCGTGTAGGAGGCGACGGCCACGTCGTCGGTCGTTGCGTTCCACTCGACGTCGACCGCGTCGGTCCCCGCTGCGGTCGCCGTGACATCGGTGACGACCGCTGGTGGGGTCGTGTCGGGGGGCACCGAGCCGACGTGGGCGTCCATCTCCGTCGCGATCTCGGCGGCGTCGAGCGCTCGGGCGAAGATCTTGACGTCGTCGATCCGGCCGTCGAAGACCTGGCCGGCGGCGCCGGGGTTGGCACCGATCGCCGCCGGGACCGTCGGGTCGGTGAACACCGAGCCCGACTTCGGGGTCGATCCGACCTCGACGCCGTCGAGCCACAACCGCATGGTCGTGCCGTCGTAGGTGGCGGTCACGTGATGCCAGGTGCCCGTGTCGAGGATGAACCGGTCGCTGATCAGCGTGGTCGTGCCGCCGCCGTCGTCGGTCCGCAACCGGAACCGCAGGCTGTCCTGCCGGAAGGTCGACAGCATCCAGAGATGATCGTTGGCCGCCGTCGAGGTCGACTTCGAGACGATCCGAGCGTCGTAGACGTCGAAGTCGTCGGCGTTGATCCACGCCATGATCGTCAACTCGTCGCTGTCGATGTCGAGCGTGCCGAGGTCGACGTCGCCGACCGACCCGTCGACCGCGAGGGCCTGATCGCTCACTTCGGCGTCGACCAACTGTGCGTTCGGCACGAGTGTGCCGTCGTTGCCGTTGCCACTGGAGTCGGTGATGTCGGTGCCGTCGTCCTCGAATCCATAGGCCGCCCAGAGGCCGCTCGGTGGCGCCGGCGTGGTCGCCGACGCGGTGGACGCGCCCGGGGTCGACGAGTTGGCGTCGAGATCGAAGGCGACGACCTCGTAGGTGAAGGTGGTCTCGGCCGGCAGCGGCTCGTCGCGATACGAGAGGGTCTCGCCGTCGAGCGACGCGATCTCGACACCGCCGCGCAGCACGCGGTAGCCGGCGACCGCCCGGTTGTCCGACGATGGCGACCACGAGAGATCGACCCGGCCCGGTCCGGCCACCGCGGTCAGCGAGGCCGGCGGCGTCGGTGGTTCGGTGTCGGGCTCGAGCGTCGTCGCTTCCGCAGCCGGGCTCGATGGGGCCGACTCGTTGCCGGAGGTGTCGACCGCGATCACGGTGTAGGCGTAGGTGATTCCGGTGGTCAGGCCGCTGTCGATGAAGCTGACGCCGGTCGTCGTGCCGATCGGTGACCCGTCGCGCCAGATCTCGTACTCCCGGATGCCCCGGTTGTCGGTCGACGGGGTCCAGGCCACCTCGACGGTCGTGGCCGACGTCGGGGTCGCGGTGACGTCGGTGGGAACGGTCGGGGCCTGGTCGTCGCTGAACTGGCCCGGCTCGACCGCCTTGTTCTCGAACAACCAGACCTTCTGGTTCCACCAGCCGATCGAGACGACGTCGAGGTCGCCGTCACCGTCGAAGTCGACCAGCAGGGCGCCGACGTGATGGTCGATGCCTTCGCCGCCCTCGTCGGCTTCATGCTCGGTCCAGCTCGTCGCATCGTCGATGTTCTCGAAGATGAGCAGGCGTGCGTCGCCGACGTGTTCGCCGAGTGCGACGTCGGGATCGCCGTCGTTGTCGACGTCGCCGACCGACATCGCGAAGCCGCCGCCGATCCCGCCGCCCATGACGTGGATTGGCCACTCGCCGGTCGGGTCCTCGGGATTCTCGAGCCAGATCAGATCGACGGGGGTCGCCTGGTTCTCGAACAGGAGCCCGATCACCGCGTCGAGGTCACCGTCATCGTCGACGTCGACGAGGGAGACCCGGTCGGGATCGTCGTAGGGCGTGTTGTTGCCCACCTGGGTGGTGACCGTGAATCGGGTCCACTCCTGGAGCGGGTACTCGTTGCGGAGCCAGCCCGAGCCCTGGAAGATGTCGAGATCGCCGTCGCCGTCGATGTCGCCGAGGGGGGCCTCCTCGCCCTCGGAGACCGGCGAGACGGTGGTCATGTCCCAGGTGTCGTTGATCGGGTCAGCGGGCACGGTGAACACGTCCATGCCCGAGTCGCCGAATTCGCCGTGGTTCCACGACACGACGACCTCCTGCAGGCCGTCCTTGTCGATGTCGGCGATGTCGATGCCCGACACGAAGGCGTGTTGCACGCGGGAGGCCGCACCGGGCTCGATGTTGTCGTAGACGGTGAAGGTGCCGTCGCCGTTGTTGTGGCCCCAGTACATGGTGACGCTGCCGGGGTGCTCGGAATGACCGATGCCGTCGGTGCCGAGGAGGTCGAGGTGTCCGTCGCCGTCGAAGTCGTGGACGAGCGCCACGTTGGTGAGCGGTGCGGGGACCGAGCGACGGCTCCAGGGTTCGGCGTAGTCGCCGCTGGGGTCGGATTCGTAGATCGAGCCGCCGGCGACGATGTCGAGCCGGCCGTCACCGTCGAGGTCGCCCCATCGGACGTGGCTGGCCACATGGGGCATGTTGTCGTCGACGCTGTGGCGCACCCACTGGTCGAGCGGGAGGATGCCGAGGTCGATGCCGTCGTTGAGCCAGATGTTGACGAGCGGGGTGCCTCCGTTGAACGGCTTGCCGAGTACGTCGATGTCGCCGTCGCCGTCGAGGTCGCCGATCTTGGACTGGTGGAAGTCGTTGCCGACGCTGAAGTCCTGCACCTCGAACCCACCGGTCCCGTCGCCGTAGAGGATGCGGCCCTTGGCGTCGTCGTTGCCGCTCAGGGTCATCTCCGCCACGAAGATGTCGAGGAGCCCGTCTTGGTTGACGTCCTCGATCTGCAGGCTGTGGGCGCTCTGGGAGTCCTCGCCGATCGGGTCGATGCCGACCCAGTCGGTGCCGTCCCACGAATAGACCGTCAGCCGACTCGAGCCGTCGAAGGGGTCGCTGATGTCGCCGATGACGAAGACGATTTCGGGTCGGCCGCCGGGGATGAGCTGGCCCGCTGCGGTACGGCTGAACTTGAGCGAGGTGTCGATGTCGGTGCGGATGTAGGAGGTCCCGCCGTCGTACTTGAACCAGCGGCCGCCGCCGACGATGTCGTCGACACCGTCGAGATCGACGTCGATGATCGCGAGGCCTTCGTTCTTGTCCCGTGGCTCGACCGTGTCGCGGAAGATCGTGGTGAACGGCCACGGTCCGGCCTTGGGGTCCGCCGGGATCTCGGCGACGTTGAGGGTCGTGCCGTTGTTCCAGAAGATGAACTCGTCGGCCCCATCGCCGTCGACGTCGCCGAAGATGATGTCGTGGTGCTCGTTGGTACCCGCGTTCTTGATCTCGTGGCGTTCCCAGGTGACGGCGGGATCGAAGTCGGGGTAGGGGTTCTCCCACCAGTAGATGAAGTCGCCGCGGTAGTCCTCGCCCACCACGATGTCGAGGTCGCCGTCACCGTCGACGTCGTGGTGGGTGCCGCCGGCCTCGAGATTGAGCAGTTCGTCTTCGAAGACGTGGCGGATCCAGCCCGTGGCCGTTCGTTGGAACCAGACACCGGCCGGGGCGTCGCTGCGGTTGGTGATGACGAAGTCGTTGATCCCGTCGCGGTCGATGTCGAGGATCTGGGAGTCGGTTTGTTCGGTGCCTTCGATCGGGAACGGTGGGTCGAGTTCGCCGGTGTCGGAGGAGATCGCGCGCCAGGTGACGGCGCCGCGCGGTGTGGGCAGCTCCGGGTCGACGGGCTCGTCGTCCTGCGCGGCCACGGGGACCACGGAGAGTGCGGTCGCGAACAGTCCCAGGATCGCCATCGTCCAGCCGGATCGGCGCATGACGCGCCGCCGGTTCGCCATCGGTCCCACGGCCTCCACAGCCCCTCCTCACATCGCCGTTGTCACCGTAGTGCACCGCGCTCCGAGAATCGAGGAACGCGGAGAGTGATCACGTGCGACGCGAGTCGAGGTGTGGACCGGATCGGATTCGGGCCCGGATCCGGTCGACCCGTCACTCACAGAGGTCGCTGGGGTTCCAGGACACGAAGTTCATGACGCCGTCGGTCGTCGCCTCGAAGGTCCGGAACTGGCCTCCGTCGCCCCAGCGGGCGGCGGCGAACCCGAAGTCGGCGGCCCAGAGCTGTTCCTCGGCGCCGGTGGCGGCGATGAACTCGGCCAGTGTCTGATTCCAGGCGCCGCCGGCCGGGAAGACGACGTCGTCGGGCGTCGGGCCGGTCGGATCGACGTTCCCCGCGGCGCCGCGCTGGTAGATGAAGCCGAGGTAGGTCTCGGGCCCCTCCCAGCGACTGCCGGTGATGTGGAAGTTCCCCCATCGCACGATCCGGTCGTTGTCGCCCTCGCCGGCGAGGATGCAGGTGTTGGTCCAGCCGGTGTCGTCGGTTGGTGCGCCCCAGACCGCACTGACCGCGGCGACCACCGACTCGAAGTCGGTGCCGACCGCCAGCCCGAGGACCTCGCCGGTCGAGGTGTCGGCGAGCGCCGGGGGCGGCGCGACGGTGGTGGTGGTCGTCGGCGCGACCGTGGTGGTCGGAGCGGTGGTGGTCGGGGCCTCGGTCGTGGTCGCCGGTGCGGCGGTGGTCGGCGGTGCCGTCGTGGTCGGCGCGAGCGTCGTGGTGGTGTCGGCCGTGGCTTCGTCCGCCGGGGTGTCGTCGGTCGCCTCGGCGGTGGTCGTGGTGGGCTGATCGTCCCCGCCGAGCGTGCTGATCCCGATGCCGGCGAGGATCCCGATCAGCAAGACGATGACGCCGATGAGGCCGAGTTCTCGTGTGGACATGGTGCGCTCCTGTTCGTCGCGATGGTAGGTGGTCGGTGCCGGACCGGCGGGCTTGCTCCGTCCCGGACCGACCCCGGGTTTCGCAGGTCCCGAGCGACGGCGGTGCGCCGGTGGACACTTTTCGGCCGGGATCGTTCGCGGGGCGGTGTCACACCCCTTGGCTAGGTTGGGACCATGCCTCCCGTGACGGTTCCCGCGGCCAAGACCCCGTTCCGAGTCGACTCCGAGTTCGTCCCCGCCGGTGATCAGCCCAAGGCGATCGAAGCCCTCTCTGCGGGCATCGAGGCGGGCGACCGCTTCCAGACCCTCCTGGGCATCACCGGCTCCGGCAAGAGCGCGACGATCGCGTGGACCATCGAGCAGGTCCAGCGCCCGACCCTCGTGCTCGCCCCCAACAAGTCGCTGGCCGCCCAGCTCGCCAACGAGCTCAAGGAGTTCTTCCCCGACAACCGCGTCGAGTACTTCGTCTCCTACTACGACTACTACCAGCCCGAGGCGTACATGCCCTCGAGCGACACCTATATCGAGAAGGACTCGTCGGTGAACGACGAGATCGATCGCCTCCGCCACTCGGCGACATCGTCGCTGCTGACCCGGCGCGACACGATCGTCGTGGCATCGGTCTCGGCCATCTACGGGCTCGGGTCACCCGAGGAGTACGAGACCCAGCTGCTCGTGCTGCGCACCGGCGAGGAGCACGACCAACGCTCGATCCTGCGGCGCCTCGTCGAGCTCCAGTACGAGCGCAACGACATGAACCTGGTGCGCGGCAAGTTCCGGGTCCGGGGCGACACGATCTAGGTTCATCCCGCCTACGACGAGACCGCCGTGCGCGTCGAGCTGTTCGGCGACGAGGTCGAGCAGATCACCGTCGTCGATCCGCTCACCGGCGAGCGCATCGAGACGCTCGACGAGCTGGTGATCTTCCCGGCGACCCACTACGCCACCAGCGAGCAGCGCATGCAGGCCGCGATCGAGCGCATCGAGTCCGAACTCCAGACCCAACTCGCCGCGTTCGAAAAGGACGGCAAGCTGCTGGAGGCCCAACGGTTGCGGATGCGCACCGAATACGACCTCGAGATGATGACCGAGGTCGGGTACTGCAACGGCATCGAGAACTACTCGGGCCCGATCGACGGCCGCGGGTACGGCGAGCCGCCCTACACCCTGCTCGACTACTTCCCCGAGGACTGGCTGCTCGTCATCGACGAGAGCCATGTGGCGGTGCCTCAGCTCCACGGCCAGTACGAAGGTGATCGTTCGCGCAAGGCGACGCTCATCGAGCACGGGTTCCGGCTCCCATCCGCGGCCGACAACCGTCCCCTGACCTTCGAAGAGGTCATGGAGCGCCTCAACCAGGTGGTCTTCCTCTCGGCCACGCCCGGCGACTACGAGCTGCAGACGTCCTCACAGGTCGTCGAGCAGATCGTTCGGCCGACCGGCCTGATCGATCCCGAGGTCATCGTCAAGCCGACCAAGGGCCAGATCGACGATCTCCACGAACTGATCAAGGATCGTGTCGAGAAGGACGAGCGGGTCCTGGTCACCACGCTCACCAAGAAGATGGCCGAGGACCTCACCGACTATCTGCTCGAACTCGGCATCCGAGTCCGTTACCTCCACTCCGAGGTCGACACCATCCAGCGCATCGAGATCCTGCGCGACCTCCGGCTCGGCGAGTTCGACGTCCTCGTCGGCATCAACCTGCTGCGCGAGGGCCTCGACCTGCCCGAGGTCTCCCTCGTCGCCATCCTCGACGCCGACAAGGAGGGCTTCCTGCGCAGCGAGACGTCGCTGATCCAGATGATCGGTCGCGCCGCTCGAAACGTGGCCGGCGAGGTCGTGATGTACGCCGACCAGATGACCGACTCGATGCGCCGGGCCATCAGCGAGACGATGCGCCGACGCGGTCTCCAGCAGGCCTACAACGAGGAGCACGGCATCAACCCGCAGACGGTCCGCAAGGAGATCACCGACATCTTGTCGATGATCCGGCCGGCCGAGGAGCGGGCACCGGTGCCCGAGAAGCTGTCGGAGCTCTCCGACCGCCGTCGCGCCGCCGACGACCTGAGCGATCTCCCCGAGGACGAGCTCGAACGGCTGATCCGCAACCTCGAGCAGGAGATGCGCGACGCCGCGGTCGATCTGCGTTTCGAATACGCCGCCCGGCTGCGCGACGAGGTCAAGGATCTCAAGCGCGAACTGCGCGAGATGCGCTGACCGTCGCTCAAGACCCCACCGCCCGGGCCGATTGACCAGGCGTGGGAGTTCTGATGCGAGACGAGGCCGCGACAGGCCGCGATCGGTGGTTTCGTCGACCGCTGACGTCCGTGCTCGGCCTGACGGCACTGTTGCTGGTGGCCATGGTCGCCACCGACACGATGGGATTCCTCTCGACCGACGTCGGCGGCAAGATCGCCACGCTCGAGGCGATGGATCGTGGCGGCACCCTGTCGCCGGACCTCGGCTACTGGGCGGTCGACGCCGATCCCGACGGTTCGCTGTACCCGATGTGGTCGACCGCACAGGTCGAGGACCAGTGGATCAACGTGACCACGCTCCCGATGCTGCTGCTCGCCCTGCCGCTGTACGCCGTCGGCGGCGCGCTCGCCGCCGGCCTCGTGCCGCTCGCCGGCACCGTGATCGCCGCCCTCGGCGCCCGGACCCTCGCGCGTCGCCTCGGCGGCGACGGGGTCGCGGCGTTCTGGATCGTCGGTGCCGCCTCGCCTCTCACGATCTACGCCCTCGACTTCTGGGAGCACTCGCTGGGCGTCGCCCTCGTCGTGTGGGCGGTCGTCGGCGTCCTCGACGCGTCGCGACCCGACGGGTCGTGGCGGTCGACGCTGCTCGCCGGTGCGTTGTTCGGCCTGGCCGCGGCGATGCGCCAGGAGGCGCTCGTCTACGGCTTCGTCGCCGGGTGCGCCCTCGGTGTCCGCCTGCTCGTATCGGGTCGGCCGGTCGCCATGATCGTCCGTGGCGGATCGCTCGCTGCCGGATTCGGCGCGGCATGGATGGCGAACGCGGCCGTCGAGGCCGCGCTGATCGGTGACACGACGCGCTCGAGCCGATCGACCAACGCAGCCTCGCGGGTCGGCAGCGATGCCCTCGTGCGCCTCGAGGAGGCGATCGTCACCCTCGGCTCGCCGTTCCCCCGCACCAGCCTCGTCTACCTGATGCTCGCCGTGATCACCTGCGGCGTGTTGATCGAACTCGGCCGCCGGGTCGATGGCGACGAGCCGATCCGCCCGATCGCGATCGCCGGCGGGGTGATCGGTGCCCTCCTGGTCTTCGACCTGCTCGTCGACGGGCTCGGATTCGTGCCCGGCCTCGCCGCGACCACCCCGGTGGCGTTGCTCGGCATCACCCGGCTCGGCGGCGACCCGGACCGTCGGCTGGTCGCCGCGATCGCGATCGTCTCGCTGCCCCTGATCTTCGCGGTCCAGTACACCGGGGGAGCCGTGCCCCAGTGGGGCGGCCGCTACCTGCTGCCGTCGGGCACCCTGCTCGTCGTGGTCAGTACGGTCGCGCTCACCTCCGCCGCCGGCCGGCGGCTCGTGCGGGCCGTCGCCCTGGTAGGTGCCGCCGTGACCCTGGCCGGCGTCGGGTGGACCATCGAGCGGACCCATGCCTTCGCCGACGCCATGCAGGCGCTCGCCGACCGCGACGAGCCGGCGCTCGTCTTCGCCGACTCGTTCCTCTCCCGAGAGGGCGGGGTGCTGGTCTTGGACGAGCAGTGGCTCGCCGCGATCGACGAACCGGCACGGGCGGAAGCCGCCGAGGCACTGACCCGACTCGGCATCGACGAGGTCGGATTCGTCCAGCACGACCGCGGCGACGAGCCCGTCGTCCTGCCCGGCTGGGAGGTCGTCGCCGATGATCGGATTCCGCTGGTGTCGGGCCTCGATCTCCGGGTGACGACGCAGGTGCCGATCGACCGCTGATTTCCACAGCGCCGAACACGTGTTCGGCACCGTGTCGGCCGATAGAGTGCCGCGGTGGCCGATCGTCTCGTCATCCAGGGCGCCCGCGAACACAACCTCCGCGAGGTCGATCTCGACCTCCCGCGCGACAAGCTCATCGTGTTCACCGGGCTCTCCGGTTCGGGGAAGTCGAGCCTCGCGTTCGACACGATCTACGCGGAGGGACAGCGTCGCTACGTCGAGTCGCTGAGCGCCTACGCCCGCCAGTTCCTCGGCCAGATGGACAAGCCCGATGTGGACTTCATCGAGGGCCTGTCGCCGGCGATCTCGATCGACCAGAAGTCCGCCAGTCGCAACCCCCGATCGACCGTGGGCACGGTGACCGAGGTCTACGACTACCTCCGTCTGCTGTTCGCCCGCATCGGGATTCCCCACGACCCCGAGACGGGGGAGGAGCTGGTTCGTCAGACCCCGCAGCAGATCGTCGACAAGATCCTGCAGATGGAGGAGGGCCTGCGGTTCCAGGTCCTCGCGCCCGTGGTCAAGGGCCGCAAGGGCACCTACGACACCCTGCTCGCCGACTTCGCCGGGCAGGGATTCGTTCGGGCGATCGTCGACGGCGAGCTGATCGACCTCAACGAGGAGTACGAGCTCGACCTCGAGCGGTACGAGACCCACGACATCTCCGTCGTGGTCGACCGGCTCGTGCTTCGAGAGGGCATCGACCGGCGCCTCACCGACTCGATCGAAACCGCCCTGACCCTCACCGGGGGAATCGCGGAGCTGCAGATCATCCACAAGGACGCCGAGCCCGAGACGATCGTGTTCAGTCAGCACCTGTCGCGCCCCTCCGACGGCAAGTCCTTCGACGAACTCGCCCCGCGCAACTTCTCGTTCAACTCGCCGTACGGCGCCTGCACCCACTGCGACGGCCTCGGCACCGTGTTCGAGGTCGACGCCCGGCTCGTCATCCCCGACCAGGAGCAGACGATCGCCGGCGGCGCGATCCAGCCGTGGGCCGGCGGCCGCAGCCGCTACTTCTCCCGTCTCGTCGAGTCGGTCTGCGACGTCTACGAGATTCCCCAGGACGTCCCGTGGGAGAAGCTCAGCAAAAAGCACCGCGACCTGCTCCTGCACGGCAAGGGCGTGAAGGGCCGGATCCAGGTCCGGTACAAGAACCGGTACGGCCGAACCCGCACCTACCAGGCCCGGTACGAAGGCGTGATCCCGTACCTGATGCGCCGCCACGACGAGGCCGAGAGCGACGCCACCCGCGAACAGATCGAGGGCTACATGCGTCAGGTGCCGTGCCAGGTGTGCGGCGGGGCCCGGCTCAATCCGCTCTCGCTGGCGGTCACGATCGACGGCCTCACCATCCACGATCTGTGTTCGATGTCGATCGCCGACGCGGCCAAGACGCTGGGCGAACTCCAGCTCAGCGAGCGCGACGCAATCATCGCCGAACAGGTGCTGAAGGAGATCAACGCCCGCGTCGGGTTCCTGCTCGACGTCGGCCTGGACTACCTCTCGATGTCGCGCAACGCCGCCACGCTCGCCGGCGGTGAGGCCCAGCGCATCCGGCTGGCCTCCCAGGTTGGCTCCGGCCTCGTCGGCGTGCTCTACGTGCTCGACGAGCCGTCGATCGGGTTGCATCAGCGCGACAACCAGCGGCTGATCGAGACGCTGATCCGGATGCGGGATCTCGGCAACACGGTGCTCGTCGTCGAGCACGACGAGGACACGATGAAGGTCGCCGACCACATCGTCGACATCGGCCCCGGCGCAGGTGAGCACGGCGGCAACATCGTGCACTCCGGCACCTACAAGCAGTTGCTGAAGAACCGGCAGTCGCTGACCGGCCAGTACCTGTCGGGCAAGAAGTCGATCGCCGTGCCGGGCGTACGGCGCCTGGGCAACGGCAACTCGCTGCGGGTGGTCGGCGCCGAGGAGAACAACCTCAAAGACGTCAGCGTCGACTTCCCGCTCGGCAAGTTCGTCTGCGTGACCGGCGTGTCGGGGTCGGGCAAGTCGACGCTGGTCAACGAGATCCTGCAGCGATCCCTGATGCAGCGCATCTACAGCTCGAAGGTTCCGCCCGGCCTCCACAAGCGGATCGAGGGCATCGATCACCTCGACAAGGTGATCGCGATCGACCAGTCACCGATCGGACGGACCCCGCGGTCCAACCCGGCCACCTACACGGGCGTGTTCGATCACATCCGCAAGCTGTTCGCGACGACCAACGAGGCCAACATCCGCGGCTACCAGCCCGGCCGGTTCAGCTTCAACGTCAAGGGCGGTCGCTGCGAGGCCTGTCAGGGCGACGGCACCATCAAGATCGAGATGCACTTCCTCCCCGACGTGTACGTCCCGTGCGAGGTGTGCAAGGGCAAGCGGTACAACCGCGACACGCTCGAGATCACCTTCAAGGGCAAGAACATCGCCGAGGTGCTCGCGATGCCGATCGAGGAGGCACTGGAGTTCTTCGCCAACCAGCCGCCGATCGCCCGCCACATGCAGACGCTCGTCGACGTCGGTCTCGGCTACGTCCGCCTCGGCCAGCCGGCGCCGACCCTGTCGGGCGGCGAAGCCCAGCGGGTGAAGCTCGCGTCCGAGCTCGCCAAGCGGTCCACCGGCCACACGATCTACATCCTCGACGAGCCGACCACGGGCCTGCACTTCGAGGACATCCGCAAGCTGCTCGGCGTCCTCGGACGCCTCGTCGACCAGGGCAACTCCGTCCTCGTCATCGAGCACAACCTCGACGTCATCAAGACCGCCGACTGGCTGATCGATCTCGGCCCCGAGGGCGGCTCCGGTGGCGGCATGATCGTCGCCGAGGGCACCCCGGAAGCAGTCGCGCAGGTGCCCGAGAGCCACACCGGCCGATTCCTGGCGCCGCTGCTCGACTGAGCGCAGCGTTCGGCCGGACCTCGCTGGAGATCATGGGCCTTTAGAACCATCCGTGCCTGCCGATTTGGTACGTATGGACAGCGTTTGGCCGGCCCTGCGAGAAGCCGGTGACTCTTCGACGACCGGGGCCGCCTCGTGAGCCGCCGCGTCTCGTCGCTGCTGCTGTACAGCGGCATCGTCGCCATCGTGCTGGCGATGTCGGCCGTGCACGCCAACGTCTTCGCCACGTTCCGCTACGACGTGATCGGCTCGCAACGCTTCCCGTGGACGGCGACCTACATCGCCTTCCTCGGTCTCGCCGCCTATGTCGTCGGGCTGCCCGACGTGCCGCGCCGGGCACGCCAGATCGCCGCCGCGTCGGTCGCAGCGCCGATCCTGGCCGTTCTCGGCGTCTCGCTGATCGCGCTCGCGCTGGGCGAGCCGTTCCTGCCCCGCTTCGTGGTCGTCTCCACGACCGTCCTCGCCGCCGCATGGTTCGCCACGACCGCGACGATCGCCAACGGCGGCCGTTCTCGAGCCAGCGGCCGCGAGCGGGTCGTGTTGATCGGCGATCAGGACGGTCGCCACGGGATCGAGCAGGAGCTGCGACACAACCCCGAACGGCCGGCGACGATCGTCGCGCAGCTCACCGTCGAGCAGGCGCAGCCCTCCCCGGACCAGCCGGCGCCGATCCGCGAGGTCGTCGAGGCGGAGGGGGCGACCCTCATCGTGCTCGACCGGGCCGCCCAGTCGTCCCAGGCGATCGTCGATCAGGCGGCGATGGCGCACGAGGACGGCGTCCGCGTCCGCACCCTTTCGCTCTTCTACGAGCAGTGGCTCGGGAAGCTGCCGATCAGCGAGCTCGAGCGGGTCTCGCTCTTGTTCGACATCGGCGAGGTGCATCGGCAGCGCTACAGTCGTCTCAAGCGGGTGATCGACCTCGGGGTCGCCGTCGCCCTACTCCCTCTGCTGCTCGCGCTCGTCCCGATCGTGGCGATCGGCAACGCCCTCGCCAACCGTGGACCGCTCCTCTTCCATCAGGACCGGGTCGGCAAGGGCGGCACCGTGTTCCGGATCCACAAGTTCCGCACCATGCGCCCCGACGGCGACGGGTTCGGTGCGTGGACCGCCGAATCCGACATGCGGGTGACACCGTTCGGCGCGATCCTGCGACGCACCCACCTCGACGAGCTACCCCAGCTGATCAACATCGTGCGCGGCGAGCTCTCGCTCGTCGGACCCCGGCCCGAGCAGCCGGCCTACGTCGCCCAGCTCGAGGCCAAGTTGCCGTACTACCAGCTCCGCCATCTCGTGCAGCCCGGCCTGACCGGGTGGGCGCAGGTGAAGTTCGGCTACGCCCGTTCCGAGCACGACGCACTGGAGAAGCTCCAGTTCGAGTTCTACTACCTGAGGCGGCAGGCGCTGGCCGTCGACCTCCGGATCCTGGTCCGCACGATGCGGACGATTCTCCCGATTGGAGGCCCATCGTGGCACTGACCGAAGCGCCGGCGTCGACGCCGCTCTCGACCGACACCCGGCCGGCCGAGCCGACCGTGTCGATCGCGATCCCGATGCTGAACGAGAGCAAGTACATCGTCGCGTGCCTCGACAGCTTCAAGGCCCAGGACTACCCGCTCGACCGCCTCGACGTCATGGTGATCGACGGCGGTTCCGACGACGGCTGCCGCCTGGTGGTCGAGGCCTACAGCCAGCTGAATCCCTGGGTGCGCATCGTCGAGAATCCGAAGGGTTCGGCATCGGCGGCCTTCAACACCGGCATGAACCAGGCTCGCGGCGAGATCGTCTGTCTGTTCTCGGCCCATGGCGTGGCCGACCCGACCTTCGTCTCGGCCTCGGTGGCTGCGCTGCACCGGTCGGGCGCCGACGGTGTCGGTGGGTCGTACCGGCACGAGGGACTCGACCGTCGCCAGAATGCGATCGGCGCAGCCATGGTGTCGCCGGTCGGGATGGCCTCGCCGCATCGGTTCGCCACCAAGCCCCGCGACGTCGACACGATCTCGCACCCCGTCTACTGGCGGGACGCGATGCTCGACACCGGCGGGTTCGACGAGGGTCTCGCCCGCAACTCCGACTACGAGTTCAACTATCGGATGCGGGCGGCCGGGTACCGGCTCCACCTCGACCCGGCGATCGGGTCGGTCTATCGGCCCCGCCCCAACCTCAACGCGCTCTTCCGCCAGTTCTGGTTCTACGGCAAGTGGAAGGCGCGGGTCGCTCAGCACCATCCCGGCTCACTGCAGCCCCGCCACCTGGTGGCGCCGCTCGCGGCGCTCGCTGCGCTGGTGACCCCGCTGCTGGTGCTTCACCGGTCGTTGCGATGGGTCGCCGCCGCCGGATGGACGGCCTATGCCGCGCTGGTGGCGTTCGGCGTCGTCAAGGCCGATCCGAAGGGGCGGGATGCGTCGATCCCGACGCTGGCCGTCGCCTTCCCCACCATGCATCTCGCGTGGGGTGGCGGCTTCTTGAAGTCCGTGTTCGAGTTCATCACCAAGGGAGCGAAGCAATGAGCGTGGGAGTCGCCGTCGTCGGCTACGGCTACTGGGGCGTCAACCTCGCCCGCAACGTGTCCGTCGCCGGGACGACGGAGCTGATCGGGGTCGCCGATCCCGGTGCGGAGCGGCGAGAGCTCGCCGAGACCAACCATCGTGGCATCACCACCTGGGAGACCCTCGACGACGCGCTCGACGATCCCCGGGTCGACGCGATCGTGCTGGCCACACCGGCGAGCACCCACATGGACCTCGCACTCGCTGCGATGGAACGTGGTCGCGACATCCTCGTGGAGAAGCCGTTGGCCGAGACCAGCGCCGACGCGGCGAAGCTGATCCACGTCGCCGAAGCCGAGGGCCGGATCCTGATGGTCGGGCACACGTTCCTGTACTCGCCGCCGGTGCTGAAGCTCGCCGAACTCATCGCCGACGGCGACCTGGGAGCGGTGCAGTACCTGTACTCCCAGCGACTCAGCCTCGGTCGGATCCGACGCGACTGCAATGCGCTGTGGAACTTCGCCCCCCATGACGTGTCGATCATGCTCCACCTGCTCGGCGAGAAGGTCGTCGAGGTCAGCGCGACCGGGTTCTCGTTCATCGAGCCCGGCATCGACGACGTGTGCTTCGCCAGCCTGACCTTCGAGTCCGGTATCGGCGCGAACCTCCACGTCAGCTGGATCGACCCTCGCAAGACCCGGCTGATGACCGTCGTCGGCGACGAGCAGATGGCGATCTACAACGACGTGTCGGTCGACCAGCCGCTGTGGCTCGTCGACTCCGGTGTCGCCAAGGACCGTGATCTCGGCGAGTACGAGAGCATGAGCGACTTCCAGTGGCGCACCCGCTCCGGCGACATCGTCATCCCCCGCATCGAGATGTCGGAGCCCCTGCGCAACGAGATCACCGCGTTCGGCACCGCCTGCCTAGAGCGCGTCCAGCCCCGCACCGACGGCGCCCACGGGCTCGAAGTGGTGCGGATCCTCGAAGCCGCCGACCGGTCGGCGAACGCCAAGGGTCGTCCCGTGGAGGTCGAACGATGATCAGCCAGACCGTCACCGAGGTCCCGTTCCAGGACCTCACCCGCCTCCACCGCAGCATCGAGGACGAACTCGACGCCGCGATCGCCGACGTCATCGGCCGATCCGGCTTCGTGGGTGCCGGCTCGTGCCGCCCCTTCGAGGAAGCGTTCGCCAGCGCCCACCACGCGCCGCACGCCATCGGCGTCGGTTCCGGTACCGACGCCCTCGCCCTGGCGTTGCGCGGCCTCGGCATCGGTCCCGGTCACGAGGTGATCGTGCCGGCGATGACCTTCGTGGCGACGGCCGAGGCGGTCGTGCACGTCGGTGCCGTTCCCGTGCTGGCCGACGTCGATCCCCACACCCTGTTGCTCGACTCGGCATCGGTCGCCGCGGTGCGGACCGACAAGACGGCCGCCGTCATGCCGGTGCATCTGTTCGGCCACCTCGTGCCGTTCGACCGGATCGAGGCCTGGCAGGCGAGCGGCCTGCGAGTCGTCGAGGACGCCGCCCAGGCCCACCTCGGGACATGGCAGGGCCGTTCGGTCGGCTCGGCCGCCGACGCCGCCTGCTTCAGCTTCTACCCGGGCAAGAACCTGGGTGCGTTCGGCGACGGCGGTGCGGTCATCACCAAGGACAGCATCACCGCCCAGCGGATCGCCAAGCTGCGCGACCACGGCCGAGAGTCCAAGTACCTCCACGACGAGATCGGCTGGTGCAGCCGACTCGACGGCCTGCAGGCCGCCGTGCTCGACGTCAAGCTCCGGCATCTGCCGGAGTGGACCGCGCAGCGTCAGGTGCTCGCCGACCGCTACCGAGAGCGGCTCGCGGATCGCTTGGTTCCGTGGGAGGAGGGGGCCGTCCACCATCTCATGGTGATGCGCGTCGATCCGAGCGATCGCGACCGCCTGCTCGAGGCGCTGCGAGCCGAGGGCATTGGCGTCGGGGCGCACTATCCGGTGGCCCTGACCGAGCAGCCGTCGCTGGCGCCGTACCTGCGCCGTGCCTGTCCGCACAGCGAGGTGGCGGGTGCCTCGGTGCTGTCGTTGCCGATGGATCCACTGATGACGCTCTCCGAGGTCGAGTTCGTCTGCGACATGGTCGAGTCCCTGTCGTGACGACGTGCGCTGATCCGCTCCAGCGTGGCAACGCTCCGGCCGCGGGTGACCGGCGGCCGTTCGTGCACGAGTCGTCGTACGTCGACGACGGAGCGCAGATCGGTGTCGGCACCCGGATCTGGCACTTCTCCCACGTCCTGCGCGACGCTCGGATCGGCTCCGGTTGCAACATCGGCCAGAACGTGATGATCGGTGCGGACGTCGCGATCGGCGACCGCTGCAAGATCCAGAACAACGTCAGCGTCTACGAGGGAGTCACGCTCGAGGACGGCGTCTTCTGCGGGCCGAGCTGTGTGTTCACCAACGTGATCAATCCCCGTGCCGAGATCGAGCGCAAGGACGAGCTCCGCACGACCGTCGTCGGCCGAGGCGCCACGATCGGTGCGAACGCCACGATCGTCTGCGGGAACCCGATCGGCGCCCATGCGTTCATCGCCGCCGGTGCGGTCGTGACCGCACCGGTCCCGGCTCACGCACTGATCGTGGGTGTCCCCGGACGTCGGGTCGGATGGGTGAGTCGCGCCGGCCATCGGCTCAGCGACGACCTGATCTGCCCGGAGACGGGCGACCGTCACGTCGAGACCGGCGACGGCTTGGAGCTGCTGGAGGCTGGTTCGTGATCGCTCGCGCGGTCGCGTTCTTGCGCGGCACGCTCGTCCAACGCGCCCTGACCTTGGGGGTAGGGGCAGCGGTCGGTCAGGCCGCCGTCGTGGGCGTCACCCCGCTGCTCGCCCGGATCTACGACAAGGGCGACTTCGGAGTGCTCGCAGTCGTTCTCGCGCTCACCGGTGTGGGCGTGGTCATCTCCTCGCTGCGCTACGAGCAGGCGATCGTCGTCGCCGAGACCGACGAGGAGGCGTCCGCCGCCGCCAAGGCGGCCGGTGGCTTCAGCCTCCTCACCGTGCTCGTGGCGAGCCTGCTGGCGCTCGCCGTCGGCGATGCGCTCGCCCGATGGACCAACTCGCCGGCGCTGCGCGACGTGCTGTGGATGGTGCCGGTGATCATCGCTGCGGGAGCCGGCCATCAGATGTTGGTCGCGTGGGCGACTCGCCGAGGCGACTTCCGCGCGCTGTCCCAGGCCAAGGCCGCACTGGGGATCGGGCTCGCCGTCTCTCAGCTCGTGCTCGGCTTCGTGTTCGACGGGGCGGTCGGACTGGTCGCCGGCGTGGGCATCGCCTGGTTCGTAGCGATCGTGTTCCTGGTGCCCGCCGCAGGCGGACTGACCTGGGCCAGCGACCGAGCGGCGTGGGAGGCGATCCGCCGGTATCGCCGCTTCCCGGAGTTCAGCCTCTTCGCCTCACTGTTCAACCGCGGCGCCCTGGAGATCCCGGCCGTCGCTCTCGCGGCCCTCTACGGCCCGGAGGTCGCCGGCGCCTTCCTGCTCGCGAACCGCATGGTCGCCACCCCGGCCCGGTTGGTGACCGAGAGCGCCTACCAGGTGTACCTGAACGAGGCGTCGCGCCTCCTGCGCGACGATCCGTCCGGGCTCGTGTACCTCTTCCGCCGCACGCTGCGCCGCATGGCCCTGCGGTGCGCACCCGCCGTGCTGGTCCTCGCCCTGGCCGGGCCGCCCTTGCTCGTTTGGGTCTTCGGTGACGAGTGGAGCGATTCGGCGTCCTACGTGCGGCTCCTCGCCGTGCTCTTCGCCGCCATGCTCGTCACCCAGCCCGTCGAGTCGACTCTGTGGCTCCTCGAACGCCAGGACCTGCAACTTCTGCGCGACGTCGCGCGGGTCGTCATGGTGAGCGGCGCGTTCCTCGCTGCCTGGTGGCTCGACGCAAGTGCCATCGGTGCGGTCGCCGCCTATGTCGGTGCGATGGTCGCCGGCTACGCGTTCCTCCTTCTGCTCTGCCGGCTCCTGCTCCAGCAGCAACCCGAGCCTGCTGCCGCCTCCGTCGAACCGGCGGTCGCATGATGCGCGTCGGGATCCTCGGCTCGAGCCCCTTGGCGCTGCTTGATGCCATCGACGCGGCCGCATCGGGCCACGACGTGGTGGTGTTCGAGGGTACGGCGGGCCTCGGTGGCGCCTGGGGAGTCACCTCGTTCGCCGGCTTCGTCGACGTCGAGATCGGCTGTCACCTGCTCGAACGGGAGTCGGCGGGATACGACCGGCTCCGAGCGGCCGGTGTCGACCTGGCGCCCCTCGATCCGCAACCGATGACCGCGTTGCGGCCCGGCCTCCGCCAGGCGTATGTCTCGCCCATCGCTGCTGCGGCCCGGCTGGCCTACCAGCCCGTCGCGCGCGTCCTGCGTCGATCCTCCGCCACCACGGTGGAATGGAAGCGTCGGGTCGCTCTCGCCGCCAAGGAACTCCGGGACGCGATCACCGACCGCTCCCCGGTGCTCGGACCGGTCGGGGGAGCGGGCCGTATGGTCGCGACCCTCGCCACCGCGGCCCGTCATGCCGGCGCCGAGATCCGGACCGACACGACGGTGACGCAGATCGACCTCAGCGACGCCGCTCCCGTCGTGCACACCGACCAGGGGGCCGAGACGTTCGATCTGATGATCGTGACCGCGGCCTGCCGGCCGGCGACCGTGTTCGTCGATGGCACTCCGCTCGACGGCCCCGTGCGGCGTCGCCGGTTCGAACACCGGCTGCTCGCCCTCCCGACGGGCAGCGTCCGGCCGCACAGCTACTGGCGGTTCCCGCGCGACCCGCTCCTGCAGCGAAGCGCCTCGATCACCGTCAACGCCTCCCGGCGCAGTGGAGACGACCACGAGCTGGTCCTCGTCAGTGTGTCGCCCGACGCCGCGGCGTCGGTGGAGGCGCTCGTCGCTCGTCTGGCCCGCCACGGCCTGGTCGAGCCAGGCACGACGCCGATCGACCACCGCGTCGTCGACTACACCGGTGTCGACGCGGCGGACACACTCGTCACCGCCCTCGGTCACCGCCGCGATGTCCTCGTTCGGCGATCGTACGGCGACCTGACCCGTTCGATCGTCGACTCGCCCCGGCTCGATGCCGGCGAGCTCGGCTCGCCCCGACCGTCCCTCCGAACCGAAAGCGCCTCGTGACCTCCACCTCCGCTCCCGCCCCTGCGAAGTGGGCCGAGTTCTGGAACGCCCAGACCACCGCCCTCAACAGCGACCTGGCGACCGACCAGACCGACCGCTACGGCGCCGAGCTGCGCCTGCTCTTCCCGACGACGGAGCCGAAGCGCGTGCTCGAGCTCGGCTGTGGCGACGGCGCGCTGTTCGAGGCACTCGGCTTCGATCGGGCCGACCGGTATCTGGGCGTGGACTTCTCCGCATCGATGCTGGACGAGATGCGAACACGCCATCCCGGCGTCGAACTGGTCGAGTCCTCCGGCCACTGCTTCGAGCGAGACGAGACCTTCGATCTCATCTTCTCGGCTGCGACCGTGCAGTACTTCGACCGTGCGATGTTGCGCGAACACGTCGAACGGGCCGCTCGCATGCTCGCTCCCGGTGGCCGCCTCGTGTGCGCGTCGACCCCGTGGCGGCGCATGCGGTGGGCCTATGCCTGTGGCGATGTCGCTCGTCGCTCCCGGCGCCGGTTCCCGGTGGCGCTCCTCGCTCACCTGAAGCGCCTGATCGGGCACGACAACATGGGCTATTGGCACGACCTGCCGGAGGTCCGGGCGATGGCCGCCGACGTCGGGCTGTCGGTCGAGGCGTACGGTTCGATCCACTACCCGTACCGGGTTCACTTCGTCTTCGAGCGGCGCTGACCGCCTTCGAGCGGATGCGAAGCGCGACGGCCTGACCGAAGTCGGTCAGCCGAGGGGCAGGCCGGCGGCCACGCCGAAGCGCTCGTACTGCGCCGCCATCCGGTCGCTTCGCTCCCAGCGATCGCCTCGGGCGAGGAGCTGCGCGTAGAGGCCGCCGATCCCGCGGCGCACCTGGGTGCCGAGCACCGTCGTGTCGTGCCACAGCACCGACACCGCTCCACCGTGGCGGGCGGCCTCGTCGAGGATCCGATGGGCGGAGCGGACGGCGTCCTCGCCTCGTCGGTCGGCGTCGCTGAGGGCGACGTCCATCATGACCAGGGGGATCTCGACGACCCGAGCGGCGTCACCGGTGGTGAGGTCGAAGGGGACGAACGGTTCGGCCATTCCGTGACGGAAGCCGTTGGTCTCGGACCAGCCCGCGCTGCTGTCGTAGGAGGCCCCGGCCTTGGCGAGTGCCTGCCAGAGGCCGAAGCCGTCGTGACGCAGCCAGTGATGGCGGTGTCCGACGGCGGGTTGGCCGGTGGCCCGGAGCAGGTCGAACTCCTCGGCGAGCCCGCCGGGGGTGTCGCCGCTGGTGTAGCTGCCGTGGAGGCCGATCTCGTGACCCGCTTCGGTCAGGTGATCGAGGAGGGCGCACACCGCTGGCTCGTGCAGGCCGTAGGCCGCGTCGCGGCGGTGGGCGTTGCGCACGATCACGTTCCAGGTGCTCTTCACCCCGTGCTCGGCCTCGAGCGCCATCACCGTGGCGATGTCGCCGAGGATGGGGCGTCGGGCGAGGAGGTTGCCGACGACGCAGGAGGCGATGGAGGCGACCAGCCGAGGGTCGCGCATGCGGATGGCGGCCACACCGAGGTTCTTCGCGACCCGCTCGATGCGCTCGGACCGGCTGCGGGCGATGAAGTCGATGTCGTGTGATCCCAGGATCCGGAGGCCGCCGCGGTCGGTGGTGAGCGCGTCGCCGAGCGACGGGATGCGTCGCAGGACGGCTGCGTCGAACGCGTCGAGGTGGCGCGATGCCCACGGGATCTCGGGGTCGGCGTCGAGGCTGGCGGCGGTCGACCCGGCGAATGGCACCCGGCCGATCGAGTCCGTCGTCGCCTCGGCCTCGGCGCGGGCGCTCACCCAGTGGGCGATCTCGGCGAGATGGTCGGGTTCGGCGCCCGACTGGGCCCGGTGCGCGAACGGCAGGCCGTCGGCCCAGCGGGCACCGCCGAGCGGACCGGCCACGGGCAATGCGTCGACGCTGGATCCGCCGTAGTGGAGTCGATGATCGGCGTGGTCGGTGTCGGCGACCCGGAACCGTCGACTCATCGCCCACACCCGGAAGGCGTGGTCGATGAGGGCACGGTCGAGCGGCGACGCGGTTGCGTCGACGACGAGCGCGACCGAGGGGGTCACGATCCGCGCACGGCGACCAGGACGTCGCGTGCCGCCCAGGCGACGCGGCCGCGTCGCGAGAAGTGCATGGCGCCGAGGTAGGGCTGCTGGCGTCCGCCGAAACCCCGGAAGAAGCGCTCGACGCCCGGCACCATCGAGCCTTCGAAGTCGAATCGGTCGACGTGGGCGGCAGCCTGCTTCATCGCCTCCCACATCAGCAGCGACAGCCCGGCGGACTCGCGCTTGGTGGGATCGGCCCCGCCGACGAGGTAGTAGGCGCGGTCGTGGTCCCACACCAGCAGCATCGAGGCGTGGACGCCGTCGTCGGCCCCTGCGGCGGTCAGGATCGTGCCCTGACCGCGTTCGATGGCTGCGGTGGCCGCACGGTCGAGAAGTGACGGCGGATAGGGCAGCGAGTCGCCCTGGCGTCGGAACGTCGCGGTGGCCATGCGGATGAGGTCAGCCGTCGAGGTGTCGGTTCGGACGACGAGACGCTTCTCGGCCTTGCGGATCGCGCGCCGGGTGCTGTCGGTGAAGCCGGCCCACGTCTGTTCGGTGTCGCCGATGCCGTCGAGGATGTAGGTCACCCGGGGCGTACCGATCCAGCCGTGCTCGGCGAGCAGCGGCCAGTTCTGATGCTCGATCGGCAGGGTGGTCTTGAAGACGTCGTGGGCGGGGAGTTGCTCCAGCAGTTCCTCCTGCAGCTCCCGGTCCCGCTTCAGGCGGGTGGCCGCCTTGCCGTCGCCGGCGTCGGTGAGCGGGCCCAGGTAGGGAGTCAGCGCGGGAGCGCCGAGCACGCGGAACCCGAGACGCTCGCTGCGCACGGCGTAGGGGAACACCGCACGCTCCTGACCGTCCCGTTCGACGCAGGCCTCGGCCCAGGCGCCGGGGGCGACCGCGTCGAGCCACCAGTGCTCGTGGAAGAGGGGACGCTCCATACCCTTCTCATCGGCACGCGGTGGGGGAGCGATAGGACTTTCGCCCTACTGTCAGATCGCTGCCCTAGCCTCGAAGGGATGGTGCAGCGTCCTCCTGCCGGGACGATTCCGGACACGCCCGGCTCGTATCAGTTCAAGGACGCCGACGGGCGGGTGATCTATGTCGGCAAGGCCAAGAGCCTGCGGTCGCGCCTGAACAACTACTTCCAGAACCCGGCCAATCTGCACGCCCGCACCCGCCAGATGGTCGAGACGGCGGAGACCGTCGAGTGGATCCAGGTCGCGACCGAGGTCGAGGCCCTCATGCTCGAATACACGCTGATCCAGCGGCACAAGCCGCGGTTCAACGTGCGGTACATGGACGACAAGTCCTACCCGTTCCTCTGCCTCACCACGATCGACGAGTGGCCGCGGGCGATGGTGATGCGGGGCAAGCGCAAGAAGGGCAACCGCTACTTCGGTCCGTACGGCCAGGCCTATGCGATCCGCGACACGCTCGACCTGCTGTTGCGGACCTTCCCGATCCGCACCTGCACCGACAACAAGTTCCGCCACCACGAACGGTTGGGCAAGCCGTGCCTGCTGTTCCACATCGAGAAGTGCGCCGGACCCTGCGTCGGTGAGATCGACAAGCCCGACTACGACCGACTCGTCGACGAACTGCTGCGCTTCCTGGAGGGCGACACCGACGAGGTGGTGCAGAGTCTCGAACGCCAGATGGCCCAGGCATCGGAGGACCTCGAGTTCGAGCTCGCCGCTCGGTTGCGGGATCGACTGACCGCGGTCGGCAAGGCGATCGAGAAGCAGCAGATGGTGTTCGCTCGCAACGAGGACGTCGACGTCATCGGCCTCTTCGACGACGAGCTCGAGGCGGCGGTGCAGGTCTTCTTCGTGCGCAAGGGACGGGTGATGGGTCGTCGCGGCTTCGTCGTCGACAAGGTCGAGGAGCTCGACCGGCCGGAGCTCGTGAGCCGCGTGCTCGAACGCCTGTACTTCGACGACAACCCGATCGGCTGGCCCAAAGAGGTGCTGGTTCCGGATCTGCCCGATCAGCCGGAGCTGTACGAGGAGTGGCTGTCGGAGCTCCGCGAGAGCCGGGTCTCGATCCGCATCCCCCAGCGCGGCGACAAACGCAAGCTGCACGAGACGGTCACCCAGAACGCCGAAGAGAGCTTCACACGGCACCGCCTGAAGCGCAGCAGCGACCACAACAGTCGCGCCCGCGCCCTCAACGAACTGCAGGAGTACCTCGACCTGCCGTTCGCGCCGCTGCGGATCGAGTGCTACGACATGAGCCACATCCAGGGCACCGACTATGTCGGCTCGATGGTCGTCGTCGAAGACGGGCTCCCCAAGAAGTCCGACTACCGACGGTTCAAGATCAAGACCGTCGACGGCAACGACGACTTCGCCGCCATGGAAGAAGTCCTGACCCGCCGCTTCACCGCCTTCCTCGCCGACCGCGAGCGGCCGGTCGAGGAACGCGACGGCAAGTTCGCCTACCCGCCGCAGCTGTTGGTGGTCGACGGCGGCAAGGGGCAGCTGAGCTCGGCGGTCCGGGTGCTCGACGAGCTCGGCCTCCGCGACGAGATCCCGGTGGTGTCGCTCGCCAAGCAGTTCGAGGAGGTGTTCGTGCCCGGTCAGAGCGAGTCGATCAAGCTCCCACGCCAGTCCGAAGCCCTGTTCATGCTGCAGCGGATCCGCGACGAGAGCCACCGGTTCGCCATCACCTACCACCGATCGCTGCGCGACAAACGCATGACGAAGTCGGCACTCGACGGCATCGCCGGCCTCGGCCCGACCCGCAAGAAACGCCTCACCAAGGAGCTCGGCGGCGTCAACGCGGTGAAGCGGGCGGACCTCTCGACACTCAAGAACCTGTCCTGGCTGCCCGACGAGGTAGCAGAGAACGTGTATCGGGCGCTTCACACTCCGGGTGGTTCCTAGACCGTCCACCCGCGGCGACGTGGAGGGCCTACCGTGGTCACACACGGGTGGAGGAGTCGACCATGAGCGACGAAGAAGAACAGTCGCCGGACAGCGTGCTCCGGCCCTTCGAACCGGCCGAGATCGAGCCGCTGCCGCCCGTGCAGGCGTCGTCGGTGGTGGTGCCCGAGATCCAACCCGACGCGCCCGAACCGCCACCGCCCGCCCCGGATCCGGCCGCCGAGGTCACTGCGCCCGGCTCGGTCCCCACCGAGATGGTCGACGTCGCCGCCGAACCGGTTCCCCCCGCGCCGTCGCGCCCCGACGCCTGGTCGCCCGACGCCGAGCAGAGCGAGGACGTCTGGTTCGGCCTCGAGGACGCGGTGAGCGACACGCCGCCGCCGGATGCGCCGCCTCCGAGCGACGATCCGCCCGCCGAGGCCGCTCCGCCCGCCGACGCGCCGCCGGCGGGAGTGCTGCCCGCGGCCAGCCCCAACGGCGAAGAGATCACCCTTCCCCGCACGCCCTTCCTGATCGGGGTCGGCGTGGCCGCGCTGGCCATCCTCGGGCTGCTCTTCTTGTGGCAGACCGCCGGAGGCGACGACGGCCCGACCGCCACCGAGGTGCCCGAGGCCGAGGAAGCGCCCGACGATCCCGTCGAGGTCGACACCACCGACGACGACACCGTCGGCGACGACGACTCTGCGGCGCAGACCGCGGCGGCCGAGGAGCGCATCGAGGGTCTCGAGGCGACCGTGTCGGAGCGTGAGGCCACCATCTCCCAGCTCGAAGCCGATCTGGCGGCGACCCCGCCGCCGGCGCTGCGCGGCGACGAGATGCGCCGCATCGTGGTCGCGGCCGACGCCAGCTTCGTCAGCGTCGGGTCTGAGAGCGTGGCGGTCATCGGTCCCTTCGGCGGCTACGCCGCCATCGATCCCGCCACCAACGCCGTGACCGCAGCCGGACAGGTCGCCTCGGGTGCCACCCGCGTGCTGCGCACCGGCGCGGCGGTGTGGATCACCAACTACGCCGACAGTGAGATCATCCGCATCGACCCGATCACCAGCACGGTCGTCTCGACCCTGGCGTTCCCGGGCCCCGACGGCATCGCCAAGCTCGGGGGCACCCTCCTGGTGGCGTCGTTCGACGACGGGTTCCTCGGGCAGTACGACCCGGCGACCGAGGCGATCACCCGCCAGGTCGACCTCGGCGGCCAGCCGACCGACATCTGGGTCAGCGATGGGGAGACCGCGATCTGGGTCGCGCTGTTCGACACCGGCGAGATCGTCCAGGTCGACGTCGACACCTTCGAGGTGACCAACCGGGTCACGGTGGGCTCGGGCCCGGTCGGGCTCGACGCTGCCGACGGCATCCTGTGGGTCGTCAACCACGCCGAGGGAACGGTCGTGGGTCTCGACCTCGCCACCGCCACGATCGCCGCCAACTATCCGGTGGGCGCTGGTCCGACGGCGGCGACCGTGTTCGCCGGCTCGCTGTGGGTCACCGTCACCGACGCAGGCGAACTGGTCGAGCTCGACCCGGCCACGGGCGAGACACTCAGCCGCACGCCGCTCGGCACGAGCAACCGCGGCGGCCCGACCGGCCTCGCGGTCGGTAACGACTCGCTGTGGGTCGCCATGCAGGGCGAGCGATCGGTCGTGAGGGTCACCCCGGCCGACGGCTGAGTCGGTCATCGTGGCCCGATGAACGAACCGGTCTGGGACGACCACGCCGACTGGTGGCAACGCGAGTTCACCGACGGGGTCGACCCCGAGTACGTCGAGCAGATCATCCCGCTCGCGCTCGAGCACGTCGACGGGTTCGCTCGGGTGCTCGATGTCGGCACGGGTGAGGGGCAGCTCGCCCGAGCCATCGCGGAGCAACACGGAGGCTTCGTAGTCGGCCTCGATCCCACACCGTCCCAGATCGACGTCGCTCGTCATCGGGGCGGTGCGGTCGCCTATGGGTTGTCGGGCAGCGATGCACTTCCGGTCGCGTCTGAGTCGTTCGACGCTGTCGTGGTCTGTTTGGTCTTCGAACACGTCGACGCGCTCGCGGAGTCGCTCGACGAGGTGGCTCGCGTGTTGGCCCCCGGCGGCCGCTTCGTGTTCTTCCTGAACCACCCGCTGTTGCAGACCCCTGACAGCGGCATGGTCGTCGACCACATGATCGAGCCGCCCGAGACGTACTGGCGGATCGGGCCGTATCTGCCTGAGGCGGTCACCGTCGAGGAGGTACAAAAGGACGTCCGCGTGCGCTTCGTGCATCGTCCGCTCAGCCGCTACCTCAACGGTCTCATCGACGCCGGACTCCAGCTCGAACGCATGTTGGAACCGGCACCGCCCCCGGGGTTCATCGCCAAGGCGGGGGAGTACGAACACGAGGTCGTGCAGACGACCCCGCGCCTGTTGGTGCTCGTCGCGCGCAAGCCGAAGTAGATTCGGCGCCGACGTGAGTGAAGTCGTGGTGATCACCGGGATGTCGGGCGCGGGTCGAAGCACCGCGGGCAACAACCTGGAGGATCTCGGCTGGTTCGTGATGGACAACCTGCCGCCCCCGCTGATCGCGAAGGTCGCGGAACTGGCCGACGGGTCCGGCACCGCCGGCGACCGCCTGGGTCTCGTGGTCGGTACCGGGCCCTATCACGAGCAGGTGGTGCGGCTCATCGGTGATCTGCGCAGTCAGGTCGAACGCATGCAGCTGGTCTTCCTCGACGCATCGACCAAGGTGCTCGTCCGCCGCTACGAGTCGAGCCGTCGCGTGCACCCCTTCGCCTTCGACGACACGGCGCCTGGCACCCTGACCGAGATCATCGAAGCCGAACGCCACGCGCTCGAACCCCTGCGAGCCGAGGCCGATCTCGTGATCGACACGACCGAACTCAACGTGCACCAGCTTCGGGCCCGCATCGTGGAGTCGTTCGGTGGAGGTGGCTCCGAGACGGCGATGCGGACCACCGTGACGTCGTTCGGCTACAAGCACGGCATTCCCCTCGATGTCGACATCGTCATCGATTGCCGCTTCCTGCCGAACCCGCACTGGGTCGACGAGTTGCGCCCCCAGACCGGTCTCGACGGCGATGTCGCCGAGTACGTGCTCGAGCAACCCGTGACCGGTGCGTTCCTCGCCCGGCTCGAACGTCTGTTGGCGCTGACCCTGCCGTTCTATGTGCAGGAGGGCAAGTCGTACCTGACCGTCGCCTTCGGCTGCACGGGTGGACGGCATCGGTCGGTGGTCATCGCCGAGAAGGTGGCGATCGCGCTCGACAAGCTCGGTCACGCACCGGCGATCGTGCACCGGGACATCGACAAGTGAAGGTCGGATCGGTGGTCGCCATCGGCGGCGGGCACGGGTTGGCCATGGTGTTGGAGGCGATGGTCGATCGCTCCGACGCGATCACCGGCGTCGTCTCGGTGGCCGACGACGGCGGATCGAGCGGCCGGCTCCGTCGCGACCTCGGGATCCTCGCCCCCGGCGACATGCGGCGATGTCTCGCTGCGCTCACCCCGCACGGGCTGATGCGTGATGCGCTCGAGCATCGCTTCGAGCACGGGGTGCTCAGCGGTCATCCGGCCGGGAACGTCCTGCTCGCCTCGCTCATGGAGTTGGAGCCCGACCCCGTCGTCGTGATGGACACCCTCACCGAGATGGTCGGGGCTCGGGGACGTGTGCTGCCGGCCACCTGTGAACCGGTCGACCTGTTGGCGACGGCCGAACGGGGAACGGTCAAGGGGCAGGTCGCGATCAGCGAGAGCGGTGCCATCGACGACATCCGTTTCTCGCCTTCCGATCCGACGGTGCCCGACGCCGTCGTCACCGCCATCGTCGAGGCCGACCTGATCGTGCTGGGGCCGGGATCGCTCTACACCAGCGTGCTGGCGCCGGTCGTCCCCGGTGTCGCCGCGGCGCTCGGGCGGCGACAGGGCGTGCTCGCCTACATCGCCAACCTCGCCCCCGAGGTCGGCGAAACCGACGGCTACGGCCTCGACGAGCACGTCGACGCCGTCATGCGCCACGGTGTCGAGCCCGATGTGGTGGTGGCCGATGCAAACGCTTTCAGCGACGGTCGCTTCGGGGATAGGCTGCGGCGGTACGAGCTGGTTGGAGCGCTCGAATCCGTGCATGACCCACGACGGCTCGGCGCGGTGCTCTCCGGCCTCGTCTCGTAGACACCCCCAGCCCCGTTCGCCAGCGCCGCCGGCGGGACCTCGTTTGCAACACATAGGAGTCCTTCGTGACTGTCCGCGTCGCCATCAACGGTTTCGGCCGAATCGGCCGAAACTTCTTCCGCGCTGCCAAAGCGCAGGGAGCCGACATCGACTTCGTCGCCGTCAACGACCTCGGGTCCATCGAGACGATGGCCCATCTGCTCAAGTACGACACCGTGGCCGGTCCCTACCCGGGCCCGGTCAAGGCCAGCAAGCAGGGCATCACCGTCGACGGTGATCGTCTTCAGGTGCTGTCGGAGCGCAACCCCGAAGACCTTCCCTGGGACGAGCTCGACATCGACGTCGTCATCGAGTCGACCGGCATCTTCCGCTCCAAGGAGGAGGCCGGGCGCCACCGCACGGCGGGAGCGAAGAAGGTGATCGTCTCGGCGCCCTCCGGCGACGCCGACGCCACCCTCGTGGTCGGCGTCAACGACGAGAGCTACAAGCCGGCCCGTCACCACGTCGTGTCGAACGCGTCGTGCACCACGAACTGTCTGGCGCCGATGGTCAAGGTCATCGACGAGGCGTTCGGGCTCCAGCAGGGTCTGATGACGACGATCCACGCCTACACCGGCGATCAGGCGCTGGTCGACGGCCCGCACCGCGATGCCCGTCGCGGCCGCGCTGCCGCCGTCAACGTGGTGCCGACCAGCACGGGTGCGGCCAGTGCGATCGGCTCCGTCATCAGGAAGGTCGACGGCAAGCTCGACGGCTCTGCCATCCGGGTTCCGGTGCCGGCCGGGTCGTTGACCGACCTGACCGTCGTCACCAAGAAGGCGACCGACGTCGAGGCGATCAACGCCGCCTTCAAGGCCGCCGCCCGATCGGGTCCGCTCCGCAAGGTGCTCGAGTACAGCGAGGATCCGCTGGTCTCGAGCGACATCGTCGGCAACCCCGCCAGCTGTGTCTTCGATGCCCCCCTCACCCAGGGCAGCGGCAACCTGTTCAAGATCTTCGGCTGGTACGACAACGAGGTCGGGTACTCCTGCCGCCTCGTCGATCTGGCCATGATCCTCGGCACCAAGAAGGCGCCGGCCAAGAAGGCCGCCAAGCGGAGCAAGAAGGCTGCTAGCAAGTAGTCGATGACCGACGTCCCCCGCCTCGAAGACCTGGGCGATCTCGACGGCAAGTCCGTCCTGGTCCGGGCCGACTTCAACGTTCCGATCAGCGATGGTCAGATCACCGACGATCTGCGGATCCGTGCGGCGATCCCGACCATCCGGTATCTGCTCGAGGCGGGGGCGAGCGTCACCGCGTGCACGCACCTGGGCCGCCCGCAGGGCGAGCCCGATCCGCGCTACAGCGTCGAGCCGGTGCGGGCGAAGCTCGCCGAGTGGGTGCCCGAGGTCGAGTTGCTCGACAACCTGCGGTTCGACCCCGGCGAGACCGCCGACGATCCCGCGTTCGTGCGGCGCCTGATCGAGGGCCACGACGCGTACGTGAACGACGCATTCGGGGCGTCGCATCGGGCCCATGCTTCGATCGTGGGGCCGCCTCGGTTCCTGCCGTCGGCGGCCGGGCGGTTGCTGCATCGGGAGGTCGAGGTCCTCGGCGGCATGAACGACGACCCGAGACGCCCCTTCGTCGCGGTGATGGGCGGTTCCAAGGTCAGCGACAAGCTCGCGGTGATCGAGGCGCTCCTCGAGCACGTCGACTCGCTCGTCGTCGGCGGCGGCATGTGCTTCACCTTCCTCAAGGCCAAGGGGCACTCGATCGGCGCGTCGCTGTGTGAGGACGACATGGTCGAGACCTGCAAGGCGCTGCTCGACGGTCCCAAGACGATCCACCTGCCCTACGACATCACGGCGATGGGGCCGGGCGGCCGGCTGTTCGAACCCGAGGCGGGGGGCGAGGTGCGCCAGATCGGGGTCGAGATCCCCGATGGCTGGATGGGGGTCGACATCGGTCCGGGATCCGCCGCCCAGTTCGGCGATGTGATCCACCAGGCGGGCACGGTGCTGTGGAACGGCCCGATGGGGGTGTTCGAAGATCCCCGTTTCGCCGGCGGCACCGGTGCCGTCGCCGAGGCGATGGCCGAGACGAAGGCGTTCACGATCGTCGGTGGTGGCGACAGTGCCGCCGCCGCCAAACAGTTCAAGGTCGACCGCGACATGGATCACGTGTCCACCGGCGGCGGCGCATCGTTGGAGTTGATCGAGAAGGGCGACCTGCCCGGACTCGCTGCCCTGAGAGGAGGCCCGAATGTCGGGTAACCGTCAGCCGCTGATCAGCGGCAATTGGAAGATGAACCACAACCACTTCGAGGCTATTCAGACGGTCCAGAAGCTGGCGTACGCCCTCGACAAGGACGATTTCGAGGCGTGCGACGTGTCGGTGCATCCACCGTTCACCGATCTGCGTTCGGTGCAGACGGTGATCCAGGCCGATGACCTCAAGCTCGCCCTCGGAGCGCAGAACGTCCACCAGGCCGAGAAGGGGGCGTTCACCGGTGAGGTCGCGGCACCGATGCTCGCGAAGCTCGACGTCAGCTACGTGATCGTCGGGCACAGCGAGCGTCGCGAGCTGTTCGCCGAGACCGACTCGGTGGTCAACGCCAAGGCCAATGCGGTGATCGCTGCGGGGATGACGCCGATCGTGTGCGTGGGCGAGAACCTCGACGAACGCCAGGCCGGTCATGCAGACGCGCGTGTCACCGACCAACTCGACGGCTCGCTCGCCGGGCTGGCGGGCAAGACGGTGGGCGACCTCGTGATCGCTTACGAGCCGATCTGGGCGATCGGCACCGGCGAGACCGCCACGCCGGCGGACGCCCAGGCGATGTGTGCCCACATCCGGGGACGGATCGCCGAGACGTTCGGTGCCGACGCTGCAGCGGCGGTCCGCATCCAGTACGGCGGCTCGGTGAAGCCCGGCAACGCGCCGGAGTTGATGGCCCAACCCGACATCGACGGTGCGTTGGTCGGCGGAGCGAGCCTCGACGCCGACGACTTCGCCCGGATCGTCAAGTACCGCCTGTATCAAGCGTGACGGGGCGCGGGTCGTTCCCCATGGTCGTCTTGGTAGCCTGCGGGCCGTGATCTGGTTCGTCGCTCCTCTGCACGTCATCGCTGCGCTCACCCTGGTCTTCCTCGTGCTCCTGCACAGCGGCAAGGGTGGCGGTCTCTCCGACATGTTCGGCGGCGGTGCCGGTGCAGCCGCGGCGGGTTCGACCGTCGTCGAGCGCAACCTCGACCGCATCACGGTGATCGCCGCGCTGGTCTTCGGCTTCACCTCCGTCTCCTACGCCCTGATCTTCTAGGCCTCGCGGTCCATCGACCGCCGAAACGCTGGACTGCACCGGGTAGACGCCGATGGGTGAGCGTGTCTTCGCTCGCCCGTTCTGCGCGTCTGTTCGCCGCTGCGACATGTGTCGCCGTGGCCGCTGCGGCGTGCGCAGGTGATCGACCGACGCTCGAGGAGTCGGGCGCTTCTCGCGAGGTCGAGGCGGCGGTTCCCACGACTGCGGCGCCGGCGGCCGACGGCACGGGTGGTCTCACGCTGCGGCTCGCGGTCGGTTCCGGCTGGAGTGTCGACCCGGCCGACGCCTCACCGACCGCGGTCGTCGATCGGGTGATCGCCGGCCTGCTGTTCGAGGGTCTGACCCGGGTCGATCGGGGCGGCACGGTGCAGCCGGCGCTCGCCGAGCGCTGGTTCGTCAGCGACGACCGGCTGCGATGGACGTTCGTCCTTCCCGACGGGCTGACCGACAACCAGGGTCTGTCGATCACCGCTCGTGACGTGAAGGCATCGATCGAACGGCTCGCCGGACGCGGACCGGCCGACCAGAGCGTCGTCCAGCTGGGGGCGATTTCGGGTTGGGACGCATTCGTCGCCGGCTCGAGTGGCGGGGCGGCCGGGATCACGGCGGCTGACGATCGCACGCTGGTGATCCGTCTCGATGCGCCGTTCGAGCCGTTGGCCGCCGTCCTCGCCGAGCCGGCATTCGGCTTCTGGGCGTTGGCCAGCGACAGTTCCGTGCGCACGACCGGGGCGTTCACCCTGGGTGCCGAGGATGAACTGATCGCCGTCGATCCCGAGGCGGCGGTCAGCCGGATCGAGTTGGTGGTGGCCGAACAGTCGGTCGAGGCGCTGCTGGCCGACGGGGTCGTCGACTGGGGGGTCCTCGCCGCATCCGAGGACGGTGCGAGCGTGCCCGGTGCCGTGCTCCGCCAACCCTTGGATCTGCGCAGCGGTCTCGTCGTGCGCCTCCCCGATGCCGCTGCTCGCCACGCGCTCCTCGGTGTGCTCAACAGTGCCGAGCTCGCGCTGGAGCTCGATCACGTCACCGTGGCGGTCGCACCGACCGTCGACGCCCGGCCCGAGGCGCTGCCCGGGTCGGTGACGGTGCATCTGCCGAGCGGTCCGCTGGCGTCGATCGAAGCCGAGTTGGAACGCCAGCTCGATGCCGCCGGTGTCGACGCGACCTTCTCCGTGCTCGAGGCCACCGAGTTCGCCGCGGCGGTCGCGTCCGGCGAGGCGTCGGTCTTCCCGATGGTGATGGCCGGCTCCGGCTTCCGCCGCAGTGTCGGCGTGTCCGGGGCGCTGCCCGGCGGTGTCGACGATCTCTTCGGTGCGGACGACCCGGCTCGCTCGGAACTGGTGGCCGACATCTTGGCCAGTGCGGATCCCGACGACCGTTCGGTCCTGGTCGATGCGCTCGAGCAGGAGCTCGCCGACGATCACCTGTGGTTGCCGCTCGGCAATCTCGAGGTGCGGATCGGTCTCAGCGAGCGGATGGGCGAGCTGCGGGTGTTGCCCGACGGCACGTTCGACCTGTCGGGCTTCGTGGGCTGATCCCGTCGGGGTCAGGACGGGCTCGTGTCGCGGATGACCGGCAGCTCGACGGCCTCCCCGAGCAGGGGACGAGCGACGAGGACACATTCTCGCCCGCACCGGTCCATCGCGTTCTGGAAGCCGGTGGTGAAGGCGGAGCTGGGGATGTTGACCAGGGTCTCGAAGGTGCCGTCGGCGGGGAGTCGGCGGGTGGACACGGTGCCGAGCCGGACGCAGGACGAGTCGAGCTCGGCCCACGGCGGACACAGCAGGAGCTGGATCTCCGAGGGCTGAATGGTCGGTGTGAAGCCGCGTCCCCGCACGGTGAAGGTCTCGTCGAGGGGGAGTGGTTCATCGACCGCGACGGCGAGGGCCGGGGACGGGGGAGGGGCGTCGTCGAATCCGAGCGGGATCTGATCGTTGGCCCAACCGTCGGAGACGCGGATCTCACAGGCTTCGACGGCACAGTCCGTGCGCTGGACGGTGCCGTCCTCGAGCTGGACGGCGAAGCGCTGCACTGCGGTGAACTCGAAGGTCGCCCGCCCTGCGGTCGTGGGGATGACGATGATCGGGACGCAGGCGCCGTCGACGGCACACATCGAGATCGACACGTCGTCGATGGCGTCGCTCACTGCGACCTGGACGGCGTCGCCGTGCTCGATGCCGTTCGACGGTCGGGCGATCCCGGCCAGCGGCCGCTGGTCGACGTCGGCGAACGTCAGCGGGACCGTGTCGAATCGGGTCACCGTGGCCGCGTCCCAGACCACGAGCTCGCACGGACCATCGGTGATGCAGTTGTGGGGGCCCGTCGGGGTGTCGAGGGCGGGGCGGACTCGGGTGATGATCTGGGTCCCGCTGGTCGCAGTGGTCTCGAGGCCCTGACAGGTGAGGTTCTGGCCGGCGGCGCACACCGCGAGGAGCGGAACGCTGGTGAGGTCCTCGAAGTCGACCGTGACGACGTTCCAGTCGATGAGTTCGTCGGTGGGGGTGACGGTGATCGGCACGGGTTCGCGGAGCGGGGCGTCGGGGTCGAAGCTGATCGGGAGCTCCAGGCGCTGTTCGGGATCCCGGAACGAGAGCACGCTGAGGACGCACGGGCCGTCGTCGACGCAGTCGTGGCGGGTACCACGCCAGGTGACGAACGAACGCGGGACCTCGACACCCGCCAGCGCGGGGCGACCGAGCGCCAGCCAGGTGCAGTCGAGGGGCTCGGGGCCTTCGGCACAGATCACCAGCTCCAGCTCGCTGGTGAAGAACCAGTCGTCGGCGGTGATGTCGACGAGCTCGCCGTCGACGAGCCCCTCGGTCTTGGAGACCGCGAACTGCTCGGGGAGTTCGACGACGGTGGCGGCGAGACGGTCTCGGAAAACGTCGACCGGGACGGCAGCCGGCTGGCGCTCGGTGTCGGGCACCTCGACCGTCATGGCGCAGAGCCCCTCGGGCAGCTCGGCGCAGGTGGTGGTCGCCTCGACGAGTTCGACCTCCCAGTCGACGACGGTCTCGAAGCGGAACGCCCCGTCCGGCCCGGTGCGAATGGTGACGTCGACGAACGACTGCTGGCAGGCGAAGGGGTCGGGGTCGAGGCCGAGCCAACAGGGACGGATGATCACCGTGGTCTCGGGGGCGAACCCGGTGCCGAGCAGGGTCAAGGACCCGCCCTCGGCGATCGGCGCTGCGTCCTCGATCGTGATCTGGGCGCCGAGTCGGTCGGCCGGCGTGTCGGTCCAATCGAGCGAGGCCCGTCCGACCACGACGCCGGGGGCTTGGGCGGCGTAGGTCCGGAGTTCGCACGCCCGCGCCGCGCAGTCGAGTCGCCGGAAGCCGCCGATGGCGATCTGGCGGTGGACGGTGAGGTCGGCCTCGAGCACGCCTCCCGGGCTCGTCGTGCGGCGTTGGGCCGTGCCGGAGTCGCACTCGTCGAGGAGCGAGTCGATGGTGCCGTCGGGTTCGGCGACACAGACGACCGTCACCGTCTCGGCCGAGAACGGGAGTGAGTCAAGCTCGTAGCGGACCGTCTGGCCGTCGGTGAGGTCCTCGAACGCGCCGTCGGGCCGCGCGGTCAGGGCAGCGGGGAACTCGGTCGGGCCGTCCTCGGCGGCAGCCTCCTCGCCGTCGGTCGAGTCGTCGCCGAGCAGGAGGTTCGCTGCGACGGCACCGATGACGGCCACGATCAGGGCGGTGAGGGCGAGTCGGGCCTTCCCACCCGCCGAGCGGCGTGGGGCCGGCGACCGGCGCGCCTTCTCACCCGCGTCGAGGGGGAGCTCGAACAGGCCGTCGGCGTGCGGATCCACCCCCTCCATCCTCGAAGTCTCCCATCTGCGCCAGGCCTAGGCTCGATCAGGGAACCGGGTGGCGCCCCCGATCGATTCCGCTACGCTTCACCTCCGCATCCGGGGCTCCCGGGTGGCCACGTCGGAGTGGCGGAATTGGCAGACGCGCTGGCTTAAGGTGCCAGTGCCCGTTAGGGCGTGGGGGTTCAAGTCCCCCCTCCGACACGAACAGATGTTCGATCATGCGTTGGTCTGAATTAGCGCTTTGCCACGGGCGTGCGGACCGGACGCCGTCAGCTTGGGTTGCCAAGCCTCCGGGCCATGTGCGAGCGGACGGTTTCCAGTGCTTTGCGGGGTCGAATCATCACTTGAACGAAGTGATCTGGTTTTCCTGGTTCCAGGTGATGAGGTCGACACCGTTGATGTGCACGTCATCGAGTTCGAGTTCGAACTCGAGTGCTGCGTCGCGCTCGCCGATCATCTGTCGGACGTAGCGGAAGCTGTCGTTGAAGAGGACGTGGAATGCGGCGGTGAGGTAGAGCTCGGAGTCCGCTTTGCCCTTCTGCGGTGCGAACATCACGGGCGAGTGGAATTCGACGTCGTTTGCCAGCAGCGACGACAGGCCCTCGGGCCGTTTGGCATCGACCAGCTCATGCCTTCTTCGGACCGCTTCAGACACTTGGCACGTCTGGTTTCACGGGAATGAACGGATCGGTGGCGGCGATCGTCGGGGCCATCGGCGCTATGACTCCCTGACGAGTTCGTAGCCGATCGGCAGGGACTTGTGGCCGCCGACGAATGTTGTCTTCATGGTTGTGGGACTCGCTGCGAGTTCGACGGCGTCGATGTGGGACACGAGGTGCGAGAACAGGCTGCGCATCTCGAGGCGCGCCAGTTGGGCTCCGAGGCAGAAGTGGACGCCGTGGCCGAACGAGGCGTGGCGGTCGGCGTTGGGCCGTTCGATGTCGAAGCCGAGGGGGTCGTCGAAGACCTTGGGGTCGAGGTTGGCGGCCTTGTAGGACAGGTAGATCCATTCGCCCCGCCCGATCTCTTGGCCGAGGATCTCGGTTTCCTCGTGTGCGGTGCGCATGAAGTGGCGCACGGGCGCCGTCCAGCGAAGCATCTCCTCAACTGCGTTCTGCATGCGGCCTGCGGTGTCTTCTTTGAGCAGCGTGAGTTGGTCGGGGTGTTCGATGAGCGCTCGAAGCCCGCCGGCCATGGCGCTGGAGGTTGTGTCGTGGCCTGCGGTTGCGACGATGAGGTAGAGACCCACCGTCTGCAGGTCGGGGAGCCGTTCTCCGTCGATGGTTGCGTTCGCGATCGCGCTTGCAAGATCGTCGGTTGGGTTGGCTCGGCGAGCTGCGGTGAGTTTGGCGAAGTAGCGGCTGAAGTCGGCGAGGATGGCAGCTCGGGTCTCGGGTGTGGGCTTCGCCCTCTGCATGTCAGGGTCTTCTCCGCCGAAGAGTTCCTGGGTCAGCGTGAGCATGTGCGGGTAGTCGGCCTCCGGTAGGCCAAGGATGGTGAGGATGACTTCGAGCGGGTAGGGGAGTGCGACGGCGGTTGCGAAGTCGATCTCAGAACCCGCTGCGGCCATCTTGTCGACGGCGCGGCGACTCAGCTCGTCGAGTGTCGGGCCGAGTCCAGCGACCGTTCGGGGCTTGAACCAGTCCGCGATCACCTTGCGGTAGGCGCCATGCTCGGGGGCATCCATGTGAATGAGCGACTTGACCGGAGCTTGTCGTCCCACGATCTGCTCTGTTGTCCGCAGGACCGGCTCGGGGCCGTTGCGGAAGACGGCTGGCTGTCGCTCGACGTCGAGGACGGCCCGGTGATCGATCACTGCCCAGAACGGCGGGAAGCCCTCGCGCTCGATGCGATGGATCCCGCCTCGGTCGTGAAGCCTCAACGCAGCACGGTTCCAGTCGTCGACGTCGCTCCAGCGTTCGTTGTTGCTGAAGATGTCGAGGTCGGTGGATGCCGTCACCGCTGCCTCCGGGGCCAGTCGCTCCTGCGGACGATCGCAGAGCCGTGCGAACGGTGTTCGTTGATCACAAGACCGTCACCGTCGCTGCGGTGCCGTCGACTCGGACGTGCATCCCGTCTCGGAGCTGTTCGGTGGCGCCCTCGACGGCGACCACGCAAGGAATGTCGAGCTCTCGAGCGACGATGACGGCGTGGCTCATCAGCGAGCCGACATTCACGACAACCGCAGATGCTGGCATGAACAACGGTGTCCACGATGGGTCGGTGTGCGGCGCGACGAGCACGTCTCCAGGGTTGAGTTCTGCGGCGTCGGCAGGATCGAGGATGACTCGCACCGTCCCTTCTGCGACGCCGGAACAACCGGCTCGGCCAGTGAGGACCTCACCGCTGCTCACCTGGCTTGTGCTCGTCGACGATGCTTGCTCGGCTTCGAGCCCCTCCAACGTTGGCACCTCGTGCGACCCGCCGACGAAGAACTGCGGTGTGATGGCTTGGTATCGGCGGAGGGTCGCGGATCGTTCAGCGATGACGTCGAGCATGGAGGCAGGGTCGGCCAGGTACGCCGGGAGCTCTGCAGACGAGAGCAGCGCAGTCTCGATCGGGTCGGCCGCGCCGCCGCGCTCGGCGGCGCGACGAACCAGTTCGCGGTACGCCTGCTTGGCAGGAAGGATGATCCGCACGCCGAGGTCTCGGGTCGCCTCGCGGGCCTGCGTCCAGTACGGCATGGCCTTGATCGCCTGGCCGAACGCAAGACGATCGGCTGCGGACAGGTGAGGGCGAACGGCATCGATGGCGGCCTTGCGTCGGGCGTCGTCATCGACCTGCTGGTCTGCTGAGGGATCGTCCTCGGCGATGCGCATTCGGTCGATGGCAATCAGCGCCAGCTCGGGTGTGTTGTCCCAGGTCCGGGAGGTGATGTCCCAGTCGTTGGGGCCCCGATGGCCGTGAGTGGCGATGAAGCCCTCGAACATGCGCTGAAACGACTGCGCATCTTCGCCCGACAGACCGGCGAGCCGGTCGGCGAGGCCCTCGATCCCGTCATCGAACGCACCGCTCAGCACCGGCGACGACTTCACGTGTTGCGCTATCGCATGAAGGTCTCGGGAGTATTCGGCCGACTTCACGTCGCCGGCGGCGCCCATCAGATGGGTGACGAGGCCGGGGTCCCCGGCGGCGACCGCAGCGTCGGAGAGCGGCCCAGAAACGATCGCCGCAGTTACCGACGTCGTGATGTGGTTCGCGAAGACTGGATCGAACGCTGCAGGGTACGACGTGAGGTAGTCGAGGAGATCTTGGTCGCTGGCATCGAGTGCGGGCCGGCGGGCGATGAAGTCGTCGGTGCGGCGTCGGCTGTCATCGACGAGTTCGGGGAGCTCCCGGGTACGGAGTGCGGCGAGCACGGTGCGGAGGATCCTGAGCGACGACCGCAGGCTCCTGTCACCGGGCCGAGGGACGTATGGCGGGGGATCGCCCTCTCCGAAGAACGCCGTGTCGATCGCCTCGGCGGACGAGCCGGGTGCACGAACGCCCATCATGCGGTTGTACGAGAGGTTGAGGTAGGCGTAGCCGCTGAAGGTCCCGAGGATGACGGGCTCCTCGGATGCGAAGTCGCCCTCCCGAGCGATCCCGAGCCTGTCGAAGGCGCGGCGCCAGCCGCGCTCTGCCGGCACGACACACAGCTCGTACCCCAAGGTGGTCACCACCTCCGGGAAGACTTCGCCGATGTTGCCGCGCGTGTACAGCGGCCAGCGTTCGTCGACGGCTCCCTCGATCGGCCAGGACGTCATGGTCCGCGTGTCCTCGGTGTCAGGCCCAGGGGCCGACGGTGTAGGCCGCATTCCAGACGCGGGTGATCTTCCCGTCGATGATCTCGAACACCTCGATGCTGGACAGAGTACGTTTGCTGCCGTCGTGGGCGGTGCCGGTGAGCTGGTAGGTCCACGATGCGAGCGTTCCCTCGACCACCAGGTGAACGGTTCGGAACTCGAGTTGTGTGAAGTCGCGGAAGAAGCCGCCGATCCGGTCTCGGCAGTCGTCGCCACTCATCTCGGTGACCTTTCCGCCTGCGTCATGGCGGTACATCGGGTCGGCCATCAGCTCCTCGACGAGGGAGAGGTTTCGGGCGTTGTACAGCTCGTGCTCGTAGCGGTGGATTACCGCTCGGGTCGCCTCGGTTTGATCAACATCTGGCATCGCGACGCTCCTCGGAGGTATCGTAGGTAGAGTTACGATACGGTAAGGGCGGGTACGATGCGCGTCAACTCGACGGTCGTGACGGCTCACGGATTAACCCCTTTGGGCCTTGCGAGCATCGTGAACCGCGGCGGCCAGGAGCGAACGTGAAGCGTCAACATCCAACGTCGGCATACCTCGCCGCCGGCCTCGACCTGCTCGAGCGAGACGGATACGGCGGACTCAAGCTGGCGCCGCTGTGCGCGGAACTCGACGTCACGAGCGGCGCGTTCTATCACAACTTCAACAGCTGGAGTGACTACACCTCGGTGTTGATCACGCATTGGAAGAACGACCAGACCACCGCCCTCATCGAGGTGATCGAGGCCGAGGCGACACCGGCCGACCAGCTCCAAACCCTGTTGGACTTCACGGTGCAGCTGCGCCATCGAGCTGAAGCAGCGATCCGTGCATGGAGCAGCATCGACCCGGAGATCGGACGGGTACAAGCGTCCGTCGACGAGGCACGTATCAGCGCGGCGCAGGCGGTGATCGCGGGGTTTCAGGCACCGGAGACTGCCGGGCGTCTCGCACGCGCGGCATACCAGGCACTCGTCGGCTTCCAGGTTCTCGACGGATCACAAGACGTCAGCGTGTTGGAGACCAGCCTCGGGCTCGTCATCCAGGAAACACTCACCTCGACACCCCCTCGGTAGGCGCCTCAGGCGCGCCCGGCCGCCGCTTCGTCGCGTCGGTTTCGGCCGGAGAGGCGAATCAGCTCCTCGTGGAGCTCGAACCAGACGGTGTGGTAGCTGTCCTTGAACGGGTGGGCCAACATCTCGACATCGCCTGCTTCGACGGCGGCGAGCGCTCGCTCGAGTCTGTCTCCGTAGCGGGCCAGTCGTCGTTCGGCCGCGGCGGCGGCCTCGATGATCGGCGCGATCGCAGTATGGACCTCGGACCGGAGCCTGGCGATGACGTCCGCGTCCCATGCCGAATCCAGGTGGTCGTTCGGCACGCGCGCACCGTCGACGATGCGCATCTGCCAGTCGGTGACCGTCTCCTTGAGCTTCGAGTTCGCATGATGGAACTCGTCGAGGAGCGGATCGATTGCGGGTCGCAGCGTCGTGGCCCAACGACGGTACGCAGCGTCGACCTGTTCAGTGAGCGTAGGAAGTGGTCGGATATTGCCTGCCCGAACCTCCTGTGCATCACCGGCGTCAACCAGTTCGGCCAAGACTGGCGCGACGTCCGCCACGGATACGCCGAGGACGGCACTGATCGACTCAGCGGAGGCCATGCCTTTGATGGCCAAGACGCGCCCGACCGTCTCCAAGTTGGCGGGTTCGGGGACGGTCGATTTCGGGTCGATGCCGCCGGGCTCCGCTGAGGCGGTCGATTCGGGTGCAGCGGGAGTCAACCGGTCGCGCCAGCTTCGAAGGATGGCCGCCTCGGGGGCCTCGATTTCGTCGGACTCGTGGGCCCCGAGGTAGACGTCGCCTGTCGTCCCGTCGATCGTGACGGTGGTTCCGGCCGCAATGCTCGTTTCGTTGATTTCGATCCCATCTTCGGCAAGGCGAATCGAGCTCGCGCCGACCACCGCTGGCACGTGCCACCCGCGGGCGACGACAGCCGCATGGCTGACGAGCCCGCCAAGGCTCGTCACGATTCCCTTAGCCGCAGCCATTCCGGCGATGTCGGCGGGTGATGTCTCGCGGCGAAACAGAATCACCGGCTCGCCCCGCTCTCCGGCGGCCACCGCTTCGTCGACGTCGGTGCAGACAGCTCCGATGGCGCGCCCTGGCGACGCACCAAGGCCCTTCGTTAGCGGCTCCCGCGCCGCAGTGGTCGCAGCGGGGTTCGCAATCCTCGGCGGGTCGGCGAGAGTCGCCGCTACCCGGTCGAGCGCTTCCCCGCGAGTCAACGGAAACTGGGGCTCCTCGGCCATGTCGATCGCCATGCGCAGCGCAGCACGAGCGCTGTGCTTGCCACGCCGAACTTGCAGGAGCCACAGGGTGCCTTGCTCGATCGTGAACTCGATGTCGGCGATGTCGGCGAGGTCTCGCTCGAGAAGCTCAGCCGTGCGCTCCAACTCGTCGGCGATGTCTGGCCACAGCGTGCGCAAGTCCGCCACTGGCCGTGGCGCATGGGTGCCGGCGACGACGTCCTCGCCCTGGGCCCGACGAAGGAAATCGCCGACGAGGCCGGGTTCACCCGTGCTCGGATCCCGCGAGAAGGCAACTCCGGTGCCCGATCGATCGCCGAGATTGCCGAAGGCCATCATCTGAATCGTCGCCCCCGTGCCGAGATCGTCGGCGATGCCTTCGACGCCTCGATATACACGCGCGCGCTCTGTATCCCAGGAGGCGAACACGGCGACGACCGCGCCACGGAGCTGTTCCGTCGCGTCGTCCGGCACGTTGTAGCCGACACTCGCAAGTGAGTCGATGAAGCTGTTCACGGCCGCTGCGAACTCGACAGCAGGAAGACGTCGGCCCTCATCGGGACCGAGGTGGCGATCCACCAGCTCGCGGATGAGCTCCTCGGGAGCGGTCAGAACGACCGACGCATAGCACTGGGCGAAGCGACGCCAAGTGTCCCAACCAAAGGTCGGATCGCCTGTCAGTGAGCTGAGCGACTGCGCCACGGAGGCGTTGATGCCGACGTTGAGGACCGTGTCCATCATTCCGGGCATCGAGACCGGAGCGCCCGATCGAACGCTCACGAGTAGTGGGTTGGCTGCATTGCCGAAACGCTTCTGGGTGCGTCCCTCGAGCTCCGTGACGCCGGCCGAGAGCGCAGCGTCGAGCTCTGCGCTCCAGCCGCCAGACATGAAGGTGCGGCACGCCGTCGTCGTCAGGGTGAAACCCGGGGGAACTGGCAGCCCGAGTTCCGTCATGCGAGCCAGTGCGGCTCCCTTTCCGCCCAGGAGGTCGACACGTTCCGCTGGCGTTGCGATGCCAGAGGCTCCGAAGGCGGCCATCAACATCAGTGTCCTCCCCACAGTGCACTGGTCCGCGGCGAGAACGCTGCCGACGAATAGCATCATAGGTCAGCTTACGATTACTGGCGAGTTCCGCAAGGTGTACCTGGGGCCAGCCAGGCTTCGGTCCAACGTGTGCGATCACCCCGCTCCCAGGAGTCCGAACCAGCCGCTCCGATGGCGGGGGTTAAGGGTTGTAGTCGCCCCTCCGACACCACAGACTTCATCGAGATTCCGGGGCTTCACGGCTCCGGAATCGCTCGTTTTGTGTCGGTTGCCAGGTGTCCTGTGAGTTCGCTTGAGGAGTTGCGAACATCATCGAAACTGAAGTCGCCGCCGATCGATGGCGGCGGAATGAAACGACTCTTGACCGAGCACGGGCGCTCTCAGAGCGAGTGTTTGCTCCTGTCGTTGGGCTCGGCCGGCGGCGAGCTGGCCGAGAAGGGGCTTGTGCTCGTCGGTCCAGTGCGACGGGTCCCAGGCCTGCAGTGTGGAGCGGGCTGATCGGGTCTTGGTCGGCCCAGAGCAGCAGGGACGTCCGGGAACGACTCGTCGAGTGGTCCCGGGGGTCCGGCAACCCGTGCCGGCCTGCGGTGGGATCCACTTCTGAGGCCAGTAGGGTTCGGAGATCCCGGGCAGGACGTCTGCCCGATGGGTTCGCAGGCCGGTTTGGTTCTTCGAGTCACGTGAACCACCCCGATTCCCTGTCGTTCTCCGCAACCGTTGCCGAGGCGTTCTGAACCCTGATCCGTCCGCATCAGTTTCGTCGCGGGCGAGGAGACCCATGACCATCACGTTCGCCCAGTTGGGCGTACCTGCGCCGATCGTCGGCGCCCTCGAAGCGCGTGGAATCACCAGCCCGTTCGAGATCCAAGCCGCTACCATCACCGACTCCCTGGCAGGAAAGGACGTCTGCGGACGTGCCCCGACCGGATCGGGCAAGACGCTCGCCTTCGGCATCCCACTTGTCGCTCGCGCTGAGCGCGCCGAGCCCCGCCGTCCTACCAGCCTGGTCCTCGCGCCAACCCGCGAGCTGGCCGACCAGATCGCGACCGAGTTGCGCAGCTTCGCCGGCAAGACCCGGGTTGCCGTGGTCTATGGCGGCGTCGGCCACGGCAAACAACGAGACGCGCTCCGCCGAGGCGTCGACATCCTGGTCGCGTGTCCGGGCCGGCTCGAGGATCTCATCCAGATGGGTGACGTGAGCCTCGCCGACGTCGACCGAGTCGTGCTCGACGAAGCCGATCGCATGGCCGACATGGGGTTCATCCCCGCGGTGCGCCGCATCCTCGATCAGACCAAGCCGACCCGCCAGACGATCCTGTTCTCGGCGACCCTCGACGGCGATGTCGCACAACTGACGCGCGCCTACCAGCGCAACCCGGTCCGCCACGAGGTGGGGGAGGACACCCCGGATGTGACTGCGGCCGACCACCACTTCTGGGACGTCGACCGTACCGATCGAGCACGGATCACCGCCGACACGATCGCAGCGGCTTCGCCCAGCATCGTGTTCTGTCGAACGCGGCACGGCGCCGACCGGCTCAAGAAGCAGCTCGCCCGCGCCGGCGTCGAAGCGGCCGCCATCCACGGCGGGCGCAGCCAGAGCCAGCGCACCCGGGCCCTCGCCTCGTTCGCCTCGGGCCAGACCCAGGCACTCGTTGCGACCGACGTCGCCGCGCGCGGCATCCACATCGATGAGGTTGCCTCCGTCATCCACTACGACGTTGCCGCCGACCACAAGGACTATGTCCACCGATCCGGACGCACGGCCCGAGGCGGAAGCAGCGGCGTGGTTGTGTCGCTCGTCCAACCCGACCAGGCCAAAGACGTCCGACGAATCCAGAAGGCCGTCGGGATCACCGGTTCGATCACCGAACCCGACACCGGATCGCTCGCCGTCGCCGATCGACCGCTCACCAAGAACTCAAAGCGGACCCGACACGTTGTCAGGTCCAACGAGGAAGGAAACACCATGCAAGGAACCGTAAAGTTCTTCAACAACGAGAAGGGCTTCGGCTTCATCTCCCGCGAGGGCGGCAGTGACGTCTTCGTGCACTTCTCCAACATCGCTGGCGACGGCTTCAAGTCCCTCGAGGAAGGCGACACCGTCGAGTTCGACATCGGGCCCGGCAAGAAGGGCGACGAAGCCCTCAACGTCACGGTCGTCTGACGTTCGAGGCGGCATCGCCGCCGGTGACCGGAGGTACGGCCGCCGGCGGCGGCGCCCTCACGCAACCAGAGATACCCAGCTGCTGCGGTGGCGAGGGTTAGGGGTTGTATTCGCCCCTCCGACACCACAACCCCGGGCCAGAGGCCTGGGGTTTGTTGGTTTCGGGACGGGCGCCTCCCGGGCTTGTCGTCGCGATCCGCCAACTCGTCTCGTTGGTCACCCGCGTCGCTGCGCCCGCGCCGCGTCCGAGCTCGTGATGATCATGGCAAGCGCGCCCGCAGCGACCACGACCAGCGTCGTCCGTACCACGTGGAGGGCTGCCCATGTGTCGAGCGTGTCGAGCGCATCCGATGCTTCGAGCGTCTGCGACGAGAGGTCGGGGTTCAAGACGCTGCCATAGACGGTGAAGTTGAACGCTTGGGAGGCAAGGAGACCTCCGAGTGCGATCCACCAGATCAGGGGAGATCCACCGGCGCGCCGGCGTTCGAGCACGAACGCGGTCACCGTGGTGGCGATGGCTAGGAGGTGGACGGGGATCATCATCCAGGAGAACCGGCCGAAGTGGTCCGCGAACCAGTTCTGGAGCTCGTCGCCCGACAGGGACTGCCAGTAGGGGACGATGCCGACGGCGAGGAAGGCGAAGACCCCGGCGTTGATCGTGACCAGGACGAGCGACGCGGTCAGGAGCTGGCGGTGGCGGGTTGGAGGGGCGGTCACGGGGCCTCCTCGGCGACTAGGTGGGCGTGGACGGCGACGGCGACCTCGGAGCTGATGACGACGCTCGGGTACGCGCCGACCCCGAGGGCGTTTCGATCGACGACGGCGGTCGCTCGCAGCGATGCGCTGTCCTCGTCGACGGCGATGTCGGTGACCGTGATGAGCAGCGGCGAAGAAGCGTCCTTGACCGTCACGGTGCCGGTGACGTGCGCCTGGCTCGCCGTTGCCTCGAGCTCGTTGGCTTCGAACGTGATGAGGGGGAACGCCTCGCTGTCGAGGAAGTCCTCGCTCGCGACGTGGTTGTCTCGCTTGGGGTTCCCGCTTGCGAACGAGGCGGCATCGACGCTGGCGCTCACGGCGCTCGGTGTCCCGTCGGGGCCGATGGTCACGCTTCCGTCGATCAGGCGGAGGGTGGCGGTGACGGTGATGAACTTGAGCTTCCTGACAGTGAGCGTCACCGTCGTTTCGGGAGTGATGCTCCAGGTGCCCGGCGGGAATGCAGGCGTTGGTGGTGAGTTGGTCATCGGGGGTCTCCGTTTCGGTCAGTGGTCGGTCGTGCTGAGGAAGTCGCCGTGGGTGCCGATCGGGATTCGCTGATCGGGGATCCAGACGCTGGCGACCGGGTCGCCGTCGAAGTCCTGAGCGTCGAGGATCACGAGGCGTGAGCGGTCGCGGTCGGGCTGGTAGACGAACCCCATGAGCCAGCCGTCGTCTTCGCTGGTCGGGTTTGGACGCGGCACGAAGGTGAGTTCACCGCAGCTGCCCCCGTCGAAGTTCTGGTGGGAGGTCGTGCCGTTCAGGTGGTCGATCTTGACGGCGCCTTCGAAGGCGGGAGCGAGGCTCGCTCGCGCCGTGTAGCCGTACCGGTAGGGGCGACCCTGGTGGGCCGGGTTCACCATCGGGAAGTCGAGCGGTTCGTCCGTCACCCGTTCGGTGGAGGCCACCGAGGTTGCGCCGTCGAGATCGAGCGTCCATCGGTCGATGGTGGGGAGGGTGTCGCCGAGCGGTCCGAACACGTCATCACGTGCGGCGCGCTCGTAGCGGCTGACGTCCAGCACGAGGCGACCGTCGCCGGTCTCGTATGCGTTGAGCGGGTGATACACGTAGCAGGGCTCGACCTCGAACCACCGCACGTCGTCGGCTGACCCGTCCTTCGGTAGGACACCGATCCGAGCGGGCTTGGCGGGGTCCCAGGCGATCGGGAGCGTCGTTCGTTCCAACATCGCGGGATCGAAGACCACGTTGAGGTCGTAGATCACCGCGTAGTTCTCGGTGATGGACATGTCGTGAATCTGGGTGAGCCCGCTCAGCGGGACTTCGACCCGATTCATGACCTCGCCCTCCGGGCTCAGGCGGAGATAGACCGCGGTCTGGCCCAAGACCATGCTGTACACAACGGCGTGGACGTCGCGTTCGGTGGGGTCGATCTTGTGATGGCCCGAGAACCCATCGGTCAGCGCGCCGCTGAGATCGCTGCGGGTGATGGTCTCGAGCTCTCGGTCGATCTCGACCGGCGCCGCGCCGCCTTCGACGGTTGCGTAGAGCCGGTCGCCGAATCGCGCGACGTTGGTGTTGGGGGAGAAGTCGATCCCGTTGAGCACCGGTCCGCCACGATCGGCTTCGCCAAGCACGGCGGGCGCATCGCCGGCTCGGACGACGCGGTTTCGGTACCAGTCGGCGTGCCCGTCGCGCAGGCGTATGCCGTGCACCATTCCGTGCCCGCTGAAGTAGTGGAGGATCGGACTGACCGGCCCCATCTGGTTCGGGCCGTTGCGTACGTAGAGGCCGTCGAGCTCTTGAGGGATGGTGCCGTCGACGGCGAGGTCGGTGTGGGTGTGCTCGATCGGCACGGGCGAGAGCGAGCGTGTGCGATAGCGGGAGTTGTCGTCGGGGAGATCCATACCGAGACACTATGAGACATAATGTCTCACAGCAACGGGACGTTGACCCGTGGCAGACTTGGCAGGTGACGAGCGAAGATCGAGGGGTGGCGGTCCCAAAGCCGGCAGACGCGCGCGCCGCACGGAGCCAGGCCGCGATGCTGGAAGCCGGCATCCACCTTTTGGCCACTGTCGGCTGGAGCCAGATCACCCAACAGCGGGTCGCCGAGGTTGCGGGCGTCGGCAGGGCAACCGCCTACCGACATTGGCCCGAACAATCAGCACTCCTGGCCGACATCCTCCAACACGCCCTCGCCTCGGAGGCCTATGCAGTTACCCACGTCGGCGACACCCGGGTCGACCTCATCGCCGAGCTGCACGCTCTGGCCACCGCGATGAATGACGGACTCACCTACGACATCGTCGTCACCCTGATCCAGCAGTCCGGTGCGAGCGATGAACTGGGTGCGCTCAACGGCCGGCTCTCACGCGTCGCCCGGCGCGGCATCTGGCGAGTCGTTCGTCGAGCAACCGCCAGAGACGAGCTCCGGTCCGGCATCGACGAGACGCAGGTCGCTGCGCAGCTCATCGGCCCGCTGGCCTACCGCCGTCTGCTGATGTCTGAACGCATCGAGATGCATCACATCGAGAGCACCGTCGACGCGTTCCTGACGCATGCACAGACGGCGGCCTCGAGTTGAGTCCGAGCTGACGAGCGTCGTTCAGGCGACGCTCGACCGGCAATGCATCGACGCCCGGTGGAGAACACCGCGCGACACGTCCTCCTCTACCTCCTTGGCAGAGCGAAACGACGGGAGGTCCTTCGCCGTCGGGGGAGTCCCCACCAGAGACTCACGAGGGGTCGGTCGCGTCCCAGGGGACCGAGCCCGAGATCCAGTGCGTCATGTTGCTGGCGCCGTCGTTGTCGTGGAGGTGGCGAGGCGGCGTGGCGAACGACGCATACGGACGGCAGCGGAGCAGGAAGCGGTCCTCCTCGTCGGCCATCGCCTCGACCCGGCCAAGCTCGCCGCAGCGTGGGAGTTCGAGAGCTCCGAGCTGTTCTCCGATGCCGAGCGGGCTGCGCTCCGGCTGGCGTTCCACGCCGGTGTCACGCCGAGCGCCGTGACCAGCGACGACTTCGATGCGCTCGAGCGTCACTACTCGACCGAGGAGATCGTCTCGATCGTCGCCGTCATTTCACTGTTCGGTTGGCTCAACCGCTGGAACGACACGATGGCGACCCGGCTCGAGGACGAACCGGCCGCCTTCGCCGGCGCCACCCTCGCCCACGCGGGCTGGGAGCTCGGCAAGCACGCCTGAACACCCGCCCCTTCCCGGAGGGGGGGGGTCACAGCAGGCCGGCGTCGCGGGCCGCTTGCACCGCGGCCTTGCGGTCGGACACGGCGAGCTTGCGGAAGATCGCCCTGCAGTGCGTCCTCGACGTGTTGGGAGAGTCGGCCCGACTCGCGGCCGCACCTCCGGCCCCGAGTCCAGCGGCACCGCGCCGCCGGAGCGGTCGGGCCCGATCGCTTCTTCGCTAGCGTCACGGCATGGAGTACGAGGATCTCATGCGCCTGGCGATGGCCGAGGCGGAGCTGGCGATTCCGCACGGCGACGTCCCGGTCGGTGCGCTGGTCGTCGTCGACGGTGAGGTCATCGCGTCGCGTCACAACGAGCGCCAGCTCACCACCGACCCGACGGCGCATGCCGAAGTGCTCGCCATGCGCGATGCGTGTGAGCACCTCGGAACCTGGCGCCTCGACAACGCGATCCTCGTCACCACGCTCGAGCCGTGTGCGATGTGTGCCGGCGCAGCGGTGAACGCCCGGGTGCAGAAGGTGATCTTCGGTGCGCCCGACCTCGAATCGGGTGCGCTCGGCTCGGTCTACAACCTCGGTGTCGATCCGCGCCTGCGGCACAACTTCGAGGTGGTGCACAACGTCCTGGGCGAGGAGTGCGCGCAGTCGCTGAAGGGCTTCTTCGCCAGTCTGCGTCGCTCGTAGGTGACGCGCCGGCGCAGCCGCTCCCGGTGTCTCAGGACTCCTGGTGCCAGAGGCGCCGGTAGTAGTCGATCCGGTCGGGGTCGGGCTCGATCCCGTAGGAAGCGAACAGCGCAGGCTGGTGGCCCTCCCCGAAGTTCCAGTCGAGGCTGAGCGAGGCGATGGCGAGATCGGCCCAGCGATCGCCGACGCCGAGGTCGCCGAAGTCGACATTGCCGACCCAGTCGCCTTCCGGAGAGATCAGGGTGTTCGGCGCGCAGGCGTCGCCGTGGACCACCACCGGGTCGGTGAGGGGTGGTCGGGGCCCGAGTTCGGGCGGCGTACGACCCACCCAGCTCTCGGTTGCCCACGCCTGCGGCACCTCGTCGATGTCGAGGTCGTGGATGGCTCGAAGGCCGGTTGCGATCGCCCCGATCGCTTCCTGGGGACGGGCCCGCCAGGTGTCGCCCACCGCATGGTCGCCGGGCAGGGCCGCGGTCAGCAGCCATTGGGCGGTCTCGTCGCCTCCGGCGTCGAGCACCTGCGGCGCCGGATGGCGAACGGAGATCCAGTCGAGCCGCACCCGTTCGTGTTCGAGGTCGACGCCGGTCGCCCGGGGGTTCCACTTCACGAACCGGTCGCCGAGGCGGAAGGTCAGGCCACCCAGTTCGTTCCGCCACACGAGCTCGGGCTCGGCCCCTTCGGCGAGCTCGTAGACAACCGGCGGAACCGGGTCGTCGCCCAGGGTGTGCGGGTCCTCGTCACCGGATGCTCTCGATCCGTCCACAATCGCCGCCTCCTCAGCCGAGCTCGCCGGCCAACACCGCGAGAATCGACTCGGCCACCGCAGCCCCGTCGTCGGGGGCCATGCGAGCGGCGAGTTCCTCTGCGCTGTCGGCGAGCCCGCCGGCGGATGCGAAGTCCGGGCTCACCTGCACGGTGATCAGGTTGGCGCCGTCGTGGGTGGTGGCCCGGTAGGAGAGTGCCGTCGACTGTCCGTCGTCATCGCTCACATAGCTGCGGAAGTAGATGGCGAACGCCTGGCGACCGGCCAACTCGACGGGACCGAGCTCCTCGACGAGATCGGGGTTGTCGATGTGCACCCGCGGCAAGAGGCTGCGGGCGTTCTCCCGCCCCTGGTCGTCGAGTTCGGCCGAGAGGTCGGTGCACAGGAACGGGTCGCACGCTTGGAAGGTCACCAGGCCGGCGAGGGCGACCGTGGTCGAGGGAGAGTCCTCGAGGTACTGCACGGTGGCGTTGCCGAACTCCGACACGTTGGTGTTGGTGATCGTGTAGCCGTCGATCTCGATCGTCACCAGCCGTTCGAGATCGACGTCGGTCCATGCGGTGGTCGCTTCGCCGTCGACGGCCTCGACGGCCGCGTCTGTGTCGGGATCGTCGCTGTCACCACCGCAGGCGACCAGGGCAACGGCGAGGGCGGCGAGAGCCGCGAGGCGTCGGAGGGGTGCATGGAGGTTCCGCCGTGTCATGGCCTCGACGCTAGCGGGCCGGGGTTCGTCGTGGTCCCAACCCGTTCGGGTCGGGGATGAGGATGGTCACGGCGTCCTATGATCCGCGCCATGGAGACCACACGCTTCCGCGACCGCACGATCGACTACGCCGGCGTGGCGGGTGAGGTCCTGACCATCCCCAGCGCCAATCCGGTCAACCACCACCAGGTGATCACCGACCCGTCGGGCTGTGAATCGATCGACGTCGACGCTCAACTGTTCGTGCCGAGCGGGGCCGAGCGCCCGCCGACGGTGATCGTCGTTCCGGGCAGTCTGGGCGTGGGACCCAACCACGAACACCACGCCGAGACGCTCGTCGGTGCCGGGTTCGCCGTGTGCCTGGTCGACCCGTTCGGTGCCCGCTCGGTCGAGTCCACCGTTGCGAAGCAGACGCACTACAGCTTCGCCGCGTCCGCGTACGACGTCCTGGCCACCGTCGACGTGCTCCGCACGCGTGACGACCTCGACCCCGGCCGGATCGCCGCGCAGGGCCACAGCCGCGGGGGCTCTGCGGTGACGATCGCGGCCCACCGTCGGTTCGCCGACCCGGTCGTGGGCGTCGATGCCGGCCTGGCGGCCGTGTACGCGGTCTACCCGTGGTGCGGGCAGCAGTTCCTCGACGCCGACATCGGCGCGACCGTCTTCCGAGGCATCATCGGGGAGAAGGACGAGTGGTGCTCGGTGCAGGAGGTGCAGGCGCAGGTGCAGGCGCTGCGTCAGCGGGGAGCCGATGCCTCACTGCGCATCGTCCCCGACGCCCATCACAGCTTCGATCGATTGGAACGCCCCTACACGATCGAGGAGGCCAGCGTCGCTCCCGCCGCTCCCACCGTCATGTTGGCCGATGACGGCGCCATGGTCCTGCCGACGATTGGGGAACCCGATCCGGACGCCACCGATCGCGATGCGTTCGTCGCCGCCATCCAGGGCGGGCACGGCCGGCTCGGTGCGGCCATCGGCGGTGTCGACGACCAACCGGCGCTGTTCACCGACGACATGCTCGCGTTCCATCGCGCCTGGTCGGCGCGCTGAGGCCCATGCCGGTCCCGTCGCGCGACGGCGCCGCGTCGTTCACGTGTGAGAAGCAGAGCGCGCGCGGGTCGCGGGGCATGATCGTCACCAACCATCCCCGAGCGTCGGCCGCCGGGGCCGAGATCCTGCTCGACGGTGGGAACGCGATCGACGCGGCGGTCGCTGCGCTGTTCGCCCTCACCGTCGTCGAGCCGATGATGGTCGGCGTGCTCGGCGGCGGGGTGGCCCACGTCCGTCGGGCCGACGGTGTCCACTCCATCATCGACGGACTCAGCGCCGCTCCGGCGGCCGCGACCGCCTCGATGTACGAGACGATTTCAGAGGAACTCGCCACCCGTCGGGAGACCGTCGGCCGAGCCAACCTCGTGGGCGGACTCGCCGTCGCCGTCCCCGGCGCGCTGGGCGCCTGGTGTCATGCGCTGGAGGAGCACGGCACGATCTCGATCGCCGATGCGGTCGAGCCGGCGATCCGCCTGGCCGAGCACGGCTTCACGGTGACGCCCTATCTCGTCGACTGTGTTCGCGACACGGCCGCCGACCTCGCCCGGGATCCGGGCCTGAGCCGGCGCTTCTTGCCGGGAGGGGCCCCGATCGAGGCCGGCACCCGTCTCCGGCAGCCCGACTATGCGGAGACGCTTCGGATCATCGGGCGTGACGGGGGAGCGGCGCTGTCCCACGGTGAGCTCGGCCGAGCGTTCGTGACCGCCATCGAAGCCGATGCCGGGATCATCACCGACGCCGATCTCGCAGGGTCCCGGCCGCTCGACCGAACCCCGATCGTCGGCACCTACCGGGGATTCGAGATCGTCGGGCCGCCACCACCGGCCTCCGCCGGTGTGCACATCGTCCAGATGCTGAACCTCCTCGAGGGCCACGACATCGCAGGCCTCGGCTTCGCGTCGCCGGAGGCAACCCATCTGCTGGCCGAGGCCCTTAAGGTCGCCTTCGCCGACCGCTCGGTGGCGACGGCGGACCCCGCATTCGTCGACGTTCCGGTCGAGCGGCTCATCAGCAAGGCATACGCAGCGGCCCGGGCCGTGGAGATCGACATGGCCTCGACCCGAGCCTGGGGCCCCGGTGTCCACGGCGATTCCCATTCGACCACCCACGTGACCGCCGCCGACGCCGACGGCAACGTGATGTCGACGACCCAGACCATCAACGGACTGTTCGGCGCCTACCTGCAGGTCCCCGGGACCGGCATGATCGCCAACAACTACATGTACAACTTCGACCCGCACCCTGGTCATGCGCTGTCGGTCGCGCCCGGCAAGCGGGTCTTCACGTCGATGGCTCCGATGATGGTGCGCCGCGACGGCATGATGCGATACGCGTTGGGGCTCCCGGGTGCGCTGCGCATCTTCCCCTCGGCGTTCCAGGCGATCGTCAACCTGCTCGATCACGGCATGAGCCTCCAGGAAGCCGTCGAGGCGCCACGGATCTGGACCGAGGGAGGCGTCGTGGAGATCGAGACCGGCTTTCCCGGCACCCTCGACGCCGAACTGACCGGCCGAGGCCACCAGGTCGAGCGGGTCGCCCGGGTGGCCGGCGGGATGAACGCGATCGCCTTCGAGGAGGACGGCTCGCTGACGGGCGCCGCGTGTTGGCGCGCCGATGGGACACCGGTCGCGATCGCGGGTGGGCTCGCCCGCGCCGGCGTCCGCTTCTCGGGGCTGTAGCCGGGGTGGGCGAGGCCGGCACGCCCGAGCGGATCGTGGTCCTCGACGCGATCGACGATGACGTGGCGGAACGGTTGCGTGCCCTGCTGCCCTACGGGTTCACGCTGTCCCACGCGACCGCCCGCGACGAGGAGCACCTCGCGGCGATCATCGCCGACGCCGACTACGCCGTTTCCGGCCAGGTGGCGGTGAGTAGCCAGGTCCTGTCTGCAGCGACGAGGCTGAAGCTGCTGCACAAGTGGGGAGTCGGCGTCGACAACCTCGATCTCGACGCAGCTCGAGGCCTCGGCATCACGGTGGCCCGCACGACCGGCAGCAACGCCGTGCCTGTCGCCGAGTTCACGATCGGGCTGATGATCGGTGCCCTCCGCAACGTGGCGCACGGTCACCATCTGCTCCGTCAGGGGGAGTGGAGGAGTTGGGGCAACAACCCGCCCCTCACGCTGAGCGGGAAGACGGTCGGGCTCGTCGGCTTCGGTGCGATCGGAACGAACGTCGCCCGCCTTCTCGCCGGATTCGAGTGTGACGTCGTCTACCACAAGCCCACGCCGCTCCGCTCCGCCGAGGAGGCGCGCCACGGTGTCCGGTATGCGGACCTCCCGACCCTGTTGGAGGTCAGCGATGTGGTCTCGTTGCACTGCCCGCTGACCGAAGCCTCGGCGGGGTTGATCGATCGCCGGGCGCTCCAGCGGATGAAGCCCACCGCCGTGCTCGTCAACGTCGCGCGGGGCGGCGTCGTGGTCGAGTCTGACCTGGTGTGGGCCCTCGAGCAGGGCGAGATCCACTCCGCCGCCGTCGACGTCTACGAGATCGAACCGCTCCCGCCCGACAGCCCGCTGGTCGGGGCACCGAACCTAACGCTCACGCCCCACCTGGCGGCGATGGCAGCCGACACCTTCGTCCCGACGGTCACCCGTATGTTCGACAACATCCGCCGCGCGGCGAACGGCGAAGCGCTGCCCGAGACCGACGTCGTGGTCCCCTGAGCGACCCTGGTCGCAGGTTGGGAAGCGAACGTTTCCGATTTGCGCTACGGTCCGTGTTCGGAAGCGAACGTTTCCAATCCCGGCGACCCCCACGCCGCATCACACCACGACCACATCTCACCACGACCACAAGGAACCACTGTGAAGGTCGCCGCCCACCTCCACCCCCAGCACGCCAGCTACGCCCAGATCCGGGAGGCCGCCATCCAGGCCGAGGAGCTCGGCGCTGACGGCATCTACAACTGGGATCACTTCTACCCGCTCTATGGCGAGCCCGACGGCGAACACTTCGAAGCCTGGACCATGCTCGCCAGCTGGGCCGAGGTCACGAACCGCGTCGAGATCGGCTGTCTCGTGACGTGCAACAGCTACCGCAACCCCGAACTGCTGGCCGACATGGCCCGCACGGTCGACCACATCTCCGGCGGCCGCCTGATCATGGGAATCGGGGCCGGCTGGTTCCAACGGGACTACGACGAGTTCGGCTTCGAGTTCGGCACCGCCGGCAGCCGGCTCCACGCCCTGCGCGACGATCTGCCGCGGCTGATCGACCGCATGGCGATCGGGAACCCGGCGCCGACCCGCCGGATCCCCGTGCTGATCGGCGGGGGCGGGGAGCGGAAGACCCTGGACTACGTGTCGCGCCACGCCGATGTGTGGCACTCGTGGTGGAACGACGAGTGGCAGCACAAGAACTCGGTGCTCGAGCAGTGGTGTGCGACCAACGGACGTGACGCCACCGAGATCCGACGCTCGGTCGGCGTCGACACCGATGCCGTCGAGGACTGGGACGCACTCTTCGCCGGCCTGGCGGAGGCCGACATCCACGAGATCACGATCGGTCGCGGCGGGCCCGACTACGACCTCGGCAACCTCGCCCGCTTCGTCGAGTGGCGAGACAGTCTCGCGTAGGAGTCAGGCCGTCGGCGGCCGAGGATCCGCCGGAGTCATCGAGCGCGCCGCGCCGCGTGGGAGGTACCGGCCGCGGATGGCCGACGCCGTACGGGCGGGCAGCACCTCGGCGGTCAGGAGGTCTTCGATCGTCGAAGTGCCGAAACTCGCGTCGTCAGCGAGCAAGGAGCGGTACTGCGCGGATGCGGCCGCGATGTCGTGGTTGCCCTGTGGGTGCACGACCACGTAGCGGCCCCAGCTCCACTCGCCGCTCACGTGCTGCAGCATGGAGAGCAGCAGTACGTGCTCCAGCCACAACATCGACACCCGGGATGGGTTGACCTGCGCGAGGGCATCGGAGGTGAAGACTCCCGACCGATCATGGATCTCACCGAAGCGGGGCATGTGGGTGGGCTTCACGGCACGGCGTTCCGTGACCTCCCGGTAGGTCACGTCGACGGCGAGCGCGCCCCGTGTGCCGTCGGAGCGTTCGAGCACGAAGCACGCGTCGAAGCTCCGCAGACTGTTCGAGAACGTCGGGTCGGAGCGGCCAGGCGAGTGCAGGAACCGCACCTCGCGCACGCGCCCAGGAGTCCCCGGCCACCAGGCCTGCACCGCCTTCGTCGCTCGGTCGTGGTCCGCTGCGAGGTCGGCGAACAGGTTGATCGCGAGCGCCTCCGACGACATCAGGTCGGCCCAGAACGTCCGGCGGTTGACGCGCTGGTTCGGTTCGATCGTCGCCATCCGGTGGTCGGCGGCGGCACGTGCCCTCGGGGACAGGAACGTCGCACCCGTCTCGACCGCGAACTCGAGGTCGAGCTCGCTACCGATCGGACGGACCGGCGTCCCCGGCCGGACCGAGCTGGCACCGATCGGAAAGCCTCGCTTCTGACGCCAGCGGGCGTGGTGGTGGCGGGTTCGGCGCCGGAACTCGGTCATGTGGGCGTCGCCGGCCACGACGTCGTGGGCGAGCAGACAGTCGGCCGCTTCGAGCATCTCGTCGGTGAGTCGGCCGGCCATGTCGGCGATGGTACGCGCCGACGCGGGGACGGGCTTCGACGTGTCGCATGGTGCAGCTACTGTCGCCTCATGGGCCACCATCACGGCCACGATCACGACGACGCCCATTCGTTGCTTCCACCCGAACCGGCGCTGCGGGTCCGCGCGATCGAATCGCTGCTGGTGGAGAAAGGCCTGGTCGACCGGGCGGCGATCGACGAGATCATCGAGGCGTTCTCCGACGACATCGGCCCACAGAACGGCGCCAGGGTCGTCGCCCGGGCCTGGGTCGACCCGGAGTACCGACAGCGTCTGTTGAGCGACGCCACCGCGGCGGTCGCCGAACTTGGCTTCTCGGGTATCCAAGGCGAGCACATGGTGGCGGTCGAGAACGCCGACGACCGGCACAATGTGGTGGTCTGCACCCTCTGCTCGTGTTACCCGTGGCCGGTCCTCGGTGTCCCGCCCGTCTGGTACAAGTCGTCGGAGTATCGGGCCCGCGTCGTTCGAGAGCCGCGTGGCGTCCTGGCGGAGTTCGGTCTCGAACTGCCCGACGCGACCAAGGTCGAGGTGTGGGACTCGACCGCCGAGGTCCGCTATCTCGTGATCCCGCAGCGTCCGGCCGGCACCGACGATCTCTCCGAGGAGCAGCTCGCCACACTCGTCACGCGGGACTCGATGATCGGCACCGGCGTCGCCCTCGCCCCCGGAGCAACGTGATGGACGGCGTCCACGATCTGGGCGGCGTCGAGGGCTTCGGTCCGCTCGAGATCGGGGCCGACGAGCCGCCGTTCCATCACGACTGGGAGGGGCGGGTCATGGGCATGCGCATCCTCATGAGCTTCTGGGGAGCGTGGAACACCGACCGAGGACGCTTCGCGATCGAGCAGCTTCCCCCGGCGGAGTACCTCACCATGACGTACTACGAGAAGTGGCTCGCCTCGCTGGTGAACATGATGGTCGAGGGCGGCCTCGTGAGCCGGGAGGAGGTCGCGACCGGGCGGGCCTCAGCCGGCACCACCGCGCTCGACGGCGCCCCGGGGCCCAAGGTCGTCCGCAAGGTGCTCCCGGCCGGCACGCCCACCCTCCGCGAGATCGATCAGCCGCCGCGGTTCTCGGTGGGCGACGCCGTCCGTGCCGCCACCCACATGCACTCGGGCCACACCCGACTGCCCCGCTACGTCCGCGGCCGGGTCGGCGAGATCGTCGCTCACCACGGAGCGCACGTGCTGCCCGACACGAATGCCGCCATGGCCGGCGAGCAGCCCGAGCATCTGTACACCGTCCGCTTCTCGGCCCGCGAGTTGTGGGGCGACACCGGGTCGGACCATGCCGTGAGACTCGATCCCTGGGAGAGCTACCTTGCCTCGGCCGAGTGAACCGGAGCAGCCCTTCGTCGAGCCCTGGCACGCCGAGTTGTTCGCAACCACGCACGCCCTCGCCCGTGCCGGAGCGTTCACGTGGGCCGACTGGTCCGGCGCGTTCGTCGCCGCACTCGCCGCCGACCGCGCCGGCGGCGGCGCCATCGACGGGTCCACCTACTACGAGACCTGGTTGGAGGCGCTCGAGGCGTTCCTGGTGGAACGCGGGCTCGCCGACGCATCGGCCCTCGTCGACCTGCGCACCGCCTGGACCGACGCGTACCCGTCGACCCTCCACGGCGAACCGGTCGAGCTTCCCGTCGAGCGTCGCTGACCACGGATCGACGGTGCCCGTACTCCCCGTGGAGTAGCGATCGAGCCTCCCCCTGACGGATTCGCAGCACGGTGCGTTGTCGCACGATCGGACCCGAACCGAGCACACGGCACGAGATGCCGTCGATCCGAAGGGACCTGACCATGCACATGACACTGACCGCGCTCGTCGCGCTGGCCCTGGTCGTCTCCGCCTGTGGCGGCGACGACGACGATGTGGCCACGACGGCGATCGTCGAGGTCGCCTCCGATGTAGCGTCCTCGGCCGAGGACGCCGAACCGGCGACCACGACCACGACGGAGGCGCCTGCCGCCACCACGACCACCACCGAAGCACCGGCGACGACCGCTCCGGTCGAGGACGCGTCCCAGGCCGCCGGCTCCAGCCTGTACGACTTCCGGTACTGCGAGATCCTGATCTCCGTCCCCGCGGAGGGCGGCGGCGAGGTCACCGAGGTCTGGGGTACGCCCGGCGTCGATCCGTGCACCGACGAGGCGTGGTACGCCCTCGATCCGGCGACGATCCAGGCCGAGAACGACGCGTCGTTCATCGAGATGAACGGGCCGCTATACTTCATCGTCGACGGTACCGCCGAGACCGGAGACGGTTCGGGCGGTACGGGCACCGCCGCCGGGGGCGAGGCGGTCACCCGGCAGTTCGGCGACATCACCATGAATCTGCTCGCCACGGCGGAAGTGGGCGAGGCGAGCGAGGAGTACGCGCCCGATCTCGTCGTGCGAACCACGACCTGGACCTACCAGGCCGGGACCGAGGTGTTCGAGCTGACCGACCCGGAGGGCAACGTCTACACCATGCAGTCGTACTCCCGGATCGTCGACACCGACCTGACGGCCGCCGATCTCCCGACGCTCGGCGACCAACTCGACCTGCCCGTGGGCTGGTCGTACAGCTCCCGGGTTCTCGATGCGCCCCTCCAGGTCGAGCTCTCACCCGACGGTGCGATCGTCGTCCAGGACGACCTGCGCAACGCCTACCAGCGCAACGGCTGACCCGACGGGTAGAGACGAGGTCGGCGGCCCGGGTGTGGGTGATCGCTACGCTTCGAGCGTGAGCGTCATCGTCACCCGGGCCGAGGCCGTCACCGACCGCGAAGCGCGGCGGTGAGTGTGGACGAGCCGCTCGATCCCGACGTGATCGACGCCGTCCTCGGTGCAACCGGGGCCGGGCGCATCGCACGGGCGGAGCTCGTCCAGGAGCTGTGGAGCGGCTACGGCCGGATCCTGCGGTGCCACATCGAAGCCGCTGATGTTTCGAGCGTGATCGTCAAGCACGTGCGCTGGCCCGACGAGCGTGATCATCCGCGCGGATGGGCGACCGACCGGTCGCACGAACGCAAGGTGCACTCCTACCGGGTCGAGACCCACTGGTACGCCCACCATGCGCCGCGGTGCGGGCCGAGGAGTCGCGTGCCGGCGTGCCGTGCGCGTCAGGCCCGACCCGATGGGATGCTCCTCGTGCTCGAAGACCTCGACGCCGCCGGGTTCGGCGGGCGCCGCCATCGGGTCGAAGCGCACGACCTCGACGCCTGCCTCACCTGGCTTGCCGAGTTCCATGCCACCTTTCTGCACGAGCGACCGGATGGGATCTGGCCTACCGGCACCTACTGGCATCTCGCCACCCGACCGGACGAGCTCGAGACGATGGGGGACACCGCCCTTCGAGCCGGGGCGGCAGAGATCGACCGGCGGCTCAGCGCCGCCCGCTTCCAGACCTTCGTTCACGGGGACGCCAAGCTCGCCAACTTCTGCTTCGCCGACGACGGCGGCAGTGCCGCCGCGGTCGACTTCCAGTACGTCGGCGGTGGATGCGGCATGAAGGACCTCGCCTACTTCGTCGCGAGCTGCTTCGACGAGACCGAGTGCGAACGCGTGGTGCCCCAGGTGCTCGACCGCTACTTCGACCAGCTGCGCAGCGCGCTGGCCGTTCGTCGTCCGACGGTCGACGCCGATGCGCTGGAGGGGGAGTGGCGCGCGATGTTCGCGTTCGCATGGGTCGACTTCGTTCGGTTCCTCCACGGGTGGAGTCCCGGGCACTGGAAGCTCCACGCCTACAGCGCTCGACTCGAAGCGGCTGTGCTGGGTTCCCTCGACGACGGCGTGACGGCGTGACCCTCACGTCGGACGACCTGGAGCGTCTGACCGATGTCGCCATCGAGGCCGCGGAGGCGGCAGGGGAGATGATCGCCCGCTCGCGACCGGCCGAGATCGAGCACAAGTTCGCCGGTGCGAGCCTCGCCTCGCAGGTCGTGACCGAGATCGACCGTCGGAGCGAGGCCATGATCATCGATCGCCTCGCGCCGACGGTGGAGCGGTTCGGCCTCGGCCTGCTCACCGAGGAGCGCGACGACGACGGAAGTCGACACCGCGCCGACCATTTCTGGTGTGTCGATCCGCTCGACGGCACGCTGCCCTTCATCGAGGGGCGTCCCGGGTCTGCGGTCTCCATCGCGCTGGTACGGCGGGACGGGACGCCCGTGATCGGGGTCGTGGAGGATCTCGCCACCGGTTCGGTGCTCCACGCCGTCGCCGGGGGTGGCGCCTTCGTCGACGGTCAGGCGTGGCGCCCGCCCGACCCCGGACCCTCGCTCACCGTGTTCGCCGATCGCTCGCTGCTGTCGGGGCCGAACGCCGACGCACTCGTCGTGTCCCTCGAGCGGGTGGCGGCAGAGCTCGGCGTCGTCGACCTTCGCCTGGAGGTCGGCGCCGGTGCGGTGATGAACGCGTGCGGTGCGCTTCTGCGGCCGCCCGGGTGCTACCTCAAGTTCCCGACGCCGGTCGAGGGAGGCGGTTCCCTGTGGGACTTCGCCGCCACGGCGTGCCTGTTCACCGAGGTCGGCGCCGTTGCGAGCGACGCGACGGGCCGCCCACTCGTCCTGAACCGTCACGGCTCGACATTCATGAATCACCGTGGCGTGCTGTTCGCATCGGATCCACACATCGCACGTGCCGTCCGCCGGGTCGTCTCATCGACGGACTGATCCCACCCGAGACTGTTCGCCAGCGGTCCGGCGGCCTGCGATTGCCGAGATCGGCGGCCTACGATCGCAGCGCCGGCAACCGGCCGGCGTCCACACCCCCCGACAGGAGCTCCTGATGCAGTATGCGATCGGGTCGTCGGCGCGACCGAGGTTGCGCACATGACGATCACCACCCCGACTGGCGTGACCAGCGATTCGTCCACCCGAACCCCCCGAACCGGCCGAGCCGGAGGCCGCAGACGCAGACGTCTGATCCTGGCCCTGGCGATCACGGCCCTCGCCGCCATCGCGACCGCCTGTGGCGGCGACGACGGCACCGCCGCCTCGGGCGGCACGTTGCGTATCGCAGCGATTCCCGACCAAGAGCCCGAGCGGCTCGCTCGTACGTATGAGCTTGTGTCGGACTACCTGGCCGAGACGCTCGACGTCGACGTCGAATACGTGCCGGTCACCGACTACACGGCGTCGGTGAGTCTCTTCCGAACCGGCGATGTCGACCTCGTCTGGTACGGCGCCGTCACCGGTGTGCAGGCCCGCATCGGCACGCCCGGCGCCGAAGTGATCGCTCAGCGCGACATCGATGCCACGTTCCGGTCGGTCTTCATCGCGAACACCGACGCAGGCATCGAATCGATCGACGATGTCGCCGGGCTCGCCGCTCTCGCCGACACCCGATTCACGTTCGGGAGCGAGTCGTCGACTTCGAGCCGCATGATGCCGCAGTCCTTCCTGAACGAAGCCGGCGTCGGCCTCGAGTCGTTCGACGGCGACGTCGGGTTCGCTGGCTCCCACGATGCCGTCATCGCCGCCGTCGAGTCGGGCTCGTTCGAGACCGGCACGCTCGGTGAAGCCATCTGGAACGCTCGCGTGGCGGAGGGCGCAGTGGACCTCGAGCGGGTCGAACTGGTCTTCACGACCCCGACGTTCGGCAACTACCACTGGCTGCTGCAACCGCAGACATTCGAGCGGTACGGCGACGACTTCGACGACCGGGTACGGGAGGCACTGATGGCGCTGTCCGCCGACGATCCCGTGCAGGCCGAGATCCTCGATCTCTTCGAGGCCGAGACGTTCATCGAGGCCGACGCCTCGCTCTACGAGACGACCGAGGCGATCGGTCGCGAGCTCGGTGTCATCGCGGAGTAGTGGCCCGCCGCCGCTGGAACTCGATCAGGTGACCCTCCGGTACCCGACTCCTCGTGGTCGGGTACCGGGCCCACCGGCCCTCGACGCCGTCACGCTGCGCGTCGATCGAGGCGAGCGGGTCGCAGTGGTCGGGCCGAGCGGCGCGGGCAAGACCAGCATCCTCGCTCTCGCCAATACGTCCTTGGCGCCGACCGACGGAACGGTGCACCTGTTCGGTGTCGATCCCACCTCGCTCGCCGACCGGCCACTCCGGTCCCTCCGGCGCCGGGTCGGCACCATCCACCAGCAGCTCCACCTGGCGGGGCCGCTGCGGGTCGTGCACAACGTCAACGCGGGCCATCTCGGGCGATGGTCGGCGTGGCGGGCGTGGTCGTCGCTCGTGCGGCCGGCCGAGACCGTGGACGCCCGCGCCGTCCTCGACTCGCTGGGGATCGGCGACAAGCTCTGGGAACGCACCGATCGGCTCTCCGGCGGTGAGCGCCAACGGGTTGCGATCGCTCGGGTGCTCACCCAGCGCCCGGATCTGATCCTCGCCGACGAGCCGGTCGCCTCCCTCGATCCTCACCGCAGCCGCGAGGTACTCGACATCTTGTGCGGACAGGCGGCGGCGGACGATCGGAGTCTGCTGGTCAGCCTGCATGCGTTCGAACTGGCCGTCGAGTACTTCGATCGGGTGATCGGCCTCCGTGCCGGGCGGGTGATCTTCGATCGGCCGGCCGACCGTGTCGACCCCCGAGACGCGACGGCGCTCTACCGCATCGAACCGACCGAGATCGAGGACGTCGAGTCGCCGGCGCAGGACCATCGATGACGACTGACGGCTCCGTCTCGACACTGGTCGCGCGCGAAGGTCAGTCGCTTCCCGTCGGCCGGTCCGCTCCCGGGGCGCGCCTCGGTCGGGACCGCCGCCGCGTCTGGTTCACCGCCGTCGTCCTCGCCGTGATCTGGGCGCTGTGGCGCGCTGACGCCGGACCCGGGTCGATCAACGGCCGAGGCTGGCCGCTGGTCCGTGAGTTCTTCGCCGCCGCAGCGAAGCCGGACGTGTCCGCCGATTTCCTCTCGGTGGTCGCGGACTCGGTTGGGGTCACGGTGGCGTACGCGGTTGCCGGCACGTCGCTGTCCGTCGTGATCGGGATCGTGGGCGGGGTTGCGACCAGCGAGACCTGGTGGCGCCGCGATCCGCAGCACCCACGAGGACCCGGCGTCGCAGCCGGCTGGTGGATCGCTCGTTCCCTCGCCGCCGTGCCACGGGGGGTCCACGAAGCGATCTGGGCACTCTTCCTGCTCCAGATCCTCGGTCGAGACCCCCTGGTCGCCGTCCTCGCGATCGGGGTGCCGTTCGGCGCGATCACGGCCAAGGTCGTCGCAGAGTTGGTCGACGACGCCGCCAGCGGTCCCTACGACGCCCTGCGGGCTGCGGGTGCGGGACGACTGACCGCGATGACCTACGCGCTCGCGCCGGTCGTGGGGGGTGACGTGACCTCCTATGCCTTCTATCGGCTCGAGTGTTCGCTCCGGTCAGCCGTGGTGCTCGGGATGATCGGCGCCGGCGGCATCGGCTTCCAGCTCTCGCTCAGCTTCCAGACCCTGCGCTACGAGGAGATCTGGACGCTCGTCTACACCCTGGTCCTCCTGTCGGCGCTCGTCGATCGCTGGAGCGCACAGGTCCGGGCTCGACCGACCTCCCGACGGCGGCGGTCGAGCATCGCCGTCACCACCCTCGGCTCGGTCGTTGCGGCCTGGCACCTCGAGCTGCGCCCCCAGACGCTGGTGTCGTCACGGACCCGCTCGCTCGCCATCGACGTCGTACAGTCGTCCTGGCCTCCACGTCTGCCTTCGGGGGGCTGGTCGGTGCTGTGGGACGCGACGGTCGACACTCTCGTGATCTCGCTGATCGCCATCGCGACGGCGAGCGCGCTCGCCGGGCCGACGGCGATCGCGGCGGCCCGGAGCCCCGACGCCGGCGTCGTGGGCGCCGTCATCGGGGCCGTCGCCCGCGTGCTGTTGCTCGTGACGCGAGCGATCCCGCCGCCGGTGTGGGCACTCATCGTCGTGTTCGTCGTGTTCCCCGGTCCGTTGGCCGGAGGGCTCGCGCTCGGCGTGTACACGTTCGGTGTGCTCGGGCGGCTCGCCGCAGAGGTCATCGAGAACGCAGACCAGGGTCCTGCCCACTCGCTGCGTCTGCTGGGCGCCGGCCCCGCGGCTGCGTTCGGCTACGGGACGCTGCCGATGATGGCGCCCCGGCTCGCGGCGCTGTCGTTGTACCGGTGGGAGGTCGCGATGCGGGAGACGGTGATCGTCGGCCTGGTCGGTTCCGGCGGCCTCGGTCGCATCCTGGCTCAACAGAACGCCGCATTCGACCGGGCCGCGATGGTGACCACGGTCGCCGCCCTCATCGTCCTCGCACTGCTCGCCGACGTGATGAGCGCACGGATGCGGGCCGATCTCCGCTGACCGACATCGCAGTCGGCGCCCGCCCCGCCGAGCGCACGGATCGAGGTCGTCGTCGACCGTTCAGTGGGGCTCGCCGAGAATGCAGAACTCGTTGCCCTCCGGGTCCGCGAGCACCACCCACGGAACGTCGCCTTGGCCGATATCGACCCGCACCGCACCGTGGGCGAGCAGGCGCGCGACCTCGGCCGCTTGATCGTCGGGACGGAAGTCGAGGTGGAGACGGTTCTTCGCGTCCTTCGCGCCGTCGGAGCGCAGGAACAAGATGCCTGGCACCTCGTCCGGCGTCGGACGGATCTCGAACACGACCTCGTCCTCGTCGACCACGACCCAGTCCAGGGCCTCGGCCCACCAGCGACCGAGCCCCACGGCGTCGACTGCCTCGACCACCACCTGCTCCCACATGAGGCTCATGGGCGGAGGCTATTGCAACACTGGGTCGCGCTCGGGCCAATTCGGCCTCGCTCGTCGGGGCGGATGGACCGCCGCGGGGGCGCGTCCTGAGCTACGCCAGCGCGGAGTAGTCCGCCTGACCGGTCGCCACCGATGCGCTGAGGCCCTTGTCGGCGATCAGATTGTGGCCGTTCATCGCCCGGGAGGCGTCGGAGCCGAGCATCACGAGCGTCTGAGCGATGTCCACCGCGGTCAACATGACGCCGCCGCTCTGGTCGACCGCCCACTGGATCAGCGCCTCGCTCATGTGCTGGATGAAGTCGCCGATGAGCGGGGTGTCGATCGGTCCGGGGCAGACCGAGTTCATCCGGACGCCTCGGTCGTTGTACATCGATCGAGAACCTTGCATCGTCCACACCTGAGCGACCTGCTTGGAGAAACCGTACGGGTCGCCGGCGGTCAACTCGGCGTGGTCCGCCACCCACTGCCGAGCATCTTCCCAATCATGGATGGCGATGAGTTCGAGAATGGGCGCGAGGTTGTCGGGCCAGCCCTGCCCGGCGATCGACGCGGTATTCACCACCGCCGCGCCGCTCGGCATTCCCTCGAGCAGCCCGCGGGTGAGTCGGGGCGGACCGAGCGAGTTGACCCGCAGCACGAGATCGGCTTCGTGGACGCCGGCGACGCCGGCATTGTTGAACAGCACATCGACACCTGCGCCGATCTCGGCCACGGCGGCATCGATCGACTCCGGATCCGACATGTCGGTCGGGATGTACGCCGTCGCCGGCCCGACCGGTTCGTTGACATCGAGCACGGTCAGATCGGTGCAGCCTAGCTCGGCGATCATCTCGACCGCAGCTGCCCCCACCCCTGAGGCCCCGCCCGTCATCACGACCTTCTTGCCGGAATAGTCGAACATCTGCTTCTCCCTGTCATCTTGCTATGAATGAGACTCGTTCTCGTTTAGCGTGTCGAGTATGACCGCTCGCACGTCCGCGCACCGCACCAACGAACGTTTGCCCGTCACCGTGCTCTCCGGATTTCTCGGATCCGGGAAGACCACGCTGCTCAACCATGTCCTCGCGAATCGAGAAGGCAAGCGGGTCGCCGTCATCGTGAACGACATGTCCGAGGTCAACATCGATGCGCAATTGGTCGCGGACGGCGACGCACACCTGGACCGCGTGGAGGAGCGGCTGGTGGAGATGAGCAACGGCTGCATCTGCTGCACGCTGCGCGAAGACCTGCTCGAGGAGGTGGCGAAGCTCGCGGACGAGGGACGCTTCGACTATCTCCTGATCGAGTCGACGGGAATCTCGGAGCCGATGCCGGTGGCAGAGACCTTCGAGTTCACCGACGAACTCGGAGCGACGCTCTCCGACGTGGCTCGCCTCGACACCATGGTCACGACCGTGGATGCCGACGCCTTCCTGCATGACGTCGACACGAGCGACCTCCTGCAGAACCGTGGCCTCGCCATCGGTCCCGAGGATGAGCGCACGATCGCCGACCTGTTGCTCGATCAGGTCGAGTTCGCCGACACGATCGTTCTGAACAAGTCCGACCTGGTCACCGAGGCCGAGCTGCGTCGCCTGACCTCGATCCTGCGCGGGCTCAACCCGGAGGCCTCCATCGTCCCGACGTCCTTCGGCCGGGTCGACCTCGCGGATGTCCTCGACACTCGTCGCTTCGACTTCGACCGTGCCGCCGAGTCGGCCGGATGGATGGCGACGATGCGAGGTGAGGAGCAGCCCGAGACCGAGGAGTACGGCGTCACGAGCTTCGTCTGGCGCGAGCGGGTGCCGTTCCATCCGCAGCGCCTCCACGACCTGCTGGCCGACGGCCTCCCCGGCGTGCTGCGCATGAAGGGCTACTCCTGGATCGCCTCGCGAGCCGCCCAGGCCTGGGAGATCTCCAAGGCGGGTCGCGTGACCGACTACCAGCCCCTCGGCTACTGGTGGTCAGCGGTACCGAAGGAACGGTGGCCGACCGACGTCGACTCGCTCCGTGAGATCGAGGAGATCATGCGCAAGCCGTTCGGTGATCGACGACAGGAGATCGTTGTGATCGGGGTCGATGTCGACGACGCAGCCATCGGCGCGGCCTTCGAGTCGTGCCTTCTGACCTACGACGAACTCAAGCTGGGCTGGGCGGGATGGAAGTCGCTGCCGGACCCCTTCCCGGCGTGACGTGGGGCGAGGCTGATCAGTGCGTCGCAGGGCTCGGGTTGTCGCTGCCCGCCACGTTCAGCCGGTACTGGGACGTGACGCGTCGCATGACGAACGGGGCGAACCGGGCCACGAGTCGATACGGGCGCGGCATCTGATCGATGATCGCCTGGTCGGCGTCGAGGAACGACTTGGATTCGAGGAGCTCCAGCCCGGTGTCCCATTCCTCGATCTCCCGGGGATCGTCGCACGCCCAGACGAACCACGAGTCCTGCGACATGTGCTTCATCGCGTCGTGGCGGGCCTGGCCGTCGACCATCTTCTGGCCGCAGGTGTCGAAGGCGAGCCACATCGGGGCGAAGCGGCCGGCGATCTGGGTCATCGCCTGCCGGACCTGGGCGGCGTCGAGATAGATCAGAACCGCCTCGGACACGAACATCCATGGCCCGCCGGTGACGGCGACGGTGTCCATCCAGTCGGTCTCGAGGACGGAGGCGGCCAGCATGGTCCGGCGCGGCTCGTTGGCGAAGAAGGAGCGGCGGAGTTCGATCACGTCGGGGAGGTCGAGGTCGAACCAGGTCGCCTGCCCGTTGTCGAGTCGATCGGCTCGGGTGTTCAGCCCGCACCCCAACTCCACGACCGTGCCGCTCGGATGGTCTGCGAGGAAGTGCGAGACCATCGTGTCGAACATCCGCGTCCGCACCGTCGCACCCGCGAGGCTCCGGGCCTTCTCCCACTTCGAGAAGTCGTAGTCGAGTCGCTCGACGATCTCGACGGCCTTGGGATCATGGATGAGGCCGCCCGGTCGCGCCGTCTCGTGAGCCCGCCCCAGCAGCGGGATGAGAAGCGTCTCCTGCACCGCTCCGAGGTTCACCGGCAGTTTCTCGGTCATGGATATTCCTCTCACCCTTGGCTGCAGGCAACCTTACATGATCTGTTAGGAGGCCCTTTCGTCTTCGCCGATGGTGTGCATAGGATCCGTCGCCATGGATGAGCGGGAGGAGTCCAACGCGCCGGATGAACCGGAAGCGTCGTCTGACGTGTCGGTCGGTGCCCTGCCGCCGTCGCTGATCGACGGGTTCCGGATACTCCTCCCCTTTGCCCGGGTGGGTCAGGGCAAGTACGTCGTTTCGGCGGTCGCCTCGCTGCTCGGCACCCTCTGCCAGCTGGGGCCGTACTACCTCGTGTACCGAGCTCTGCTCGCGGTCGTCGACGGCACCGCCACGACCGATGACCTCTACCGTTGGGCGCTGATCGCCGGGGCGTTCGTCGTCGCCCAGCACGGCCTGATGGCCTGGTCGACGTGGCTGTCGCACCGGGCGGCGTTTGCGACCCTCGAGCAGGTCCGGCTCCGGATCGGCGATCGCCTCGGCAAGGTCCCGCTGGGGTTCGTGACCAATCGCCGGTCGGGGGAAGTGCAGCGCACCGTCAACGACGACGTCGAACGGCTGGAGCTGTTCCTCGCCCACGCGATCCCCGATCTGTTCGCCGCCGCGGGTGCGCTCGCCATCACGACCGGCTGGCTGTTCGTGGTCGACTGGCGGATGGGGCTGGCGGCGCTCGCGGTGCTCCTGGTGTGCGCGCCGATCATGGCGATCGGCGCGGAGTTGGGCACCAGCCAGCTGGGCGAGTACCACCGGTCGCTCGCCCGGATGAACGGCTCGATCGTCGAGTTCGTCCGGGCCATGCCGGTCGTGCGCACGTTCAACCGTTCCGAGGAGATCTTCTCCGAGACCCGCAACGCCATCGAGGACGCCGCTCGCTTCCAGGCCCAGTGGGGTCGATCGTTCCTACCGACCTTCACCGCGTACTACGTCCTGATCGTGTCCAACGTCGTCACGATCGTGCCGATCGGTGCATGGCTCTGGCTCACCGGCCGGCTCGGGACGGCTGATCTGCTGTTCTTCTTCATCGTCGGGCTCGGCTATCTGGTGTCGGTCACGCGACTGTTCGAGCTCACCAGCAATCTGACCCACCTCACGCTGGCCGCCGGCGTCGTGCTCGAACTCGAGGAGGCCGACCCGCTCCGGGAGGTCGATCAGCGGGTGTCGTTGGGCTCACCACGCATCGACGTCGTCGACGTGTCGTTCTCCCACGGACCGCTGCGGCCTGGCGGGACGCCCCGGCTGGTGCTGGACGACATTTCGTTCGCCGCAGCACCGGGCACCGTCACCGCGCTCGTCGGTGTGTCCGGTTCGGGCAAGACCACGCTGGCGAAACTGCTGTGCCGCTTCTGGGACGTCGACGGAGGTGCAATCTCGATCGGGGGCGTCGACGTCCGGCAGATGCCGACCGAGCAGCTGATGGAGCAGATCTCGTTCGTGTTCCAGGAGACGTTCCTCTTCGACGACACGGTCGCCGGCAACATCCGGCTCGGGCGACCCGATGCGACCGACGACGAGGTCCACCATGCAGCCGACGCAGCGCAGGCCCACGGCTTCATCACGCAGCTCCCCGACGGCTACGACACCCGCCTCGGCGAGCGCGGCGCTCGCCTCAGCGGCGGTGAGCGTCAGCGCATCGCCATCGCCCGCGCCCTACTCAAGGACGCCCCGATCGTGGTGCTCGACGAGGCCACCGCCTACGCCGACCCGGAGAACGAGGCGGCATTGCAGGACGCCCTGACCCAGCTGGTCGCCGGACGGACGCTCATCATGATCGCCCACCGGCTGTCAACCATCTCCGGCGCCGACCAGATCCTCGTGCTCGACGCCCACGACGGTGGTCCGGGCACGATCGTCGAACGTGGCACCCATGGTGAGCTGCTGGCCGAGGCCGGGCTCTACGCCCGCATGTGGGAAGCCTCCGAACTCACTGACCGGATCCCGCTCGGTGATGCAGTCCGGGGCGACGATCGGGAGCGGACATGACCCCGCCGTCCTTCTACCAGGGCCCGGTTCGCACGACCTGGACGATCTTCGGCGATCGGCGGTCCGAGCTCACCCGGGCCATCGTCATGCGGCTCTTCCAGGCCGTGTTCGCCGGACTCCCGGTCGCCACGGTGGCCTGGATCGTCGAGCAGATCCGGCGAGACGAATTCGACGCCGGCGACGCCTGGCTGGCGGGCGCCGTCGTGCTCGGCTCGATCGTGTTCCAGTACGGCTTCGCTCTCGCATCGAACCGCTCCGCCTGGGTCGGCACCTTCGAGGTGATCGGGGAGGCTCGGACCCGTTCGCTCGCCCATGTGCAACGGCTCCCGCTCGGCGTGCTCTCGACCCGTCGCACCGGCGACGTCAGCGCCGCCCTGACCTCGGACTACGAGATGGTGTCGATCTTCGCTTCGTCGGCCCTGCCGGTGCTCTACGGCGCGATCGGTCTTCCCATCGCCGTGCTGTTCGGCTTGGTCTTCGTCGATGTCGTGCTCACCTTCGCGATGGCGATCAGCATCGTGATCGCCGTGCCCACGTTCCTGTGGGTCAATGCCAAGTTCGCGGTTGCGGCGAAGGAGCGGGCCGATCTACTCGCCGTTGCGAACACCCGGGTCGTCGAGTACGTCCAGGGGATCAGCGAAGCGCGTGCCTACAACCAGGTCGGTCGGCAGCTCGCCTCGTTCCGCGACGCGGTGGGCGACGTTCGCCGCATCAACGATGCGACGGCGGTGAAGCTCGTGCCGATGGCGTTCGTCGCGATCGGCATCTTCATGCTCGGTGTACCCCTCTCGATCGCCGCCGTCAGCTACCGGGCGCTCGGTGGCCCGGTCGACATCGGCACGGCGGTGATCTTCCTCGTCCTCGTTCTCCAGGTCTACGCGCCGCTGGTGCAGGTCGCCGTACAGGTCGAGACCCTCCGGCTCGGCGATGCCGCGCTTCAGCAGATCGGCGAGGTCATGGACCTCGAACCGCAGACGCAGCCCACCGAGATCCGGGCCGAGCCGACCTCGAACGACGTGCGATTCGACCGCGTCACCTTCGGCTACGACTCCGACCATCCAGTGGTGGAGAACCTCTCGTTCACCGCCACCGCCGGCTCGATGACGGCGCTCGTCGGGTCGTCGGGCACCGGGAAGACGACGATCCTGAATCTGATCGCCCGGTTCTGGGATCCGACCGAAGGCACCGTCAGCATCGGCGGGGTGGACGTGCGCGATCTCACAGCCGACCAGCTCTTCGACGCCATCACCGTCGTCTTCCAGGACGTGTACCTCTTCCAGGGGACGATCCGCGACAACATTGCCTTCGGGCGGCCCGGTGCAACCGACGAGGAGATCGAGGCAGCGGCGGCCGCCGCGCAGGCGCACGACTTCATCACCTCGCTCCCGGAGGGGTACGACACGCGAGTGGGGGAGGGCGGCGCAACCCTCTCGGGGGGCGAACGACAGCGCGTGTCGATCGCCCGCGCCATCCTCAAGGACGCGCCGATCGTGCTGCTCGACGAGCCCTCGTCGTCGGTCGACCCGCTCAACGAGCGAGCGATCCACAAGGCGCTGACCGCACTCGTGCGCGACAAGACGCTCCTGGTGGTCGCGCATCGATTGAGCACGATCCGTTCGGCCGGCCAGATCCTCGTTCTCGCCCGCGACGGTGCCGAGCCGAGTCGCATCGTCGAGCGAGGAGAGCACGCGGACCTTCTCGCTTCCGACGGGGCCTACGCCCATCAGTGGCGGGAGCGGGCTCGAGCGTCGGCCTGGCGGGTGAGGACGTCGTGACGAGGCCATTGGCATCCGAATCGATGTTCGCTAGCTTGCCGTCTCGATCGCGGCAATGAGAACGAGTCTCATTTAATCCACCAACTCACGGTCGAACGAGGGAGAACCACCATGGACCGACGGCAATTCATGAAACGAGGCTCGGCGCTCGCCGCGCTGCTCGCCGGCGGCGGACTCGCCGCATGCAGTGACGATGACGACACCGCCAGCAGTTCGGCATCGACGAGCGGCGGGTCTGAGTCGACCTCGGCGACGGAGTCGGCGTCGGCCTCGGCCAGCGAGCCCGCTGCCGAACCCGAGGAGGAGGTCGTCGAGATCGACGGCGGCACCGTCCGGGTCGGGTTGCTCGCCGCCCCCAGCGACACGCTCAACCCGGCCAGCGTCACCGGCATCATGGACTATGCAGCACTCTTCGCGATCCACGACTCCCTCGTTCTGTTGAAGGGCGACTCCTTCGAACTCTCACTCGCAGAGTCGATCGAACCCAACGCCGACGGCAGCGAGTGGACCATCGTCATCCGCGAAGGAGCGACCTGGCATGACGGCTCGCCCGTCACCGCCGCCGATGTCGTGTACAGCCTCGGTCTGTACGGCGCATCGCCCAACTACGGCCAGTTCTTCGCCCTCATCGATCTCGCCAACATGGCCGCCGTCGACGACCGGACCATCAGCGTGCCGATGGCCGTGCCCCGAGCGGATCTCGTCGAGTCGATCCTCGGGCAGCTCTCGGTGATCGTCCCCGAGGGATTCACCGACTTCGGCAACAACGTGGGGTCGGGCCCGTTCATCCTCGAGAGCTATGAACCGGGAGTCGGCGTGTCGGTCGTCCGCAACCCCGACTACTGGGGTGGTGCCCCATCGATCGAGCGGGTCGAATTCACGGCGATCACCGAGGCCTCGACGCGAGCACGGGCGCTGTCGAGCGGCGAACTCGAGTACGCCGGCTCGCTCGACGCCGCTGCCGCTGAGACCCTGGCGGGCAGCGACGGGGTCAGCGTGCTCCTCGGAGGCTCGGAGAACTCGACCGTCAGGTGCTTCGCCTTCAACCGGACCCAGGCGCCCTTCGACAACCCGAGTGTCATCGAGGCCTGCAAGCTGGCCGTCGATCGCCAGCAGCTCATCGACGTCGTCACCTTCGGCAACGCCGAACTCGGCAACGACATGCCCAGCCGGGGGTTCGCGGGTTACCCCAGCGATGTTCCCCAGCGCGAGCGCGACGTCGCCCGGGCCACGGAGCTGTTCGCCGAGGCAGGGGTGAGCGAATTCACGATCCGGGCCGCCGACTTCGTGCCCGGGATCGTCGCCTCCGCGGAGCTCTACGCCCAGCAGCTGGCCGAGTGCGGTGTCACCGCGACGGTCGACGTGGGCGACCCGCTGACCTACTTCAACGACTTTGCGCAGGTGCTGAGCACGCCGTGCCAGTCGTTCTACTTCATCAACCGACCGGCCGCGACGCTGCTGTCGAGCTACACCGGGTCGGGTGCGGCCTTCAACGTGTTCGGGTCGTTCGATCCCGAGTACGACGCCGGCCTGTCGGCGGCCCTCTCCGACCTCGATCCCGAGAGCCGTACGGCGCAGCTCAGCGAGCTGCTTCGGGTCGTCCACGACGAGGAGGGATGGCTGGTCTGGGGCTTCGAGGACCAGATCGAGGGCGTCGTCGACACGCTGACGGGTGTCGACCTCAGCCAGTCGGTTCCGCTCTTCAACGCCGCGACGCTCGGCTGAGCGGTCCGTGGGCCTCGCGCGTTTCGCCGCGATCCGAGCAGCGGCGACCCTTGCGGTCGCCCTGCTCGTGAGCGTGGTGTTGTTCGCAGCGGTGGAGCTGCTTCCTGGCGATGCCGCCATCACCATCCTCGGTCAGAACGCCACCCCGGAACGGGTGGAGGAGCTGCGCACGGAGCTGCGGCTCGACGACAGCGCCGTCGACCGGTACGCCACCTGGATCGGCGGCGTCGTCCGAGGCGATCTCGGCGAGTCGGTGGTGTCGCAGCGACCGGTCTGGTCGGTGATCGAAACACCGGCCCGCAACTCGCTGCTGCTGGGCATCCTGTCCTTCAGCGCCATGCTCGTGGTCGCCGTGGCCCTCGGCGTGCTCTCCGGACGCAGCCCGGGCGGGCGCGCCGACCGGCTGACGACCACGACGACCTCTGCGATCGCCTCGGTCCCCGACTTCGTCATGGGCGGCCTCTTGATCGTTTTGTTCGCCACGTGGATCGAGATCTTCCCGGCCGTCTCGCTGGTGTCGGTCGGCGAATCGCCGCTCGACGACCCGATCATCCTCGTGCTCCCCGCAGCGACACTTGCGTTGGTGGGTGGCTCGTTCGGTGCCCGGCTGATCCGAGCGGTGATCGCCGACGAGGCGGCGACCCCCCACGTCGACGCCGCCGTGCTCGCCGGTCTGTCCGAACGACGGATCGTCTTGCGTCATCTTCTCCCGGGCGTGATCGGACCGATCGCCCAGGTCCTCGCCTCCCTGGCGCCCTATGCGGTCGGTGGGGCGATCGTCGTCGAACGCCTCTTCGGCTACCCGGGGATCGGGGCGGCACTCGTCGACCATCTCGCGGCTCGAGACGTCACCGTCGTCGAGGCGATCGGTCTGATCCTCACTGCGGTCGTGCTGCTGGCGCTCTTCACCGCCGACCTGATCGGGGCAGCATCCGATCCGCGCCGCCGTTCGGGCGTCACGGCGCCGGACCGCGCCGACGCAGAGACCGAGCGCGTGCTGGAGCTGCGATGACGACCACCGTCGCGGCCGCAGCGACGCCTCGGCGCGCCGATCGAGCAGGTGTCGCCGCCGCAGTAGTGCTCGGCGTCGTGGTGCTGCTGGCCATCGTCGGGCCATGGCTCGCTCCAGAGCCCCTCGGACGGACGATCGGTCGACCCTTCGATCCGTCGACCGGTGGCTGGCTCGGCACGGGTGAGCTCGGTCGCGACGTCTGGTCTGAGCTGCTGCACGGCGGTCGGCGGATCGTCCTCGCCCCGCTGGTCATCACCGCGCTCGCGACGCTCGTCGGCACGACCCTCGGCACCCTGATGGCTGCCTCGCGAACCGCGGGGGGCGTGTTGCGCTCGCTCGACGTGATCGCAGTCATCCCCGGCCTCTTGGTGCTCCTGTTGTTGCTCTATCGCTTCGGGGACAGCCTCACGGTCGTCGGGGTGTCGGTCGTTCTGGTGAACGCGCCCTACATCGCCCGGTACATGCGCTCGGTCGCCGAGCCCGTGCTGCGCGCCGACTACGTCCTGCAAGCCCGCCTCGTCGGCGAGCCCCGACACCTCGTGGTCTGGCGCCATGTCCTTCCGAATCTCGCCGGTCCCGTGCTCGCTGACGCCGCCCTCCGGGTCGCCGGCACCGTCTACGTCGTGGCGTCGGCCAGCTTCCTCGGCTTCGGGCCCCCGCCGCCCGCCACCGACTGGGCCGTCATGCTGAACGAAGGGGCGGCCGGTGCGACGCTCAATCCCTGGGCGATGGTCGCCCCCGCCATCGCCATCGCCGGCTTCACGGTGCCCCTCAACCTCCTCGGCGACCGTCTCGCGGCCCGTTGGAGGGCCGCATGACCGCGTCGGCGCCGGGTTCGGACCCGACACGCCTGGTCGCTCGGGCCCTGACCGTGTCGGTCGAGGCGACCGGTCAGCGCATCCTCGACCGCGCCGACCTCACCGTCGAGCCGGGCACGGTCCTGGGTGTGGTGGGCGAGTCGGGTTCGGGCAAGAGCACGCTCGTGCGGTGCCTCCTCGGCGCCGTCGCTCCGGGCCTGGTCGCCGGCGGGTCCGTGTCGCTCGCCAGCGAGGACTCGTCGGTCTCGATGCTCACAGCGTCTCGACGCGAGCTGCGATCGATTCGTGGACAGCGGATCGCCTACCTCACCCAGGACCCGGCCCGGAGCCTCACGCCCACCATGCGGATCGGGCAGGCGATCGCCGAGCGGCTTCCGGCGGGTGCGAGGGGGAGCGACGATGCCGTCGCCTCACTGCTCCGCTCCGTCGGATTGCCCGATGACGCGGAGTTCCGCGGGCGGTATCCCTTCGCGGTCTCCGGCGGTCAGGCGCAACGGGTCGCCCTCGCCCGGGCACTCGCGTCAGGGCCCGACGTCTTGCTGCTCGATGAGCCGACCACGGGACTCGATGTGGTCACTCAGGCGGAGCTGCTGGACGAGCTGGCTCGGCAACACCGCCGGACACCACGCACGACCGTCTTGGTCTCCCACGACCTGGCCGTGGTCGCTCGCATGGCCGACCACGTCGTGGTGTTGCGCGACGGTCGGATCGTCGAGCACGGCCCGTGCCATGAGACCCTTCGTGCCCCCCAGCACCCCTACACCGCCGAGCTGGTCGCCGCATCGCCCGATCCGCTCGCCGTCCCAGCGGCGGCGGGACTCGGGCCGGTCCACTCGAACGGCGCGGGCGGGGGCGAGACCACCGGATTGACCGTCGCCGGACTCACCGCTCGTCACCAGCGCCGGCGCCAGGCGCCGGTCATCGCTGCCGAGTCGCTCGACCTCGCCATCGCAGGCGGGGAGTGTGTCGCACTGGTCGGCGTGTCCGGGTCGGGGAAGTCGACGATCGCTCGAGCGATCGTGGGCGCCCACGTTCCCGACGCCGGCCAGGTTCGCGTCGATGGGCGGACCCTCCCCGACGCCCTCGACCGTCGCACGCCGCAGGATCGTTGGCGGGTGCAGCTGATCCCGCAGGACCCCGCCAGCTCGCTCGACCCCAGGCGCACGGTCGGTCGAGCGGTGGGCGATGTCGTGCGCCGGTGCGGAACTGCGACCGGGGGGGCCGAGGTCGCGGCGGTTGTCGCCGCGTTGCTCTCCGATGTCGGGCTTGCCCCGGCACTCGCCGACCGGCGTCCGGGTGAGCTCAGCGGCGGTGAGCGTCAGCGGGTCGCGATCGCTCGAGCGCTCGCCGCGTCGCCGTCGGTGTTGTTGTGCGACGAGGTCACGTCTGCGCTCGACGTCTCGGTGCAGGTGGGGGTGCTCCGGCTCCTGCGCTCGCTCGTCGACGATCGCGGCGTGGCGATGTTGTTCATCACCCATGACCTCGGGTTGTTGCGCGACGTCGCCGACCGTGTCGCCGTGCTTCACGATGGTCGGGTGTGCGAGAGCGGGGCGGTCGAGGAGGTCCTCGCCAGCCCGACGCACGCCGTCACGTCCGAGCTGCGGGCGGCGTCGCTCTCGCTCTCGGCGGAGCTGGCACGCAGCGTCGCACACGCTGGCGCAGAAGGTGCAGAGTAAGGCATGCTTAACACTCCAACGGGAAGGACAGTGCGATGACGGACACCGCCGTGGCGGAGGACACGACCGCCGAAGAACCGAGTCAGGCCGACGAGCCCGGTCTCTGGACCGTGATCGCTCCGGTCAATCGCGAGATCTACACCGGCATGCTCGTCTCCTTGCTGAGCCTGGTGGCGTGGCTCGCCTCGATCATGCTGCTCTTGCCGATCAGCCGTGAGCTCACCTCCGACGATCCCGACTCCGGTCGTGTCTGGACGCTGCTGCTGGTCGCCGTGGCGTTGGTCGTCGTGTCGTTCTTCTGTCGCGTGTTCTCGTTCCGCATCTCGCACCTGGGCGCGTTCCGGCTCGAGCAGATCCTCCGCACCGAGCTCACCGACCGACTCGCCAAGGTGCCGCTCGGGTACGTCGTCAACGCCGGGTCGGGCACGCTCAAGAAGATCGTGCTCGACGATGTCCGCTCCCTCCACGCCTTCGTCGCCGACAGCACACCGCTCTTCGCCAAGACCTTCGCCGCCCCGATTCTCGGGACCATCCTCATGTTCATCGTCGACTGGCGGCTCGCACTGATCGCGCTCGCCGTGTTCCCGGTGGGCATGCTGGGCATGTCGCTCGCCTTCCGGGACTACGACGTCGCCCGGAAGCGGGTTGACGACGCCAACGAACGGATCAACGGCGTCATCAACGAGTACGTGCAAGGTATGCACGTCGTGCGGACCTTCGACGACGGCAGCGGTTCCTTCCGCCGCTACCGCGCCGCCCTCAACGAGGCCACCACGACGCTGCGCGACTGGACCGAGAAGAGCCAGACCGGCGCCTACATCGCCCGTACCCTCTTCGCCGCCCTCCCGACCGTGCTGATCCTGCTCGCCGCCGGCATCCCGCTGGTGCGCAACGACACGATCGAACTCGTCGATCTCATCATGATGTTGATGCTCGCTCCGACCGTCACGGAGTCGATCATCCCGATCGTCTGGCTCCAGACCTTGATCCAGGCCGCGGGCGCTGCCGTCAAGCGCATCGCTCAGCTCCGAGCCGTCGAGCTGTTGCCTGAGGTCGCCGAGGGCAAGCGACCAGCCGACGCATCGGTCGAGCTCCGCAACGTGACCTTCCGTTACGAGGGCCGCGACGACAATGCACTCACCGACGTCTCGATCGTCGTGCCCGACGGCACCGTCACCGCGCTCGTGGGGCCGTCCGGCGCCGGCAAGAGCACGGTCGCCCAGCTGATTCCACGGTTCTGGGACGTCGACACGGGCACGATCCTCGTCGGAGGTGTCGACGTCCGCGAGATGACCACCGACGATCTGATGCGGACGGTCGCCTTCGTCTTCCAGTCGCCGTTCCTGTTGGGCGACACGATCCGCAACAACATCCGACTGGGCAAGACCGACGCCACCGACGACGAGATCGAGGCGGCGGCCAGGGCGGCACAGGCTCACGACTTCATCGTCGACGAGCTACCCGACGGCTACGACACCATGCTCGGTGAGCGTGGCTCGAGCCTCTCCGGCGGTCAGCGTCAGCGCATCACGATCGCCCGGGCGATTCTGCAGGACAGTCCCGTCATCGTGCTCGACGAAGCCACCGCCTTCGCCGACCCCGACAACGAGGCCAAGATCCACGCAGCGCTCGCCGAGTTGGCGCGAGGCAAGACCCTCATCGTCGTGGCCCACCGGCTGTCGACGATCACCGACGCCCACCAGATCGTCGTGCTCGACGAGGGCCGAGTCGCCGAGTCGGGTACCCACGAACAGCTCGCCGCCGGCACCGGACGGTATGCGTCCTTGTGGGCGCGGTTCACCGAGGCCCAGGAGTGGGGGCTGCGCCGAACCCCGTCTGCGACGCAGGAACCGGCCACCGCATCGACCGAGGGGGAGTCGGCATGATCACCACCTTCCAGAACATGATCGCCGCCTGCGGGACCAAGGCGAACCTGATGCGGCGGGCCCTCCTCTTCTCGGTGCTCGCATCGATCGCCCAAGGGCTCGCGTACGCCCTGCTCTTCCCGCTGCTCTCGGCCCTCATCGACGACTCCGACGACGTCTGGTGGTACCTCGCCGGGATCGCCGCCCTGATCGTGTTGGACGCGATCTTCCGCTTCGTCGGCAACCACACCGAATGGCGCATCTACATCGAGGTCAGTGACGAGACCCGCACCAACCTCGGCGAGCAGCTCCGACGCATGCCGCTCGAGCAGCTCGCCCGGCGGCGCACCGGCGATCTCAACAGTGTCCTCACGGGCAACGTGAACGATGTCGTCACGATCGCCGGCGGTCTCTTCGCCGTCGTGATCAACACCATCGTCGCGCCGGCCGTCACGATCCTCGCCACCTTCTTCATCGACTGGCGGCTCGCCGTCGCCATGGTGATCGTCTTCCCCGCCGCGATCCCGCTCTACCGGACACTGCGGGCCCACGGAGCCAAGGAGAACCGGATCTCCGCCGCCGCCCACGCGGACACCGCGTCGCATCTCGTCGAGTACACCCAGGGCCTCGCCGTGCTCCGCGCGACCCGACAGGTCGGCCGTGAGTCCCAGCGACTCCAGGCCTCGCTGGCGCATCTGCGCGAGGCCCAGACCAAGGGCGCGAAGTTGGGCACCATGCCGAGCCTGCTGATGTCCGCGGTCGTGCAGCTCGGCATCCTGGCGATCACCGCGCTCGCCGCTCGCTTCGTGCTCGACGACTCGCTCAGCGTGGCCGCCGTCCTCGCGATTCTGGTGATCACGATCCGCTTCAGTGAGCCGCTCGCCCTGTTCGCCAATCTCTCGATGATGTTCGACTTCATGGAGGCCGGCATCGACCGCATCGGCGAGCTCCTCGCCGTCGATCCGCTCCCGGTCGCGGCCGGCGGTGCCGCAGCCCAAGGCTCACACGTCGAGTTTCGCGACGTCACCTTCACCTACGACCAGACCGAGACGCCGGTGCTCCACGAGCTGTCGCTCGAGGTACCCGAACGCAGTCTGACGGCCCTGGTCGGGAGCTCGGGGTCCGGCAAGACCACCGTCACCCGCCTGCTCACGCGCTTCGCCGACCCCCAGGAGGGCGCAGTCATCGTCGGTGGTGTCGACGTCTCGACGATGCAGCACGACGAGCTCATGCGGCACTTCTCGGTGGTCTTCCAGGACGTCTACCTCTTCGACGACTCCGTCCGCGAGAACATCCGGCTGGCGAAGCCCGACGCCAGCGACGAAGAGATCGAAGCCGCCGCTCGCGCTGCGAACTGCCACGACTTCATCACCGCCCTGCCCAGCGGCTACGACACCGGGGTGGGGGAGATCGGTGGCGCCCTCTCCGGTGGGGAGCGGCAGCGCATCTCGATCGCCCGAGCGATCCTGAAGGACGCACCGATCGTCATCCTCGACGAGCCGACCTCTGCGCTCGACACCGAGAGCGAAGTGGTGGTCCAACAGGCGATCGACACCCTGGTCGCGGACAAGACGGTGATCGTGATCGCCCACCGACTCTCGACCGTCGTCGCCGCGGACAACATCATCGTGCTCGAAGACGGTCGCATCGCCGAGCAGGGCGACCACGAGCAACTGCTGGGGCTCGACGGCCGCTACGCCGAGATGTGGCACGCCCAGCGCGCCGACCGACACTGGCGCATCACCGCCGGCTGAGCCGTTCGCCGGATGGTTGTCCGGCTCGAACAATCACGTGTCCGCGGCCGACATGGCCAGCGTGGACGGTGCCGTTCACGCTGCGCCCATGGTCGAGTTCTCACCGTTGACCCATCTGACGATCGTCTCCGCCATGGCGATCGTGCCGATCTACTTCTTCGTCACCTACCGCTCGGCGGGCGTCACGACGTCGGCCGCGTGCCGATTGACCATGGCTGTGGTCGGCTTCGGCGCGTTGACCACCACCTTCGTGGCGAGCTGGCAGTTCTCTTTCGACGACCCCTATGTCGTCCCCGGCGTCATGCTGGCGAGTCTCGCCGTGCCGACGGTGGTGGTGCTGCGGTGGCGCACGGCGTTCGTCCCCGACGGCATCGGGCTTCCGTGGCTCGTCGGCGTCCAGGCCTTTCGCGTGATCGGCGGGCTCTACCTCCTCGAGCACACGCGCGGGAACGTGGGCACGGCATTCGCCTGGTGGGCGGGTATCGGCGACGTCGTGACCGGCGTCGCCGCGAGCGCCCTGCTCGTCGTGCAGTGGCGGACCGGACGGATGCCGCCGACGGCGGTCGTGGCCATGATCGTGTTCGGCATCGCCGACTTCGCCTGGGCCTACGGCATCGGTGTGTTGAGCTTCGACACCCCGCTCCAGGTGTTCGCCGTCGACGAGGTCCATGCGACGAACCGCTTCTCGCTGGCGATGATCCCGTTCCTCCTCGCCCCGGTCGCGATGGCGTTCATGGTGATGACCCTCATCGTGCTGGGGCGCGATCGCGCCCGAGCCGTCGAGACGGGGGAGTCGACGCCGCCGGCCTGATCGCCGCGGTGGGGCCGGCGGGCGGAAGGGTCAGTGCTCGTCCCAGTGCCCGTCGTGGAACGCGTGGCGGTGCCCGTCGTGCAGATAGTCGACGTGATCGCCGTGGGGCACGGCTTCGTGGCCGCAGCCCGGCCCGTGCTCGTGGGGGTGGTCCTCGTGCACGATGTGCTCGGTGGGGACGCACTCATCCCAGTGCCCGTCGTGCTCGCGATGGGCGTGGCCGTCGTGGATGTAATCCACATGGTCGCCGTGGGGCACCGCTTCATGGCCACAGCCGGGACCGTGGGTGTGGGGATGGTCCTCATGGATGGTGCACGTGCGGCTCATGGCGGGTTCCTTCGGTTCGGGCGTGGTCGAGGGTGTCGACCACGATGTGGTGGATGTGATCGTCGGCGAGCGCGTAGACGACTTCTCGGCCTCGCTGTTCGCGGGCCAGCAGATCGGCGCTGCGCAGCACGCGGAGGTGCTGGGAGACGAGCGGCTGGGTCGCTCCGGTGGCCTCGACCAACTCGTGGACGCAGCGCGGACCGTCGATCAACGCGTTCAGGATGCCGAGCCGAAGCGGATGGGCCATGGCCTTCAGGAGGCCTGCGCCGAGGACGAGCGCGTCGTCGGTTCGCGTACTCGAGGACTCCCAACGCATGCTTCGCATAGTCACATCGCAATATGGCAATGTCAAGTCGTTCAGGATCCCGTGAGCTGGGTACAGGCGTCCGCCCTTCGGCCGATAGCGTCCGTCCTCATGCCTGGCTCGGTCTCTTCGGTTCTCGTGTGCCGGGGTTGTTGTTGCGGGAGCGCGACGAAACACCCGGAGATGCACCACGACCTCCAGGCCGAGCAGCTCAGCGCTGCAGCGCGTGCGACCGGGGCTCGCTTCGCCACGGTCGACTGTCTGGGCCCATGTTAGCGGGCCAACGTGGTCGTCGTCCGGCGCGACCGCGAGCGGTTCTGGTTCGGTGACCTGGGCGACGCCGACGTCGAGCAGCTCGCTGCATGGATCGAATCGCCCCAGGACGTGATGCCGATCGGTGATCGTGTGTTCGGTGGTCCCGCAGGCCGATCACGCCGTCGCCTCATGCCGGAGCGCGGGGGCGACCTCGCCGCCGCACTCGCCGACCTGGTGCGCAGCGGCGGAGCGTGGACGATGGGCGTCCCCGGCGCGATCGCAGAGTACGCCCCGGGTGGCGGAGCCGACCTCGTGGCGGTGCGCACGTCTCACGACGCCGATCACGTCGTCGCGACGACCGACGCTGGCTCGATGCGCATCGAGGTCACCGGCGCGACCCGCGCATTCGCCTTCGGCCGCGACGGAGCCCCCGAGGAACCGGAGCTCTACACCGTGGTCCGCACCGGGCAGGCGCTTCCTGCCCGATCCGGCGTCACAGAGCTCGGTCCGGATCCAGATCCGATCGACGACTCAGCGGACGGCGTGCTCTTCGATCTCGGTATGGGCCGCTCCGCCGCGTCCTTCATGGTGCGGACGCGTGATCGCGGCCTCATCGCGCAGCTCCGGGCGGTCTCCGGTACACCGCTGCAGTCGATCGACACCAGCGTCTGGCGGAGCCTCGTCGAGGCGTCGCCGACCAGAGTCGTGCGGATGGCCGTTGGGCGGATCGAGGTGCATTCGCCGATCCCGCCGCCGGGTGGTGTCTCGCCGGACGGCTGCCACACACACCTTCTACCCGAGACACTTGTGGCCGGGCTGGATCTCCCGGCAGGGATCGACGTGCCCGACGGATGGCGACTGGGCCCGCTCCACTACCCGCGCGACGCCGCCGGGTAGGCATCTACGCGAGGCCCCCTGCATCGTCCAACCCACGGCCGCAGCGCATTTGGGACACCCGGCTGCGTGAGGGAGACTCACCACACGCCTCGAGAGGAGAAGTCGGCCGATGAGCGATCCGAGGTTCACCGACGAGTACGGGTTCACCGGGCCGCTCCCGGTCACCAGCACCCAACGCATCGCCCCGACGGGCCACTTCGATCCCGGGCTCGCGATCGGCGAGGTCGCTCCCGACTTCGCGCTGTCGAACCACCTGGGGGAGACGGTGTCGTTCCATGCGGACCGCGACGGCTCGAGGGCGGCGCTGCTCTTCTTCCGCTCGGCGGTCTGGTGACCGCCGTGTCTCACGCAGCTGGTCGAGCTGCACGCGGGCACCGCCGACCTCGACGCTGAGGGCATCAAGCTCTACGCCGTGAGCTACGACGATGTCGAGGCCCTCGCCGACTTCGTCGAGACGACGGGCGTCGACTTTCCGATGCTGTCCGATCTCGACTCCGAGGTCATCCGGCGGTACGGGGTGTTGAACACGATCGTGCAGCCCGAGGACGTGCCCTTCTACGGCATCCCGTTCCCCGGATTCTTCCTGCTCGACGAGGACGGCGTGATCGTCGACAAGCTGTTCAATCGCCACCTCGCCAACCGCGAGGGCGTCGAGACCATCCTGGATCGCTTCCTCGGGCGGGTCGAGCCGGGCGACCGTGAACCGCACGTCGCGCTCACCGAGGACGACGGGCTCGAGGTCAGCGCCTTCGTGCGGGGCGGGGGAGGCGTGCTGCGGCTCGGGCCGATGCGGCGCCTCGTGGTCCGCATCGACATGCCCGAGGGCCTGCACGTCTATGACCAGCCGGTGCCCGACGGCATGATCGCGACCGCCATCGAGGTCGCCGGTCCCGAGGGGGTGCGCTTCGAGCCGATGACGTCGCCCCCGACCCACCCGTTCAGCTTGCCGGGCATCGCCGAACCGCTTCACGTCTGGGACGGAACGGTCGACTTCGTGATCCCCTTCTTCGCCAACAGCGCCATCGTTCCCACGCTCCGCTCCGGCGCATCCTCGATCACGATCGAGGTGTCGGTTCGCTACCAGGCCTGCGACGACCAGCAGTGCTTCCTGCCACAGACCCGCACCATCGATCTCGAGGTGCCGATCGACTTCGGCGTCATGCCGGCGTTCGAGGGCATGCCGGGGCGAGGGGCGACGGTGATCGACATGGACTCCACCGCCCACATGGAGCGGCTGTTCGTGCGCAAGGCCGCCGAGCGCCCCGACGCGCCCTAGCCGGTCGCCCGGCGCGAACTCAGAGCACGCCGGAGAGCCAGTCCCGGGCGTCGACCATCATCTCGATCGTCTGGCTGTGGGCCATCTCATAGGCGTGGTCGCGGAGGTTCCAGCCGCCGGCGGACAACGCAGCGATGACGTCCTTGGGCTGCTCAGGGCCGATGAAGGCGTCCTCGGTGCCCCACTGGAAGAGCACCGGTCGCCCGACGCCGTTGCTCAGATCGAGTTCGAAGCCCGGTCCGGTGGGCAAGCCGCAGCACATGGCCCAGACGCCGGCGTAGGTCGGTGCGTCAGGACGGCCGGCGAGGGCGAGGGCCAGGTAGCCGCCCTGGCTGAAGCCGCCGACGATGCACCGCTCGAGGGGCACGCCGGCGGCGGCCGCCTCGTCGGCGATGAACGCCTCGAGGGTGGCGAGCGTCGCCGCGAACTCGCTCGTGTCTTGCTCGAAGGTCTCTAAGTCGATCGGCCACCAGCCGGCACCGTCACCATCGGGCATGGTGAGCGGTCCGCGCGGTGCGATCGCCGTGAACCGCTCGTCGGGATCGACGAGGGGCACATAGGAAGCGAGGTGATGCTGCTCGGCGGTGTAGCCGTGCATCAAGAAGAGCAGACGGTCGGCGCCGCCGCGATCGATCCGGTATTGGGTGAACGACATGGAGCAGGAGTCTCGCAGCGAATCGTTCCCGACGCGGGATCCTGGGCGGATTGTTGCGACTGCTCAGAGCAGGAAGAGGTCTTCCATGTCGTCGAACACGCTCGCTCGCCAGCGGGCGAGCGGGGATTGCCCCTGCAGCAACTCGCGGGTCGCGGCGATCGTGGCATCGAGGGGCATCAGGTAGCAGTAGGGATCGTGCTCCGACCGGGTGCCGAGCGCGTCGGCCCCAACCGGCGGCTGCCACGCCACCATGCAGCGGTGAGCGCCGTCGGCGAGCGCACGGGTCGCCACGTTCCCCATCCGAGAACCGAGCAGCCGGTCGAAGGCGCTCGGCCGGCCACCGCGCACGACGTGCCCGAGCACCGTCACCCTGGTCTCGACCTCGATGTCGTCGGCACCACCGTCGCCGCCGAGGGTGCGGAGCTGTGCGTCGACGAGTTCCTTCAGACGATCGGTCGGCGTCTCGATGCCCTCGGCTTTGACCGCGATGACCTTCTGGGCGCCGCTGCGGGCGCGCACCGACTGCACGGCGTCGACCACCGACGCGACCAGGTCCTCTTCGCTGCGGCCTGCTTCGGGAAACAGCACCATGTCCGCTCCCGAGGCCACCGCGCCCGTGAGGGCCAGATAGCCGCAGTCGCGGCCCATGACCTCGACGATGAACACCCGGTTGTGAGCTCCGGCCGTGTCGGAGATCTTGTCGCATGCGTCGACGATGGTGTTCATGGCCGTGTCGGTGCCGATCGACAGGCTGGTGAGCGCGACGTCGTTGTCGATCGACGCCGGGATGCCCACGACCCGAACCGGCCAATCGCCGGCCTCGGCCGGGTCGCTCAGGTGCAGTGCGCCGGTGAGGGAGCCGTTCCCGCCGATGACCACGAGTCCGTCGACTTCCGCGTCGGTGAGAACGGCGCGAGCGCGATCCCGCGTCGCCGGCTCGTGGAAGGTCGGGCAGCGAGCCGACTGGAGTTGGGTGCCGCCGAGTCGGAAGCCGTCGGCGACGGCGTCGAGCGAGAGTGCGTCGATCCTGCCTTCGAGGAGTCCCTGGTACCCCCGGCGGATGCCAACCGGTTCGTGCCCGAGCGCCAATGCGACCATCGTCACCGCCCGTATCGCGGCGTTCATCCCCGGCGCGTCCCCGCCGCTCGTCAGGATCCCGATCTTCATGACACTCCCAGGCTCGACCGGGGTCAGGTTGTCACACTCGACGCCGTCAGCGTCCGGTCTCGTTCTCGAGTGTGTCGATCGCGCCCCGCGAGCCGAGCAGTCGTGGATCGCCGAGCAGGGCGGTCGCGGTCACCCGGTCCTCGGTCTCCGGTCGCGTCATCACGATGCGGAGGCGTTGGGCCCCGAGGACCGGCACCGCAACGTCCTGCACGTCGCCGAGGCCGAGGGTTGCAGCGAATACGGTGACACCGTCCGCCTGGATCTCGAAGGTGATCGGCACGGCGTCGTTCTGGATGCTCGGGCCGATCGTCGCCTCGAAGGTGGTCACGCCGTCGGTGAGCGCGTACTCGACCAGTGCGCCGTCCGGTGACGCGCTGCATTGGATGCCGAACGAGTAGGAGACGTCGCCGAGCGACACGGTCCGGTTGCTGCAGCCGTCCCGCTCGGTCTCCCGCAGGGCGGCGGTGAAGACCGCACTGGGGGCTGATGACACCGTGACCTGGACCTCGGCGGGAAGCGCCTCACCCGCAGGCGGAGCCGTGGCGAGAATGGCGCCCTCGCGCACCGCAGGGTCGTAGCGGCGTTCGACGGTGACGCGCACCCCGAGCTGCTGCAGCGCCGCACGGGCGTCGTCGAGTGTCGATCCGACGAGGTCCGGGGTCGCGGTGACCTCCGATACGAACAGCGTGACCACCTCGGGCCGCGGTGTGCGCGGCGCCGGGTCCTGCCCGATGGCGATACCCGACTCGCCGCCGGCCGGGGTCGCTTGTTCGACGATCTGCTCGGCCGCGAAGCCGGCGTCGACGAGTACCTGGCGTGCCTGATCGACGCGTAGACCGATGACGTTCGGCGTGGACGCGAGGTCGTCATTCGCTTCGGTCTGGACGATGATCGGACGGTCCACCGAGACCGCAATCTGGTCCCGGGGGATCTCGTCGTCGTCGAGCGCGCCGCGCAACCACCAGCCGCCCGCAGCAGCGAGCGCCATCATGGCGCTGACGCCCAGCGTCGCGGCGGCGACGCGATACCGCCGCACGTGAACGCGCCGTTCGGGCTCAGTCTTCATCCTGAGATCCTCCTCGGGTGTCGGTGGAGGCGGCCAGCCGCGCTCGTCTGCGTCCGAGCAGTTCGGTCGCCACGCCGGCGAGGGCGAGCACCAACGCCACTGTGAGCAGCACGAACCATGGCTCGCTCCAGAGAGGCGACGAGACGACGAGCGGGATCACGGTCGATCGGGCTGCCCCGTCGGGCCCTACGCCGGTGATGGTCAGGGTGTGATCGCCCGGCGGAAGGTCGTCGGGTATCAGCACCGAGAGCGTCGCCGCCCCGTCGACACCCACCGACTGCACGCCGACGAGCATCGGTTCGGACTCGACCACGAGGCGGACCGGAGACGCGGGGGCGTAGCCCTGCACCGAGACCATGTACTCGGTCCCGGGGCTCACGGTTGCGGCTGAGCCGAGCTGTCCGAGATCGACGTCGGACACCGGCCAGGTCTCGACGATGATCGGGGCCGACGGTTGGACCGGGATCGACGTCTCGATCGCTTCGCCGCGGGTCCGGAGGTCCTCCGCCGCGGCGTCGGCGGGGGCCGACTGCGTCCATCGCAGCACGGCGTTGGTCATCGCGTCGTAGCCGTCGCCGTTCGGATGGAAGAGCTCCTGGAAGGAGCGGGCGGCGAAGCCCGCCAGCGCGTCGCGTTCGTCGTCATCGGACAGCGGGTTGAGGATGTCGACCAACGATCCGATGTCGATCCCGGCGCCGTTGAGCGACTGGAGGGATCGAACGAAGGGCTCGTCGTCGCAGATCGTGTGATTGGGCAGGAAGGCCGTCTCGGTGTTGGGCACGAAGTACACCGGCACGCCGTCGGCGTGTGCGGCCTCGACCGCCGCCTCGAGGTTGGCGTTGAGCAAGGTGATGTACCGGTTCAGGAAGTCGAGTTCGGCCTGGTTGACGAACGCGGTCAGCACCGGGCAGGAGACGTCGACCGTCGGGATCGGTCGCGGATACGCCAGCACGAGGATCGGGGCGACCGTGCCGCGCTCGGCCATCCATGCGGGGTGGTTCAGCCGGTCGTCGACTTCCGCGTATCGGCTCGCCATCATGGCGGCGAACGTCGTCGGGGCATCGCCGACGGAGAACGACTCGAGATCGAACGTCCGGACGAGGAACCCGTCGCCGCTGATGATGCCGGTCTCGCACGGGGTGAGAAGGCAGGGAAGAGAGATCTCATCGTCGACGACGTCGGTACAGGTGATCACCAGGCAGTAGAGGACCACCTTGCCGAAGCCCACGTCGTTGCCGCCCATGGTCATCACCACCCCGGACGGAGGCCCCTCGGGCCGCTCGCCGAGGGCCTGGAGCTGGTCGATCTGCGAGGGCAGGCCGTACTCCTCGTTCGGGTTGCTCAGGTGGTGTGCCACCGCGCCGGAACAGGCGAGGATGTGATCGTTGGGGAGGTCGAACGCCTCGACGAGATAGGTGTGGCGAGAGCGGTGGCAGCGGTTGTCGTCGATGTCGGTGCCGTTGATGTACCCGTCAGCGCCTTCGCCGGCGGAGTACGAGTCGCCCATGATCACGAAGCCGTCGCGCAAGATGTCGCCGGCGTCGGCACTCGATGCGAGGTCGAAGACGCCGATGCTGCGACTGCGGGTCTCCGCGCGATCGAGATTGTCGGCGGTGGCGGTGATCGTCAGTGCGACGTCGCTTCCCGCGAGCAACAGCGACGGTCGGAAGGTCCACTCCACCGAGAGCGCCTCGCCGGGCGACAGGTTGCCGAGCGAGCGGACCGGGCTGACCACGCCCGGGTTCTCCGAGTCGAAACTGATGGCGACGATCACGTTCTCGGCTTGCACGTTCGACGGGTTCGAGACGCGTGCGGTCACCACGACGTTGCCGTCGTCGGTGTTGCCGACCTCGGCGACGACCGAGCTCGGGGCGTCGATCGACACCAGCAGATCGGTGCGCGACGCATCATCGATCACCTCCTGGAGCGCATCGTCATCCTCGGCGCGGACCGCAGTGCCGTCGGTAACGGCCGCGATGCACTCGAGTTCCTCCTGGCCCTGCAGCGAGATCTCGCCGAAGCCGACACCGATGAACTGCACGCTGAAGCCCGATGCCGCGAGGTCCCGGGCGGCCACGCAAGGATCGGCACACGTCGATTCACCGTCGGAGACGAGGATCACCGTTCCGGCGTCGTAGCCGAGATCGAGCATGTGTTGCCACGCAGCGGTCAGCGCCTCAGCGGTCGGGGTGCCGCCGTCGGGGACCAGGGTCCGGATGACGGGTGCCATCGTGGACGGGTTCCGGACCTCGACGGGGATCGAGAGCTGCCCGTCACCGCAGGAGATCCGGGCTGGATAGCTCCACAACCCGATGGGGGTCTCGGCTTCGACCGTCTCGATGAAGTTGAGGAGCGCCACCTTCGCGACCTCGATCTTCACGCCGCCTGCGACCTCCTCGGCCATCGAACCGGAGCGATCGACCACGATCATCACCGGTGCATCGGCCGCGGACGGTTCGGGCACCGCGATCTCGTCGAGTGTCGGGGGTTCGGTCGCGGCAGCCGAGGTCAGGGTGATGTGGGCCGTCGAGTCGGCGCCGATGTTGTCGAAGATCCGGTCATAGAGCGTGGTCAGCGCCGGGCCGAGCTTGGTGATGGCCTGAGCGGCCTGGCCGAGCCGGCCGGCCGAAGCGACGGCGGCGTCGATCGCCTCACCACGTCCGCCTCCCGCAGGCGGGAAGGTCGGGATCAGGCCGAGGCTCTCCAGGTCGGTGACGACGCCGAGCGCGACGCCGGGATCGGTCATGCGCCCGATGAGCTCCATGATGCAGGGCACCGACTGGGTGAACACCTCGCGCGCGCCGGTGTCGACGCTGAGGTCGCCGCCGACCACGGCGACCCCGACCACCGGGCGCACGGCGCGGGTGTGCGCCGGCGCGG
>JBCCWI010000003.1:0-114689 GCA_039193795.1 Actinomycetota bacterium | reverse complement strand
GCACGGTCGAGATCGACGAGGACACCGGCAACGTCGAGCTGCTCAGCTATGTCGCGGTCGACGACTGCGGCAACCAGATCAACCCGATGATCGTCGAGGGGCAGCTCCACGGCGGCATCGTCCAGGGTGTCGCCCAGGCGCTCTGGGAGGAGGCCGTTTACGACGAGGACGGCAACTGCACCAACCCGTCGCTGATGGACTATCTGGTCCCGTCGGCGGCCGAGGTGCCGAGCATGGTCACCGACTACACCGTCACCCCGAGCACCAGCAACCCGCTGGGCGTGAAGGGTGCCGGTGAGGCCGGCACCATCAGTTCGGCCGCCGCAGTCATGAACGCGGTGGTCGATGCCCTGAGCCCCTACGGCGTGGTCGACATGGACATGCCGGCCACCCCGCAACGGGTGTGGCGAACGATCCACGACGCGAAGAACGGAGGTGCGGCGTGATTCCCGCAGCATTCGACTACATGGTCGCCGACAGTGCCGACGCCGCCATCGCGGCGCTCGCCGAGCACGGCGACGACGCCAAGCTGCTGGCCGGTGGTCACAGCCTGATCCCTCTCATGCGGTTCCGGCTCGCCGCCCCGGCGATGCTGGTCGACATCGGTCGTCTCGACGATCTGTCCTACATCACCGACGCCGGCGACCACATCGCCATCGGCGCCATGACCAAGCACCGTGCCCTCGAGACCAGCGATCTGCTGGCCGCCGAGGCGCCGTTGCTGCGCCATGTCGCCTCTCAGGTCGGCGATCCGCAGGTGCGCCATCGCGGCACGCTCGGCGGTTCGCTCGCCCACGGCGACCCGGCATCGGATCTCCCGGCGGCGTTGCTCGCCCACGGTGGCTCACTCGTGATCAAGGGCCCGAACGGTGAACGAGAGGTCGCCGCACCGGACTTCTTCACCGGGTTCCTGGAGACGGCGCTCGCCGAGGACGAGATGGTCACCGAGGTCCGCATCCCCAAGGCTGCGGGTGTCGGGTGGAGCTACCAGAAGTTCAACCGGAGGGCCCAGGACTGGGCGATCGTCGGTGCGGCCGTGATGTTGGGCGACGACCCGAAGGTCGCGCTCGTCAACATGGGCTCGGCACCGATCCGTCACACCGGCGTCGAGGCCGCCCTGTCGGGAGGCGGCGGCGCCGACGCCGCCTCGGTCGCCGGTGACGACGTCGATCCGCCCGAGGATCTCAACGCCGACGCCGAGTACCGCAAGCACCTCGCACGGGTGCTCGTGGGCCGCGGCATCGCCGAAGCCTCGGCCTGACCACGCCCGTTCGATCGATGGGGCGGCTGCGGCCGCCCCATCGTCGCGCCTGAGGCTCGGTACCCTGCCGCCGATGACCGGCATCCCCGCATCGGGTGCCCACGGGGGCGACGGACCGTCGATCGGCCGCGCCCTGGGGATCGACGTGCTCGATCTCTCGCAGTCGCTCAACCCGTTCGCCCCCGACGTCGTCGGCATCGTCGCCCGTCATGCGGCGGCCGTCGGCGTCTATCCGGATCCGGCCGACGCCACCACGCTGCTCGCCGAGACCCTGGGGGTCGCCGCCGACCGGCTGCTCGTGACCAACGGCGGCAGCGAGGCGATCCACCTGGTGGCCACCGAGCTCGGCGGCACGGTCGCCTCCGAGCCCGAGTTCTCGCTGCACCCTCGGGGGTCGGGTCCGGTGTGGCGCAGCGATCCCCACAATCCGTCGGGTCGTCTCGCCCCCGCCGACCTCGAGGCGGAGGTGTGGGACGAGGCCTTCTATCCGCTCGCCACCGGCCGCTGGCATGGTCACCGGGCCGGCGTGACGGTCGGCTCGCTCACGAAGCTCTTCGCCTGCCCCGGTCTGCGGCTCGGGTACGTGATCGCCGACGACGTCGAACGCTTCGCTCGGCGCCAGCCGGCGTGGTCGGTGAACTCCCTGGCGCTCGCCGCGTTGCCCGAGTTGCTCCCCGCAGCCGAACCCACCGCCTGGTGCGCTGCGATCGGTGAGGCTCGGCGGTCCCTCACCGAGGCGTTGACCGATCGGGGCCTCACGGTCGATGCGGCCGACGGACCATGGGTGCTCGTGCACGCCCCCGGCCTGCGCGACCGACTCGCTCCACAGGGCGTGGCGGTGCGTGACTGCGCGTCGTTCGGGATGGCGGGTTGGCACCGCATCGCGGTGCCCGATGACGCGGGTCGGGCTCGGCTGCTCGATGCGCTCGACGGCATAGATCGCTCCGCATGACCGAGATGGCGCTCGATCCCCCCGAGTACCGCCCGCCGGGTCGGCACGACGAGGGCGTCCTGCGGTGGCGGGTACCCGAGGGCGTCGAGTCCCTCGCATCGGCACCGGTGGGCGGAGGCCGCACCCGGCCCCGCTGGATGCTCAACATCCGCGTGCCGATGACCTACGACCGCACCGATCTCGATGCCCACGCATCCGAGGTGGCGGCAGGGGAGAGGTTCGACGGGCCCGGCATCGCACTCTTCACCGCCGCCTCGGTCGAGCGGCATGCGCGCGGGGCGGTCCGGGGCGCGACGGTCGACGCCACCGTCGGCGTGTCGAAGCCGACGTGGGCTGCGGACGAGACCGGCGGCCACGAGCGCTGGTCGCCCGGCACCATCAACCTGGTCGCATTCGTGCCCGCGGCCCTGAGCGAGGCGGCTGCGGTCAACCTGGTGATGACCATGACGGAAGCGAAAACCCAGGCCCTCCTCGACCGCGGTGTCCCCGGCACGGGAACCGCGAGCGATGCCGTGGTGGTGCTCTGGCCCACCGGCGGCGACGCGGAACCGTTCGGCGGGCCCCGCTCGCGCTGGGGGAGCCGAGTGGCGAGAGCGACCCACGACGCCGTGCTCGGAGCGATGCCGTCGTGAGGCTGGCCGATCTCGTCGGTCGTGTGCCGAGCCCGAACCGGCCGCTGTCGGTCGCGTTCGGGCTGCTCACCGACCGCTTCACCCGTGAACCGCCCAACGAGCTTCATCCGGTCGCCTGGTTCGGCACGGCGATGGGCGAGGTCGAACGGGCCGTGTGGGCCGACCGTCGCAACGCCGGCGTGGCCTACACCGCGGTCGGGGTCGTCGTCGGCGCCGCAGCGGGTCACCGGATGCGTTCGCTGTCGACGGTCGTGTCGATCGCCGTCGCCGGTGGGGAGCTGCGGCGGACCGCGCAGCACGTCGCCGGCGCGTTGGAGGCCGGCGACGTGCAGCTCGCCCGGGACCGGCTGCCGGCCCTCGTCGGCCGCGATCCGAGCGAGCTCGACGCGTCGGCGATCAGCGCGGCGGTGATCGAGAGCGTGGCCGAGAACAGTGTCGACGCAGTCTTCGCCCCGGCGTTCTGGGGTCTCGTCGCCGGAGCGCCGGGTGCGGCCGCCTACCGGGCGATCAACACGATGGATGCCATGGTCGGGCATCGATCCGAACGCTACGAGCGGTTCGGGTGGGCGGCGGCCCGTCTCGACGACGTCGCCAACTGGATCCCGGCTCGGATCTTCGCCCTCTGTGTCGCCGTCCAACAACCCGATCGGTTCGCCGTCGTCGTGCGGCTCGTACGGCGCGACGCTCCAGGCCATCCGTCGCCGAACGCCGGGGTGGCCGAGACGGCGATGGCTGGTGCGATCGATCGCCAACTCGGCGGGCCGTTGCGCTACGGCGATCGCGTGGAGCATCGACCTCGGCTCGGCGACGGCGATCGGCCCGAACCGGCCGATGTGGCGCGAGCCGTGCGGATCGCCGACCGGGCCGAGTGGATCGCCACCGGGGCGCTCGGCCTCGCCGGGCTGCTGCGACTGCGTCGCCGCTGACGGACCTAGGGGGCCAACGGGCGACCGAACGGCAGCTCGGACTGCCAGGTCTGCAGGAACGACTCGCCGTGGTAGCAGGCGGCGAGGAGCAGGCCGTCCTCGTGCTCGGCGAGCTCGTCGCTCAGATCGCCGATGTCCTCGCGGATGCCGGCGAAGATCTCGTCGTCGGAGCGGTTGGGGTCGCCCCAGGCGGCCAGGGTCGATCCGGCCAGCGAGACGAAGTCGGCCGGCGCGGCGACCCCCGCCTTGCGGAGGACCGCCAGGCCGCGGGCGGTGAGATGGAGTCGACCGGCGGCGATCACGGCGGCGCTGTCCGTCAGCTGGCCGGCGACCACGTGGTCGACGATGCCGGTCTTGGAGCCGGCGAACACGACCTCGGCACCGGAGCCGAACACCGCCTTGGCGGCGCCGACCTCGCCGAGTTCGTTGACCGCATCGGCACCGTGTTCGGCGACCGCAGCGTCGAGGTCGGCGAGGGCGAACCCGTCGTCGTTCGCGACACTGCCGGTCGCGGTGGAGACGGCGGTCACCCGGGCGCCGCGTTCGACGGCGGCGGCCGCGATCCATCGACCGATGCCCTCGAATCCCTCGATGGCGACGGTCTTGCCGTCGAGCCCGACCGCATGGTGCGCCGTCACGGCGGCGGACAGGCCGTCGCAGCGTTCGCCGAAGGTGCCGAGCCGAGCATGGTCGCGTGGGTCGTCGCCGCGCAGGCCGTCGAGTTCGGGGTCGCCGATGCCCTTGGCGGCGTCGGGAAGATAGGTACCGTCCGCCACGAGTGCACCCGCTTCTTCGACGAATGCGGTGATCGCCTCGCCTCGGGTGTCGGGCGGGGCGGAGATGCCGGCGGAGGCGCCGCCGCGCTGCATGCCGAGGGCTGCGTAGGTGTAGGTCTGCGTGCGGGCCAGGTCCTTGGCGCCGCCCTGCAGGATCTTCTTGGCCCAGCGAACCGGGCCCGACGACGCCTCGGCGCCCTCGAGATCGATGGCGATGAAGGCGTCGGTGGTCTGGAACTTGTGGATCCGCATCGTGGGGCGGATCCTACTCCTCGATCTCGATCGCGAACTCGGGGCAGTTGTCGGCGGCCAGGCGGGCCTTCTCCTCCAGCTCCGGCGGGACCTCGCCCTCGACGAGCAGGATCGCGTAGCCCTCGTCGTCGGTGTCGAACAGCTCCGGCGCCAGCATGTAGCAGCGGTTGTGGCCCTGGCAGGCGTCGCGGTCGTAGATGATCTTCACGGCGGGAACCTTAGGTCAGGAAGTGGAGCGGAGCGGAAGCTGACTCGACTCAGGAGGGGAAGCGGAGCGGAAGCTGGCGCGGCCCGCGCACCTGGCCGGTCGACCAGGTGACGGTCGCCGGATCGGCCAGTTCGAAGTCCGGGAAGGCGGCCATCCACTCCTCGATCGCGACCCGTAGTTCCATGCGGGCGAGGTTCGACCCGATGCAGCGGTGGATGCCGAGCCCGAAGGCGGCGTGGCGGTTGCGCTGGCGATCGATCACGAACTCGTCGGCCCGTTCGAACATCTCCGGATCCCGGTTGGCGGCGGGGAACGGGAGCAGCGACCAGTCGCCGGCTTTCATCGGACATCCCTCGAAGTCGACGTCCTTCGCGATCAGCCGGGCCATGGTGACCGGGGCGTAGAAGCGGAGGAACTCCTCGATCGCGAACGGGCGCACGTCGGGGTCATCGATCCAGCGGGTTCGGTGTTCGGGGTGCTGGGCCAGGTGCCACATCGATGCGCCGATCGCGGACCACGTGGTGTCGATGCCGGCGATGATCAGCAGGCCGATCGTGCCGCGGACGTGCTCGTCGAGCAGCGGCATGCCCTCGATGTCCGCCTGGCACAGGTAGGACATGAGGTCCTCGCCGAGGTTCTCGCGACGGGCCGCCACCTTGGTGTCGAGGTAGTAGTCCATCGTCTGCTCGTAGGGCATCTCCTCTTGCCCCACGGCCCCCTGCTCCATGATGTTGTGGATGAAGCGGCGGAAGGTGTCGCCGTCCTCGCGGGGGAGGTCGAGCATGTCGGCCATGACCATCACGGGGACGTGCTGGCTGTAGTTCTGCGCTGCGTCGACGACCGACTCGCCGGCGTCGATGCGGGTCCGGATGTCGGCGATCAGACGGCGACAGGTCTCGCGGGCGACCGGCTCCCACTGTTGCATGGCCTTGGGCGAGAAGAACTTGAGCAGGATGCTGCGGGCGATCTGGTGGAACGGCGGATCGCTGGTGATCGGCGGGGCGTAGCCCATCGGGGCGGGGATGTCGGGCCGGAACTCGGTGACGATGACGCCTTGGCTCGAGAAGTGCTCGGGGTCCTTGGCGATCGCGGCGATGTCCTCGTGACGCGTCGGGAGCCAGGTGCCGCCGTAGCGCTCGCTGTGGGCGATCGGGCACCCGCTGGTGCGGACCTCGTCCCAGATCTCGGGCGCAGCGGCCGCGTAGTCGGGGTGCTGGTGATCGAAGTCGGTGAGCCAGTCGGCCACCGGCGGTCGGCTGGGGGTGTGCTGGGTGGGGGAATCCTGCAGGTCGGTCACGATCGCTCCCGTCGGCGGCTTACGCCGTAAGTTAAGCAAACGGACGGGGTCGAAGGAAAGCGTCGTCGGTCACAATCCTGTGATCGGCCACGCGCGGCGCCCGGATCGCGGGCCCCTTCGGCACGTTGGCCGGCGTGCTTGAGCGCGTGAGTACTCCCGTCTTCGATGCCGGTGACACGGGGGCGGGGCGAACAGCGCACCTTCCCCATGGTCGACCGACGCCCGGTTCCCTACGGTGGCTCCCACGACCGACGACCGCCCCAGGAGGTGCAGCAATGACCACACCAGGTGTTCCCGCCAGCCCCGGTTCCTGGGGTGCTGCTCTGCAGGAGCTCGGACTCGATCATCCGGCCCTCATGCGCCTCGGCTCCACCCGCCAGCTCCTCGAGCAGGGGCATCGGGTGTACGAGCAGCGGCGATCCCTCGAGGTGCGTCTCGTCGAAGCCCAGGCCCAGATGGCCGCGCTGCAACGCGAGTACGACGCGATCACCGGCAAGGGTCTCGTGATCCTCGAGGACATCCAGCGTGAGGTGAACGCCTACACCGAGGACCTCTCCGGCATCTCGGACCGGCTCGCCGACCGACTCACGCCTGACATCCCCGACACCGCGGAGATGCTCACCGACGAGTCGTTCATCCAGCGGCACGAGCTGCGCGAGCAGTACGACTCGATCCTCGACATGTTCTCGTCGTTCGGCCTGTACGACGCTCGGTCGCGCACGATCCGCTTCCAGGGGGCGAAGGGTCGGGTGCACCAGGTCCCCGGCTTCGAGTCGCTGATCGCCAACGTCCTCACCGACGAGCTGCGCACCTATCTCGCTACGGCCCGCCGGGTCGGCCTCCTGCTCACGCCCGCCGCCGATCCCCGCGTGTTCGCCGCGATCGGGAAGACCGTGGCGTTCAACAACTACGCCGGTTCCAACGGCAGCGCAGAGGGCGCCGACGCCTGTGCCGACTTCGTTCGTCGCCTCCGGGTCGGCGGCGGTGGGTCGGGTCCGCTCGCCGACGATCTGCTCCGCACCGGCCCCTTCGACGGACTGCGCATCTCCCTCTACGCCGAGGACAGCGGTCCGAACCGTGAGGTCCGGGCCGAAGGTCTGCCGCTGGAGGCGACGTGTGAAGACATCGCCGTCACCGCCTCCGACGCCGCCGAGCGCGGTGTCGAGGCACGACCCCTCAGTCCGCCGGAGTACCTCATGTTGCAGGCGATCCGTCGCCGGGCCGGGCAGCCGCTGCTCGACGCCGAGACCGACGGCGCCGTCCGCCGCGAGACGTGGTTCCCCGAGCAGGAGCTGACCGGTGCACCGGGCACGCTCGTCGCTCGCTCGGTGCCCACCGGCCTGCGGTTCCGATCGGTCGAGCTGGGCAAGGGCGTCGAGGGTCGCGGCTACCGCATGGCCTACGCCCCGCTCGCCGCCTGATCCGGGAATCCGATCACCCGGTTGACGGGTTGTCCGGACATGCGATCTGTCGGACCAACGCCACGCGGTCAGTTGGCCGTGCTGGCCGTCGGCGTGGTGCTGGCCATGTCGCCGTGGTTCGCGACCAGCGCGGTGCTCGGCGAGCTGCGGACCCGCTGGTCGATCGGCACCGCGCAGGCGAGCTGGCTCATCATCACCGTCCAGCTCGGCTTCGTCGCCGGCGCGCTCGTCAGCGCGATCACCGGGCTCGCCGATCGCGTCCGGCCGCGCCGGCTGGTACTCGTCGGCGCGCTCGGTGCCGCGCTCGCCAACGCCCTCGTCGTGGTCGGGGACACCTACGGCAGCGCGCTCGTCTTCCGGGGCCTCACCGGGGCGTTCCTCGCGCTCGTCTACCCGCCGGCCATGAAGGCGATGTCGGGATGGTTCGTCACCGGCCGCGGCGTCGCTCTGGGAACGATGGTCGGCGCCCTCACCCTCGGCTCTGCGCTTCCCCATCTGGTCAACGCGCTCGGCGGGTTCGGTTGGGTGCCGACCCTGCTCACCATCTCGGTGATGACCGTCGTCGGCGGACTCGTCATCGAGGGGCTCGGCTCGCCCGGTCCTTACCTCGGCGCTCCGCAGCGCTTCGACGCGAGCCGGATCGCCGGCATCCTCCGCAATCGCTCTTTCCGGCTGGCCACCCTCGGCTACTTCGGCCACATGTGGGAGCTGTACGCGATGTGGGCCTGGATCGCCGTCTTCGCCGGTGACGTGGTCGACTCCGGCCGCGGCGCCAGCCTGTTCGCCTTCGTCGTGATCGGTGTCGGTGCGGCCGGTTCGGTGCACGCCGGCCGGGTGAGCGACACGGTCGGTCGCCCGACGTCGGCGCGATGGGCCCTGTCGGTCTCGGGCGCGATGGCGGTCGTCGTCGGATTCCTGGTCGATGCGCCGACGGTGCTCGTGCTGATCCCCGCCCTGGTCTGGGGCTATGCGGTCGTCGCCGACAGCGCCCAGTTCTCGACCATCGTCAGCGAAGAGGTGCCGGCCGAGACGGTCGGCACGGCGCTGACCGTGCAGCTGGCGGCCGGGTTCGTGCTGAGTGTCGCGACCATCTTCCTCGTGCCGTGGGTGCGCGACGCGGCCGGCTGGGGTTGGGCGTTCGCCATGCTCGCACCGGGTCCGGCGGTCGGCGTCTGGGCGATGCGGCAGCTCGAGTCGGCGCCGGTCGCCGATGGTCAGCCGCGACGCTTGCGGTGAATGGCCGCGCCGATCACGACGATCACCCCGACGACGAAGAAGCCGATGATGCCGACCGCGCCGGAGTCCTGCGCGACCTGATCGCCGATGTCGTTGGTGGACTGGGCGACAGCGAGCAGGTGCAGCACGACGATCAGCCCTCGGCGATCAGCTTGGTCAGCGTGAGTTCGGGTTGATCCATCTCGAGCCGCTGGAGCCAGTAGGGCGACTCGAACAGGGCCAGCAGTTCACCGTCGGCCCGGGCGGCGACGGTCACCCCACTCATGCCGCGCAGCGCTTCCGCAGACTCCTGATCGGTGATGCGAGCGGTCGTCCACGCACACGGCACCAACTCGACCGGCGAGCCGAACTCGTTCTCGAGCCGATGCTGGACGACCTCGAACTGGAGCGGGCCGACCGCGGCGAGGATCGGGGCCTGATCGCCGACATCGGGTTCGCGCAGCACCTGGACGACGCCTTCCTCGTCGAGCTGGCTGACCCCGGACCGGAACTGCTTCGCCTTGGAGGTGTCGAGGGTTCGGGCGATGCGGAAGTGCGCCGGCGCGAACGACGGCACCAGCGGCCACTGGACCGACTCGTCGACGAACACGCTGTCGCCGACGCGGAAGTCGTTGGCGTTCACCAAGCCCACCACATCGCCGGGGAACGCCTGCTCGACGGTCTCGCGGTCCTGGCCCGAGACCGAGTGAGCGTACTTGGTGGCGAACGGCTTGCCGGTCGGCTCGTGGGTGACGACCATGCCGCGGTCGAACTGTCCCGAGCAGACCCGCAGGAACGCGACCCGGTCGCGGTGGGCCTTGTCCATGTTCGCCTGGACCTTGAACACGATGCCCGAGAACGGCGCGTCGAGCGCCCTGGGGTCGCCGTCTCGGTCGATGCGCGGCGATGGCGACGGCACGAGATCGACCATCGCGTCGAGGATCATGCGGACACCGAAGTTGGTCAGAGCCGACCCGAAGAACACCGGCGACAGCTCGCCGGCCTCGAAGCGCTTGCGATCGAAGCTGCGGTCCATCACGTCGAGGAGTTCGAGGCCCTCCTGCGCGTCGGTCCAGAGATCGCCTTCTTCGGCCGCCGCCCGCTCCGGGTCGACGATCTCCTCGGGGGCTTCGTCGGCGCCCCGGGCGGTGCGGGTGTAGCGGACGAAATCGCCGTTGGTGCGATCGATCAGGCCGCGGAACCGGTCGCTCTCACCGACCGGCCAGTTCATCGGCACCGGCTCGAGGATCAGCTGTTCCTCGATCTCGTCGAGCAGTTCGAGCGGATCGCGGCCGGGCCGGTCCCACTTGTTGATGAAGGTGACGATCGGGATCTCGCGGTCGCGGCAGACCTCGAACAACTTGCGGGTCTGGGCCTCGATGCCCTTCGAGCCGTCGAGCGCCATGATCGCCGCGTCGGTGGCGGCGAGCACCCGGTAGGTGTCCTCGGAGAAGTCGCGGTGGCCGGGTGTGTCGAGCAGGTTCAGGACCCGATCCCGGTACGGGAACTGCAGCACCGTGGACGTGATCGAGATGCCGCGCTGCTGCTCGAGCTCCATCCAGTCGGAGGTGGCCGAACGACGGTCGCCTTTGGCCTTGACCGAACCGGCCCCGCTCGTGAGGACACCGCCGTAGAGCAGGAACTTCTCGGTGAGCGTCGTCTTGCCCGCGTCGGGGTGCGAGATGATCGCGAACGTTCGAAGGCGGGAGGCCTCGGCCCTGGGATCAGCCATGCCTCCAGGCTACGGCCGCAGCGGCGCCGCCCCGCGGCCGGTCAACGGCACGCCCAGGTTCGCGGCGCCGCGGTCGAGTACCGCCCGAGCCGACGTGTGGTCGCCGACCGCGGTGTAGGCGTCGGCGAGGGCGAGGTAGGTCGGTTCGTGCCAGCGATCGATCTCGAGAGCCGGCCGGGCCGTCTCGATCGCCTCGTCGGGCCGCCCGGTGGCCGTGAGCAGTTCGGTGACACGACACGACGCCCGCACGAAGCGGCTGCGCAGGTGGATCCGTTCGAGGTCGAGGAGTTCGAGTTCGAGGTCTTCGGCGAGGTCGCCCCGCCAGAGGTCGAGCGCACGGTGCAGCAGCGGCAGCGCCTCGTCGGGGCGTCCCCGTCGCTCGGCTTCGTCGGCCTCGTCGAGCAGTCCGCGGAAGCGCCACACGTCGACGTCGAGGCGGGGGTTGAGCCGCACCGTCGATCCGTCCACCTGCACACACCAGGTCGCCTCACCACTCGCCCGATGGGGCTCGAGCACGGCGTGCAGATAGTTGAGCGTCGTGCGGAGGTTCTTGGCCGCCGCGGTCATCGAGTGGTCCGGCCACAGGGTGCCCGCCAGCTGTTCGCGGGTGGTGTCGGGTTTGAGGATGAGCGCCACCAGCAAGGCGCGCACGCGCTCGCGACGCCAGTGGGGATCGGCGGTCGGTCGGTCGTCGTGCCAGACCGATGCCGGTCCGAGTGCCCCGATGCGCACCGCCGTTCGAGGCGGTGCGGGGGTCGACGCGACGAGCTCGCGGGCGGCGGCACCGAGGAGCGGGTCGTCGACGTGTTCGCGCAAGGCCCGCACGGCGGGTTCGCCCCAGTGCTCGCACAGCCAGGCGGCGAGGTGGCGGCCCTCGTGGCGGCCGGCGAGCACCCCGTGGATCGCGAGCTGCATCGCGAGCCGCACAGGAAAGGTCGCCGCGAGCGTCGGTACATCGGGCCATGGGATCGTGCCCAGCAGACCGCGATCACCGTCCTCCCGCGCGGCGACGAAGGCCTGGGCTGCGCGCCGGATCGCGACGATCGACGGGCCGACCGCGTATTCGTCCCAGAACGTGCGCGTCTCGGGCAGCAGGACGTACGGCGTCGGGAGCAGGTTGCGCAGCGTCTGTTCGCTGATCCCGTTGCCGAGCGGTGCGAACTCGAGTGCTGCCCGGAACCGGTCCTGGGCGGCTTCCTCGTGGTTCTCGGCGATGTCGATGACCCCCTCGACCAGGATCGTCTGCGCGGCGGTGAGGAGTCCGGGCTGGTCACCTTGGTGAGCGTGGGCCACCTCCAGCGCGGTGCGGGCGCCGGCGACGTCGCCTGCGAACGCGCACATCGCGGCGCGCCACGCCCCGGCGATGAATCGGTCCCGGGCTCCGTGGCCCGCGCTCAGGCCCTCGGCGGAGCGACGCAGCGCCTCGTCGGGGTGCCCGGCGTACCAGAGGCACTGGAGCTCCGTCGTCAGCGATCCGGGGATGGCGACGGCGTCGTGGGCTCGCAGGCGGCGGGCGTGTTCGAGTGCCTCCTGGGGTCGGCCGAGGTTGAAGAGGGCGTGAGCCAGGTAGTGGTCGCGGCTCTTCGCCCACACCGGTGGCAGGTCGACGTCGGTGATTCGCTCCATCGCCGCGAGCTGGAGGTCCGGTCGCCCCTGGGCGAGCGCCGTCCATGCTTCGCCGAACGCGAGATAGGGCCGCGCCGGTGGGTGGTGTCGAGCGAGGGCCTCGATGCGAGCCATCACCTCGTCGATCGGTGCGACCTCGCCGACGATTCGCACGACGTATCCGAGCTGCAGCAGGGCGGCGAGCTCGAGTTCGGGTTCACCGGCTGCGGCGAAGCCCTCGGCGGCGCGGCCCAGGAGTTCTCGCGTGTGGGGCGTGGTCGGGTCGGCCTCGCGGGCGATCAGGCCGTCGAGCAGCACCACGATCGGGTCGTCGGTGCGTTCGGCCGGAGCGAGTCGACGCCAGCGGTCCAGCTGGTCGACGCCGAGGCCCCCATCGACCCCCTCGCGCACGGCGGTGGCGAGGGTGGTGGCGAGGTCGTCCCACTCGTCGACCGACCGTGCGAGTTCGATCGCCCGATCGAACTCGCCACGTTCGCGATGCACCGCGGCGGCCGCCAGCGCAGCGGCCGTCCGGTCGGTCGCACCGAGTTCGTCGACGAGGAGTTCGGCCCAGAGATCGTGGAGGCGGGCGTCGTCGCCATCCCACCGCACGAGCGGCAGGTCGGCGATCAGCTCGTCGAGGCCACCGCCGGTCGCCGCTCGTGCGATCGCGTCGTCGCCGCCCCGCACGAACGCGAAGACGGCGAGCGCATGGCGGCGCTCCGGCGCGATCGACCGCAGGGCCTCCTCTTCGAGGTAGCGCCTCGAACGGACTTCGGAGCCCGAGGCTGCGAGCTCGATGAACGCCGGCCAGCCTTCGGCGCCGGCCAGCAGATCGATGGCCACGCCGCGCTGGTTGGCGAACGCGATCTGCTCGTCGAGGGTCATCAGCAGGTCGGCTTGGACGATCTCGGCCAGGCGGCCGGCGGAGTCGAGGCGGCCGAGCTCGATCGGAGGAGGGCGCCGCCCCACCAGCACGAGGTGTCCGTTCTCCGGGAGCACGGCGAGCAGGCGCTCGATCGCCTCCCCGTCGGGTAGCAGGTGGGTGTCGTCGAGGATCACGGCGACGTGTCGGGGCGACCGCGCCAGGACCTCGTGGGCGATGGCGTCGTCGAGCGTCCCCGCACGCGATCGGCCGGTGTCGTCGAGCGAACGCAACACCGCGCTGAGCAGGTGGCCGGCGTCGGCGTCGGCGGCGCTGCATCCGTGGACGACGTCGAACTCGCGCGGTTCGGCGTCGATCGCCTGCTGCACGAGCGTCGTCTTGCCGGTCCCGCCGTTGCCGACCACGGTCACCACCCGGTGGGTGAAGCGAGCGGCCAGTCGAGCGACGAGGCGAGGCCGATCGATCAGCCCCCGCGTCGTGGAGCTGGGCGACCCGGTCGACATGGCGCGACCGTAGCCATTCGTCGTCACCCAGGCGTCAGCGATGGAGCGGGCGTCGACGTCTGGCCCGATGTGACACAGGGAGCACCCTCCCGCTTGACATTTTGTAAAGTTCGGGAGACCGCCCCTCAACCAAGGACAGTCGTATGACCCGCCGGGCCCTCTATCTGCAGGACGCACACTCGATCCCCGATGCGATCGACTACGTGAAGTACGCCGAGGCGGCCGGGTTCGAAGCGGTGTGGCAGGCCGACTCGCGACTCGTGCGCGAAGCCGGGGTGCCGATGGCCGCGTTCGCCGCCACCACCGACACGATCAAGGTCGGGTCGGGGGTCATCGACGTCTGGAGCCGCAACCCGGCGCGACTCGCGTCGCTCTTCTCGACCCTCGACGACCTCGCGCCCGGCCGAATCATCTGCGGGCTCGGCGCCTGGTGGGATCCGCTGGCCGCCAAGGTCGGCATCGATCGGTCGAAGCCGATCCGAGTCATGCGAGAAGTCGTCACCGCGGTGCGGGCCCTGCTCGCGAACGAGACCGTCACCATGGACGGCCACTTCGTGCAGCTCGACGGTGTCGAACTCGACTATGTGCACCAGGAGCGGCGGGCCAAGGACGTACCGATCTACATCGGGGCCACCGGCATGCAGATGATGCAGCTCACCGGCGAGATCGCCGACGGCGCGGTGCTCAACTATCTCGTCTCCCCGGCCTACAACGAGCAGGCGATGGAGCACCTCGAGATCGGCGCCGCCAAGGCAGGACGTTCCGTCGACGATCTCGATCGGCCCCAGCTGGTCGTCTGTTCGGTCGATCACGACCGCCAGGCCGCGCTCGACAGCGCCCGCATGCTGGTGACGCAGTACCTGGGCCAGCAGCCGCACATCATGAAGGCGTCGGGCGTGCCGGAGTCGCTGCTCGAGGAGGTCCACAAGATCCTCGGTTGGCCGGCCACCCACGAGCAGGTGGTGGAGGCGGCGAAGCTGGTCCCGGACGACATCGTGCAGATGATCTGCGCGGCCGGGACTCCGGACGAGTGCCGCGAGAAGGTCGATCAGTACATTGCGACCGGGTGCACGTCTCCGATCCTGTATCCGCTCGGCGATGTCGAGCTGATGATCGACACCTTCCGCCCGGACGCGGTCTGACCCTCACTCCGCTGACGCCTCGCTGTCGCCCGGTTGTGACCGTGGCGTCATGCCTCTGCTGCGTCGCCCTCTCGCCATCGTCGTCCTCGCGCTCGTCCTGGTTCCCGTCCCGGTGGCGGCTCAGGACACCGTCGAGGGCGACGCGCCTGCGCCCGATCTGATCTCCGTCCTCGCCGACATCGGGGTCGGCCGGATCCAATCGATCGAGGCCGACCCTCCGGTGTCGGTCGATCCGGCCGTCGAGGGGGTCGTCCCTGCGATCCAGGTGCTCGGTGCGGCGACGGTCGCGGGCCCGCTGGACCGCTTCGATCTCGACGGCAACGGCATCGATCTGGCGAGCGACCTGTTCGGGGACCCGCGTGGCTCGGTCGTTCCGACGATCCCCCAGGGGCGGAACGTCCCCCTCGCCTTCGGCGGCCCGGGCGGACCGCAGGGGACGGTCGTGCTCCCGCTCAACGATGCGTTCTTCTCCTCGTGGCTCGTGTTCACCCTCGTCGAGGTGTCGATCCTCCCGTCGATGGTCGAGGGTGAGGTCGAGGTCGGGTTGTATGCCAGCCTTCCGGGTCTGACCCCGATCGGGCCGGTGGACGGCGTCAATCTGCCCGGGGTCGGCGCGACCACCGGCTCCTCGCTCGTCGGCGGGACCGCCAACGAGACCCGCGCCGGTTTCATCCAGACGAATGGCACACCGACGCCGGAGCTGTACGCCAGCGGTCATGCCGTCAGTGAGCTGTCGGCGGACGACCGGCACTTCGTCGGTTTCCTCACCGAGAACCCGGCGACCTCGTTCACGGTGATCGCCTCGAGCGGTACCCCGGGCGACCCGTTCAGCTACTCGTGGCAGGCGACGCCGCTCAGCCTCGAGGTCACCGAGGTGACCGAGGCCGACCTCGCGAGCAGCAGCGATGCGTTGGAGGGCCGCTACCTGGCCGCAGCAGCCGAGATCGTGGCGTCGGGCACGGGGGAAGAGGAGCCGGCGGCGGACGGCACCGAGTCGCCTGGCGACGAGGCTGCGGGCGACGGTGCCGACGCCGATCCGGATGCTGACGTCGAGGAAGCGGCCCCGGCCGATGACGCGGCGACGGCCGAGGATGCCGGGGCCGTCGATGGCGCCGACGCCGCCTCAGCGGAAACCGATGCGGCGACCGAGGAGGCCGTCATCATCAACGAGACGGATGCGGACGCGGAGCCCGACGAGGGATTCGAGTGGACGCTCGTGCTCCTCGGGTCGGCGACGGTCGGCGCGGTCACGTACTTCTTCTACCGGTGGACCCAGACCAAGAAGAAGCCGAAGCCGGCGCCGATCGGGAAGCGCATCCTCGTCTTCGATCCCGAAGACAGCCATGACCCGGAGGCGGCTCGCAGCTACATCCGCACCATCGCCGAGGCCGGCGAGGGACGCATCTCGGTCGAGGCCGGCTTCCGGCCGCTGATCCCGACCGACTTCTTCACCGACGACGATCCCCATGGTCGCTCCGTGCCCGGCCGGTTGCGTCTCTATGTGGTGAACCAGCGTTCCGGCCGCGACGAACGGGCGCCGGAGTGGTTCCTCGGTGGCGGTGCCGGCGCCATGTTCCGGGAGCTCTCGCTGCCCGAGCCCACGCGTCAGGGCGAGTGGAACACGCTCGAGGTCGAGGAGGGGACCGGCCGGGTGTACCGGCGCGAGCTCCCCGAGGAAGAGGCCGAGGGGTTGGATCTCGAGCCGATGTGGATGGAGCACGAGGGCGACTTCCTGTCGTGACCCCCGGGTCGAACGACGTCAGGCGTCGCGGTCGACGACGAAATCAGCGAGCGCACGGAGGGCGTCGCGCGAGCCGTTGGTGTCGGGGAGGTCGTCGATCGCGCTGAGCGCCTCGTCGAGCAGCTGCTCGATCTCGTCCTCGACCTGTGCCACCGCACCGGTGTCGGCCATCACCTGCTGGATGGCGGCGACCTCCGCATCGCTGACCGTCGGGCCCACCCGGTCGAGCACCCGCAGCTCTACCTCGTCGGCGGCGTCGCGGGCCAGCGCCAGCATCACCGTCGGCTTGCCCTCTCGGAGGTCGTCGCCGACCGGCTTGCCGGTCTTCGCCGAGTCACCGAACGCGCCGAGCATGTCGTCTCGCAGCTGGAAGGCCACGCCGAGGGGCAACCCGTGGGCCTCGAGCGCCGGCGCCAACTCGGGCGAACCGGCGAGGGCCGCACCGAGCTGTAGCGGTCGGACGATCGTGTAGCCCGCGGTCTTGTTGCGCATGATCGTGCGGGCCATCTCCGCGGTCACATTGCCCTTCGCCGTGCCGATCACGTCGAGGAACTGCCCGAAGTTGAGTTCGGTTCGGAGGCGGTCCCACACCGCCCGGGTCGCGGCATCGACATCGGCCATCTGCCGATCCGCCATCACCATCGCGATGTCGCCGACGAGGATGGCGGCTGCTTCGCCGAAACGCCGGGCCTCGCCCTGCCAGTCGCCGGCACGATGCCGGTCGATGTAGGTCGCCCAGACGGTGGGTTTGCCGCGGCGGGTCGGGGAGCCGTCCATCACGTCGTCGTGGACGAGGGCGAAGGCCTGGAGGAGTTCGACCGCACAACACACGCCGATCGATCCGTCGCCGGCGGGGTCACCGCCGCCGGTGACGAACCCCCAGTGGCAGTACGCGGGGCGGATCCGCTTCCCGCCGTTGGCGATGAAGTCGGCGAGATCCTGCAGCGGCCGTTCGATGCTGGGATCGAGGGCGCGCCAGGTGTCGATCTCGGCCCGGAACGTCGCCTCGAGGGCCGCACTGGTGCGATCGGCGACGTCGGTCAGTTGGGCCGGCGCCGCGGTCATTCGTCGTCGCTGTCGTCGGCGAAGAGCGCGCCGTCGCCCGCCGTCTCGTCGAGCGAGGCCACGACCCGTTCGACCTGGATGCGCGCCGCACCGATGCGGTCGCGGCACAGCTGGATCAGTGTCGACGCCCGCTCGACCTTGGAGGCCAGCACGTCGACGTCGAGATCGTCGTCCTCGAGGTCGTCGAGGATGGTCTCGAGCTCCTGCATCGCCTCGGCGTAGCCGGGCCCCTCCGTCGCGGAGGCTGCGTCCGCCGTCTCGTCACTCACGATCGTCGATCGTACTGGTGAACGTGCCGTCGGCGACCTGGGTGGTCACCGTGTCGCCGGCGTCGACCTCATCCGCCGAGCGGACGATCGTGCCGTCCCGCCGGCGGGTGATCGACCAGCCTCGGGCCAGGGCGATCGCGGGGTCGAGGGCTCGGGTGCGGACATCGGCGGTGTCGAGTCGGAGTTCGGCGGCCCGGAGTCCGTGGCGAGCGGCGAGGTTCAGGCGATCGACGGCCCGGTCGAGCGCCCCCAACGCGGTGGTCTCGGCCCGCACGGCGCTTCGCCGAAGCCGGTTCGATGCGTGCACGAGTCGATCGTCCGCTCGGTCGACGGCGACCGACGCGGAGCGAGCCGCATCGCGGCGGACCCGGGCGACGCGTTCGTCCGCCCGTTCGATCGCCCGGCGGCTGCGATGCACCACCTCCCGCTCGTTCGCGGCGAGCCGGTCGAGCCAGGTGTCGACGACCTCGACGATCGCCTGAGCGGCCGCCGTCGGGGTGGTGTGGGCGGTGTGGGCGACCTCGTCCGCGATCGACCGGTCGATGTCGTGGCCGATCCCGGTGAAGACCGGGATCTCGGCCCCGGCGATCGCGTCGGCGACCAGCGCGTGGTCGAACACGGCGAGATCGGTCTTGGATCCGCCGCCCCGGACCACGAGGACGAGATCGACCGACGCCTGCTCGGCGGCCCCGATGGCTGCGGCGATGGTGCGCTCGGCCCCCGTCCCCTGTACGGCGGTGTCGATCTCGACGAGCGTGAAGGCCCGCTCGCTGCGTTCGAACACGGTCGTCACGTCGGCGTGTGCGGCGGAGCCGATCGAGGTGACCACTCCGATCCGCAGCGGCACGGCGGGGACCGGCCAACCGGCGTTGGCGCGCAACCGTCCCGACTCCGACAGCACCCGCAGCAGTGCCTCTCGCTCCGCGGCCAGGACACCGAGGGTGTAGGTCGGGTCGATCGCCGACATGCGCAACTGGACCTTGCCGGTCGGCGGGTAGAAGTCGACCATGCCCTGGATCCGGATCCGAACGCCGTCGGTCATCCGGATCGGGTCGCCGTGTCGCTTGAGCAGTCGGTTCACCCGTTCGCGTACGTCGCGGAACAACACGACGGGCACCGTCGCCACCGGCGCTGCGCCTGCGGTCTCGGCCGGTTCGACCAGATCGAAGTAGACGTGGCCGTTGCGGCTGCGGCTGATGCCTTGGATCTCGCCCTCGACCCAGACGCCGTAGGGCATCGCCTGTTCGAGGGCGGCGCGAACGACGATGCCGAGTTCGGAGACGGTGAGCGTCTGGTCGGACACGAGTCCGACCGTAGCCGGATCAGGTCAGGCCGCGACCCGGCGTGTCGGCGCCGTAGCGCGCCTTCGCGGCGGCAAGGTCGAGATGATCGACCCGCGGTGCGTCGTCGTCCACCTGATCGAGAGGCACCTCCCACATGACCTCGAACTCCAGACCGTCGGGGTCCTGGGCGTAGACGCTCTTGCTGACACCGTGATCGGTGAGCCCGACGACCGCGCCGAGAGCCTGGAGACGTTCGATGGTCGCGTCGAGTTCTTCGAGCGTCCCGACCTCCCACGCCGTGTGGTACATGCCGATCTGGCGCGGATCGGGCCGATCGGTGACCGGTGCGCGGAACAGCGCCAGATCGTGGTCGGTGGCGCTGGCCGACGACGCCATGAACACACCCATCTCGCCCATGCGCGCCTTGACATGGAGACCGAGCGCCTGCTCGTAGAACACGGCCGACGCCTCGGGGTCGGTGACCCACAGCACGAGGTGGCGCAGGCCGAGGGTGGGGGTGACCGTCGTGGTGTCGCTCATGCCCGTTACAACCCGCCGGGCCGTCGCTCATTCCATCGACTGCCAGGACACGATGAGTGGCTGCTCCTCCAGTGGCAGGGTGGCGACCTCCGCCTCGACGGCGGCGACCGTCGCTGCGTCCGGAGCCGTCCACGTCTCGATCGCCATCTGATCCCCGCTGCGTCGCCAGGTCCCGACGAGCCGTTCGTCGACGAGCAGTGCACCCGGCCAGACCCGCGGCGTCCACAGCCGGTCGCGCCGGGTCGGGTCGGGGAGCAGTAGGCTGCGCTGGTCGCCCGTCCAGAGGGTGAACGCGTCGCCGCTCGGCAGGAGTCGGACCATCGGTCCGCCGGGTCCGGCGGTACGCAGTGCCTCCTCGTCAGCGGCGAGGATCTGCGCGGCGCCGATCGGTGTGGTGACGTCGATCGTCTCGTCCTCGATGCCGGCGAACGCGTTGCGGGCGTGGGCGACGCTGACGCCCGCCCACGCGGCGAAGTCGGTGGGCGACGCCGGTCCGTACACGTGGAGGAAGCGCCGGGCGAGTTCGCATCGAGCGTCGAGCGGCTCGATCGTCGGGTCGGGCAGTCGGCTGATCCGAGGCTTTCCCGAGCCCTCCCAGTGGAGGCGGATCGTGCCGGTCAGTGCGGCGTACCGGAGCTGGTTGTGGTCGATGCCCAACTCGGCACCGACCTCCCGGTACTCGCGCGGTCGGTCGTCGAGCACATCACGGAGGCGGGCGGTCAACGTGTCGGCCGCCGTGCGGCGTTTGCCGCCGTCGGGGTAGCGGCCGAGGGTGAAGACGGCGGTGTCGTCCGATGCGACCACGTAGGCGGAGAAGCCCGGCCCCCACACCTGGGTGAGTGCGGGCGACTCGAGCACAGTGGGGTCGACGCCGCGGACCCGTGCGTGGAGCGAGAGGACCGCCGCCCGTGGCATCGAGTCCTGCAGGCCGGCGTGGGCGGCGCGTCGCAGGCCGGCATCGCCGGTATCGAGCCGCTGATCGAGATGACCGGTCCGCAGCCGGAAGCAGGCGATGCGGGTGGCGTCCGCGGCCAGCGCGGTCATGCCGGCTTGTGGGCGAGGATCGAGAACTGGAGTGGAACGAGTGGCCGTTGCGGCTCTGGCAGCTCGTACCGCTCCCCGTCTTCGCTCTCCATGAAGGGGAAGAACTTCCAGTCGAGGTGGGTGAGTTCGCGGAAGTCGTCGATGACCAGTCCCGCGTCGAGCAGCGCCATCACCACCGAGGACACGGGATGGGTCCACTCGTAGTTGGTCGTGTTCTGGAGGGTCGCAGACCCGGCGTAGCTCTCGGCGTCGTCCCAGATGAGCGGCTCGCCGCCCGAGGCGAAGTAGGGGTAGCGCACGACCAGGAGGTCGTCGTCGCGCCCGTCGTCGAGGGTCATCAGCATCGGGTGCCCCTCGCGGATGTAGAACCGTCCCCCGGGCTTCACGAACCCGGCCATCACCCGGCCCCAGGCGGCGATGTCGGGGAGCCAGTTGATCGCCCCGACCCCGGTGTAGACACAGTCGAACCGTTCGTCGATGTGGTCGGGCGCGTCGTACAGCTCGGTCTCGACGAAGGTGGCGTCGATGCCCGCCTTCGCCGCCGTGTCGCGTGCCGAGGCGAGGGCTGCAGGGGAGAAGTCCAGCCCGGTGACGGTTGCGCCGAGTCGTGCCCACGACAGGGTGTCGGTGCCGATGTGGCACTGGCTGTGCAGCAGGGTCTTGCCCGTAACGTCGCCGAACACGTCCCGGTCGAAGGTGACGACGTCGGTCAGATACTCCGGATCCTCGACGAGGCCGGCGAGGTTGTAGCCGTCGGGTGCGGTGTGGCCGACGACCCGCTCGTCCCAGTTGGCGAGGTTGGCGGCCCGGTACTCGTCGATCGGCATGGCGCCAGTCTGGCCCGGATCCGCCGACCGGCGCCGGGCCGGCGGACTCAGCCGCCCATGTTGCCGGTGATGAGATAGCCGAGCTGTCGACCCTGGGCGACGAGCTGACCGTCGCAGTCCCAGAGCCGCACCGATTCGATGAGCTTGCCGTTGTGGACGTCGTCGGTCCAGACGTGGCAGGCGAGCCATCCGGGAGCCGGACGCCGACGAACGTGCACGGTGAGCTCGAGCGTCGGCACCCACCCGATCGGACCGAGACGGGTGAACACGGTCGGCGGGAAGGCGTCGGCGAAGAACGGCAGGGCGATGGCGTCGGGATCGGACCGGTCGGCGAAGCGGGTCCAGCCGAACACCTCGGCGCGCTCCACCTCGGAGGGGTCCCGCGAGATCCGCGGATCGACGCGGATCTCGCAGCGGTTCATCAGGTTGATCTGCACACCCTGATTCAGCGACCGGCGGTCGATGCACTCGTCGGGGCCCGGCATGTCGGGCATCGGGATCGTCCACTCGGCGTCGTGTTCGGTGGTCGCGTCGATGTCTCCGAAGCCGGCGACCATGTGCAGCCGGGTCTTCCCCTGCTGGCTGAGCGAGGCGGAGACGGTCGCCATCGTGCGACCGGGCTTGAGCACCTCGGCCTCGATCTCGGCGGGTTCGTCCCCGATGCCGGGGCGAAAGAAGTGGGTCGTCATCGTCAGCGGATCGGGGTGCCCGGCGAGCTCCCGAGCGGCCCGGAGCGCGGGGGTCAGGAGGTAGCCGCCGTTGGCGTTGGGGCCGATGCTCCACTCGTCGGAGATGTCGGTCTCCCAGCGGTTTTCGCCGATCGATCGGATCGCCGTCTCGGTCTCGAACTGTCCGGCCATGGCCGGCACGCTATCTAGGGTGGCGCCATGGTGACGCCGCCTCCTGCGCTGCACGACTGGATCGCCGAGCTCACCGGAGCTCGCCGACCGTCGGTCGGTTCACCGCTGCCGGGAGCGTCCACCGCGACGATCTGGCCGGTGACCGCCGGTGGCCGGCAGCTCGTCGCGAAGGTGTACGACCTCGGCATCGAGGGCGTCGGCCCCGACGACGTGCGTCGCGATGCGGCGGCGATGCGAGCCGCTGAGGAGCTGGGCCTGGTCGCGCCCCGCCTCCTCGGCGCCGACGCCGCCGGCGAACGACTCGGTGTACCGGCGGTCGTGATGACCCGCCTCGAGGGCGAGCCCCGCGCCCACGGTCGTCCCGACCCGCTCGGCTGGGTCGACGGACTCGCCGACGTGCTGATCGCGGTCGGGCGTGCCGGTACCCCCACCGAGCCGCTCCACTCGCGACGGCCGTGGTTCGCGCTGCCCGTCGAACCGCCGTCGTGGACCCGCGACGCGGCGCCGTGGGACGAGATGAATGCAGCCCTCTCCGAACCCCTGCCGGCGGGCCCGGTCGGGTTCATCCACCGCGACGTGCACCAGCTCAACGTGGTGTGGGCCGACGGTGAGCCGGTCGGTCTCGTCGACTGGGTCAACGGCTGTCTCGGCCCGATCGAATCCGACATTGCCTGTCTGCGGCTCAACATCGCGCTCGCCGAGGACGATCACGACGCATTCGTGCTGGCCGACCGGCTCCTCGATCGTTGCCTCGAGGCCGGGCTGCCGTGGCATCCGCTCTGGGATCTGGAGTGGATCGCGGGGTCGGCGGCGGCGACGACGGTCTTCCTCGCGGGCGTCGATCTCGGCGCACGGATGAGTCTCGACGGGGTCCGTCGGGTGTTCGACGATGCCGTGCCCCGCGCCCTCGACGCCGCGGCCCGATGGAACCGGTGATCAGGCGTCGGCGGCTTCGATGTCCTCGCGGCGGATGCCGAGCATGAACAGCACCGCGTCGAGGTACGGGACGGTGATCGACGTGTCGGCGACGGCGGAGACCACCGGCTTGGCGTTGAAGGCGACCCCGAGACCGGCGGCTTCGAGCATGGCGAGATCGTTGGCGCCGTCGCCGACCGCGACGGTCTGCTCGATCGGGACGCCTTGGTGCGCTGCGATCTCCCGCAGCAGCCGGGCCTTGGCGTCTCGGTCGACGATCTCCCCGATGACCTCGCCCGTGAAGCGCCCGTCGACGACCTCGAGTTCGTTGGCATGGGCCGAATCGAGCCCGAGATCGGCCTGGAGACGGTCGGTGAAGACGGTGAACCCACCCGACACCACGGCGACGACATAGCCCAGCCGTCGCAGGGTGCGCAGGAACGTCGCCGCGCCGGGGGTGTAGCGGAGGTTGGCCCACGCTCGATCGACGGCGGCGACGTCGAGACCGGCGAGCAGTCGGACCCGATCGCGCAGCGACGCCTCGAAGTCGACCTCGCCCGCCATCGCCGCGTCGGTCATCGCCCGGACCTGCTCGAGGACCCCGGCCTCGGCCGCCAGCAGTTCGATCACCTCGTCCTGGATCAGCGTCGAGTCGACGTCGAGCACCACGAGGCGCTTCGCTCGCCGACCCAGGCCCTCGCGTTGGATGGCGATGTCGATCTCGGGGAGGTCGGCGGCCGCGGTCAACAGCGCCCGCCGCAACTTCTGTTCCTCGGCGGTGCGGATGAGGAGTTCGTAGCTCATCACCGGGTAGCGGGAGAGCCGCACGATCCGATCGATGTTGGCGCCGACGTCCGCGATCGCCCGGGTCACCGCACCGAACTCGGCCGGGGTCACGTGGGGGCCGAGGACGGTGACGACCATGCCGGGGGTCGTCGGTGTCGGCGTCGTGGGGACGACGTCGAAGTCGACCTCGATGCCCTCCTCCCAACCCCACAGCAACACGTTGCGAAGGAGATCGTTCCCCTCGGGGACCTCGACGACGACGCCGAGCGCGATCTGGCCCCGGATCACGATCTGCTCGACGTCCTGCACGGCGGCGTCGCAGGTGGAGAGCACGTGCATCAATCCGGCGTTGATGCCGGGACGGTCGGGACCGTTGACGCGGATCAGCACCGTCTGGCGGGGGGACATGGTCCCTACGGTAGGGATCGGTAGTCGGCTAACCGGGACGCGTTCTTCCCCGATTCTTGCCTTTCGTTGGATCGGGGTTCGCGTCCGTCGTCGATCGTCGTCGCCATGGAAACCCCCACTGCCTCCCCCAACCCCAACGAGCACACCCCCACCAACGAGGATCTCCGCACCTCCGAGCCGCCCCGTCCGGGGCTCAGTCGTCGTCGTCTGCTCGGAGCCGCGGGGTTGGGCGTCGGTGTCGCCGCCGTCGGCGGCACCGGCGTCGCCCTCGCCCGGCCGGGCCGTCGCGGCGGCGGCGGCCGAAACGGCCCCGGGAACGACGTCGACGTCCAGAACGGCAACGGTGGCAACGGTGGCCGCGGCAACGGCGGTGGCGGCAATCGGCGCGGCGGCCGCGACGACGGCGACGTCGCCCTCGACCGGTTCTCCCGGATCTTCGACGACGAGCCGCCGTTCGCCCGGGAGAGCGACGAACTGACCGAGGCGCTGGTCGAACTCGGTCGACCCGGCGGCCTCATGGACGCGAACGATCCCCTCGAGCGAGGCCCGGTCGACCTGATCCTCGATCCGGCGTTGAGCGTCAACAACCCGGACAACCCCACCAACACGGCCGGCGTGACCTTCGTCGGACAGTTCCTCGATCACGACCTCACCCGGGACGCCGGGTCGCGGCTCGGCCGCCGGCAGGGGCTGCGCAACTCGCTGAACCTCCGCACGGCGGCGTTCGATCTCGACTCGGTCTACGGCGGCGGGCCCTCGGAGATGCCCGAGCTGTACCTCGACGACGACCCGATCCGGTTCCGAGTCGAGTCGGGCGGGCTGTTCGAGGATCTGCCCCGAGCCGCCGACGGCTCCGCCGTCCTCGGCGACAACCGCAACGACGAGAACATGATCATCTCGGGTCTGCACTGTGCGTTCCTGCTGTGGCACAACGCCGTGCTCGACCGGGTGGTGGCGACCGGCCTCGACGACCAGGCGGCGTTCGCCGAGACCCGACGCATCGTCCGCTGGCACTACCAGTGGCTGATCCTGCACGAGTGGCTGCCCCAGATGGTCGGCCAGTCGATGATCGACGACATCCTGGCGAACGGCCGCCGGATCTACACACCCGACCGGGCTCGGATCCCGGTCGAGTTCCAGACCTCCGCCTACCGCATGGGCCACTCGATGATCCGGCCGTCGTACCGAGCGAACCTGGCGGGCGACGACGGCGAGCCGTTCTTCGCCTTCGTGTTCGACCCCTCGACGTTCGGGCAGGACGACCCGGATTCCCTCGCCGGCGGCCATCGGGCGCCGCGGCGGTTCATCGGCTGGCAGACCTTCTTCGACTTCGACGACGGCGAGGTCCGCAACAACAAGCGGCTCGACACCCGGATGTCGACCCCGCTGTTCAACCTGCCGCTGTCGACCCTGCCCAACGACCGCGGCGAGGAGATCGGACCGACCTCGCTGGCGAGCCGCAACCTGCTCCGCCACATCACCTGGTCGATCCCGTCGGGCCAGCGCATCGCCAACCTGATGGGCGAGCCCGCACTGCTCGCCGGCGACTTCCCCGAGCTGTCGAACCTCGGGGCGAACCTCGACGCCAGCACGCCGCTCTTCTACTACATCCTCCGCGAGGCGGCGCTCGCGGCCGACGGACTCCACCTCGGCCCGGTCGGTGGTCGCATCGTCGCCGAGGTCTTCATCGGGCTGCTCCAACTCGACGCCGACGCCTACCTCAACGCCGACCCGGGCTGGACCCCGACGCTGCCGATGGCGAACCCGGACGCCGGCTACCGCACGACCGACATGTTGACCCTCGCCGGGGTCGACCCCGACTCCCGAGGTCAGTGATCGGTCGAGCGCGAACCGTCGCTCAGTCGATCGGGCGGGTCGGGGAGTGGTCGGTCGGCTGCGGCGTGATCGTCATCACCTTCACGCCCTCGGGCGTGTGGAACCGATGCCATGTTCCCTGCGGCACGATCACGAACTGACCGGCCGTCATGGTGTGGGTGAGGTCGTCGCCGTCGACGATCATCGTCATCTCGGTCGAGCCCTCCACCACGGCGACGTACTCGTCGCCGTGGCCGTGGCGCTCCCACTGGCTGTCGCCGGCGTAGTGGGCGATGAAGACCGCACCCGCCCCGGTGTCGGCGAGTCGGGCGAAGGCGTCGGCGATCTCGTGATCCGCCGACTCGGGGGTGCGGTCGGCGACGAAGGTCAGGCGATCGAACGCCGCGTGGAGATCGACGGGCTCGGGTCGGCCCGTCGCCATCAGATCGACCGAAGGTTGGCGACCGTGTTGACCGCAGCGTCGGCGGCCTCGCGGCCCTTCGTGACCAGATGGTCGTAGAAGAAGGCGTGGTGCACGTCGTGCTCGTGGAACTGCTGCGGGGTGAGCACCGCCGACATGATCGGGATCTCGGTCTCGAGCATGACGTTCATCATCCCCTGGAGGACGGCATGCGCCACGAAGTCGTGGCGGTAGATGCCGCCGTCGACCACCAGCGCAGCGGTGATGATCACGTCGTAGTCGCCGGTCTGCGCCAGCTTCTTGCAGTGCAACGGGAACTCGAGCGCGCCGGGCAACTTGTGCACGTCGATGCTGTCTTCGCCGTGGCCGAGTTCGGCCATGCGCTCGAAGAAGCCCAGCTTGGTGCGGTCGACCAGGTCGTCGTGCCAGGTCGCCATCACGAATGCCACACGGATGTCGCTCATGCCCGCACCCTATCGGCGTCTCACGATGTGGGAGAGATCGAATCGCCGTGATGTCGGACACGCTGCGTGACGGTCACGTGACGGCGCTGTGGGTAACTGCGTTCAGCGGCGAAGGACGTCGCGGAAAGGTGGAGATCGATGCGCTGGCGAGTGGCATTGATGGTGGTGACCGCACTGGCGTTGCTGGCGGCGGCATGTGGCGGGAGCGGTGAGGAATCCGGTGGGGCGGACACGGCGGCGGGCGATTCGACCCCGTCTGCGGCTTCGGAGGACGCAACGATCACATCGAGCGACGGTCGCCTCGTGGTGACACCACCGGCCGACGCGCCCGAGATCACCGTCGAGGTGGCCGAGACGCCATCACCGATCGACGGTGCGGAGGTCGACGGGGCCTACCGGCTGATGCCCAGCGGGGCGACCTTCGCGGATCCGGTGGTCGTCGAGTTCCAGCTCGCCGAGGACGCGCTCGACACCGGTGTCGCCGTCTTGTTGTTCTCCGAGGACGGCTCGATCGAGTCGCTCGAGTTCGAGGTCGATGCGTCGTCGACGCTCCGGGCCGAGATCGATCACTTCAGCCGAGTGGTCGTGTTGAAGAAGCTCCCCGGCACGGTGAGCGCCGAGGGTGCTGATCAGATCGCGGTCGGCGCGACCGAGACCGTCCGCTGGGTCGTCGACTCCGACGCCGACGGCGTCGAGCAGACCGCGGTGTTCTTCACGAGCGGCTCCGAGATCTTCCCGGGCCCGCCGGTGCAGCTCGTCGGCCCGCCCGCCCGTCTGCTCGAGCCGGCGATGGCGGATCTCACCTGTCGTGAAGCCCAGTCCGGCTCGATCGGGCTCACCGGGCGACTGCGGGTCGAGGTGGCGCGGCAGGTCAAGGCGCTCTACGGCGAAGGGTTCCAACGCGTGGTCGTGATCGAGCAGATCAACGCGCCGGCCGACAAGCCGATCGAGTGTGTCGATGCGGCGACGCCGGTCGACTTCGCCGACGAGCGGTGCGTCGACTGGAACACGAGCGAAGCGCGCGACGACTGCCCGTTCCCGAGCATGGAGATCTCCTTCGCCGATCCGACGGCCGAGGTCCGCCTCATCCCTCCGCCCGAGGCGTTCCTCGACACCGACGATTCGCTGGCGGCGTCGTTCTGGGCCTACGACGGGACCGTCACGGTGGCGGTCGAGTGTCGCTGGCCCGACGGGTGGTGCGGCTACTTCAACCAGTTCTTCCTGCCTGCGTCGTCGGAGTCGGGTGCGATGATCGCCCTCGACGAATCCGGTGAGCTCGGCATCACCGGGCTGCCGTTCGCCGTGCGCGACGGGATGGTCTGGATCAGCTGGCCGGACCTGCAGTTCCTCGGTGGCGACGGGGAGGTGGTCGAGGAGGTTCCTGCCGGCAGCGCACCGATCGTCGACGCGAACACGTTCACCCGAACGGGCGACCTGTTCCACACCGGCAACATCGATCTCGACGCCGTGGCGGCCCGTGTCGGTGAGGACTAGCGCCGGGCCCGGACGCGGCGGATGAGCTCCGCCGCGTCGGGCTCCGGGGCGAGGTCCACCCGGGTGTAGGCCGAGCCGTCGCGTTCGCGACGGACCCGGCCGAGCCCGACGAGCATCCGGCGCAGCGTGGCCGGATCGTCGAAGGTGTGGCCGAGCGAGAACAACTCGTTCACCTCGGCCTCGCTCCGCGCTTCTCCCTGGGGCAGGTCGGCCCAGAACACCCAGACGACGAGCTTCTGCATCGCGTTGCGGCTCGGCCACCGCACGAGGCGACCGACCTCGTCGAAGTGGTTGAGGGCGCGTTCGATCCGACGGTGGTCCACATCGGCGCCGGGCGTCGAGCGCCGGTCCGCACCCGTCGACGCCTTCGCGTCGGCACGCAGGTGCTGGTAGTTCCGGAACCCGGCCGATCGGGCGAGCATGTTCATCAGGCTCAGGTGCGAAGGCGCCGAGTGGCCCAGCTCGCGTGCGAGGGTGCGCGCGAAGCCGGACAGGTCGTCGGTTCGGAGGGGGACGAGTTCACGGGACATGGGATCTCCTCGACCGGTGTGGACGGGTCGCGGGTCGCTGACTTGGCGACGGGCACGGGGTCGGGCGGAGAGCCTGTCGAGTGGACTGACGGTGCCGTTGCAGATTGCGGGCAGGGTTTAGCGAGTCCCCGGGGGGACCAGCGACGCCTCGGTTCCTGCCGACCGTGCTCCCGGTTGTACCACGGGCGCAAGCACGGGTCGGTCGATTAGAACGGCGTCGTGATCCGCCACCACGTCTTCCTCCGCTTTCCCAACGATCGAGATCCCGCGTCGATCGAAGATCTGCTGGCGGGTCTCCACGCCGTCTGCGCCCCGCTGTCGGGGGTGCTCGACATTCGGATCGGCGACAACGTCAGCCCCGAGGATCCGGTCGTCCACGGCTTCCGCCACGCGTTCGTGATCGACTTCGCGACCACGGCCGATCGTGATGCGTACCTCGTCGACGAGCAGCATCAGGCGTTCGGAGGCCGTCTCGTCGACGCGGTCGACGGCGGCACCGACGGCATCCTCGTGTTCGACCTCGAACTCGACTGACCGAACCGCCCGCGGTCGATCAGAGCGTGTCGACCAGGCCGCGTCGGTGGCTCGTGTGCAGCGCGAGCTGTGTCTGGCTGTGGCGGACCGGAGGCAATGCCGTCACCGCGAGCACGATCTCGTGCAGGTGGTCGTTGGATCGGGCGACCACCTTGCAGAGGAGATCGGCGTCGCCGGTGATCGTGTGGATCTCGAGGACCTCGTCGATCTCCGCGAGCGCGTCGATCGTCTCGTCGTGGGCGCCCTGGGCGATCTGGAGCCACACGAACGCGAGCACGTCGTAGCCCGCCGCCCGGGTGTCGAGTTCGGGCCCCCACCCGGTGATGACGCCGTCGCGTTCCATGCGCTCCAGTCGGCTGTAGACCGTGCCGCGGGCCACCCCGGCTCGGCGGGCGATCTCGGCGATCGACGCGCGGGGATGACGGCGCAGCGCGCGCAGAACGGCGCGATCGGTGTCGTCGAGGGGATGGGCCATCTGTTCAATGCTCCGGTGTCGGGATGGGCGAATTCGGTCGAATCGACCAGGATACGCGAGCGTTTCGCCTGATCTGTCGACATCGCTTGAGACAGATCGTTCACCGAACGTACAACAGGGGAGGCAACTCGTTCACGACGGAGGTTCTCCCATGCCCTCGATGCTCAAGAAGGTCGACCACATCACCTACGCCTGCGCCAAGGGCCAGATCGAGAAGTGGGCGTGGTTCCACATCGAGGTCGAGGGTGGCACCCTCATCAACCGCATCGACGACGTGCGCCCCGACGACCCCGGCTCCTCGATGAAGATCTGGTGCATCGACTACGGCGACTTCGGTGTCGCCTTGATCGAGGGCATCGATCGTGCCGAGAAGAGCCAGGTCACCGCCTTCACCGACCGCCATGGCGACCACAGCGTCCAGCACGTCGCCTACGACACCCACGACCTCGAGAAGTTCATCGATCACCTCAAGGCGATGGGCGGCGACCCGCGGGGCGAGATGCTCGTGCGCAACGACGGGTTCGGTGTCCTCAAGCAGCTCTTCGCCCGCGGGTACGAGGAGGGCGATGCCGGTGAGGCGACCTTCCCCGAGTACTGCCAGCGTCCGGAGCGCACCGACTCCGCCGAGGAGATCGCCATCACCTTCGCCGAGGAGACCGGCAAGGGCTTCTATGACCAGGTGCAGGACGCGATCGACGCCGGCGACACCGCCCCGTTCTTCGACTTCGCCCGGATGCCCGAAGACTGGGAGGTTCCCGAGGCGACCCCGCTCGAGGGCTTCATCGCCTGACCCACGCGTCGGCCCGACACCCGAGCGTCGAACCCGTGGTCCGTGCTACAACGCGGGCATGAGCAGCGACGCACCCATCAGCCGGTTCCCCGTCCCGGAGCTCGACGAGCTCCCCGACGACATCCGCGAGCGGATCCTCGCGGTGCAGGAGAAGTCCGGGTTCGTTCCCAACGTCTTCCTCGCGCTCGCCCATCGGCCCGACGAGTTTCGGGCGTTCTTCGCCTACCACGATGCGATCATGGAGCGCCCCGGCACGCTCACCAAGGCCGAGCGGGAGATGATCGTCGTGACGACCTCGGCGCTGAATCAGTGCCAGTACTGCGTCGTCGCCCACGGTGCGATCGTGCGGATCCGGTCGAAGAACCCGCTGCTGTCGGATCAGCTCGCGTCCAACTACCGCAAGGCCGACATCACCGATCGTCAGCGAGCGATGCTCGACTTCGCCGTGCTCGTCTCCCAGGAGGCCCACGTCGTCGGCGATGACGAGATCGCCGCGCTGAAGGAGCACGGTCTCGACGACGACGACGTCTGGGACATCACCTCGATCGCCGCCTTCTTCGCGTTGTCGAACCGGATGGCCAATGTCACGAACATGCGGCCGAACGACGAGTTCTACGCCATGGCTCGCTGATCAGTCGTCGGTGGCCGCGGCGGTGGCCAACGCGGCGACGTCGTCGGCTGGTTCGTCGAGCCCCCACGATCGGTTGAGGGCGCGCATCTCGGCCAGGAACACCGCCGGCGCGTCGACCCAATCCTCGCTGAGGTGGTTGTTGACCTCGAGCGAGGTGAGGCCGTGGATCATGCCCCACGCGCCGATCGCGGTCCGGAACTCGTCGCTGCTGATCTCGATGCCGTAACCGTCGCGGAACTTCTCGGTCTCGACGACCGGGCCGGGCGGCGCGGGTCGCAGCTCTCCGCTGCGCCAGCCCTCCTGCAGCAGTACGAGGAAGACGGCACCGACCGCGAGGGTCGCCGCCACGGTCGGGCCGTCCTCGGGGGCCTCGTAGTCGGGCAGCAGGTTGTTGTAGAGCAGCCGGAACTCGCCGGGATGCCGGATGCCCCATTCGCGATAGCCGATCTTGGCGGCGAAGAGCCGGTCGGGGAGCGGTCGCCCGTCCATCGCGTCGACCGCTCGCTGGAGCGCCGCGGCGTGGCTGTGGAAGCTGTCGGCGATCAGGTGGGTGTAGAGGTCGTCGAGGCTCTCGAAGTAGGTGTAGAGCGACGCGGGGCTCATGCCGACCTCTCGGGCGATGCCGCGCCAGCTGACGGCGCCGGGCCCGTCGGCTTCGAGCTGGCGGCGCGCGACGGCCTTGATCTCGGCGGTCAGCTCGGCGCGGAGCCGCTCGCGGCGGGTGAGTGGTGTGACCGATGGCTCGGTGTCTGTGACGGATGACAATGGAACGCCTCTTGCTTTTCCAACAGTGTTCGATGTTAGCTGATCTCCGTGTCTCAAACACTGTTCGACATTCCATCACCGTTGGAGATCCCCCATGTTCACATCACTCGGCCACGTCCTCGTCCGGCGGCGCAAGGGGGTCCTCATCGGATCGACCCTGCTGCTGGTCCTCTCGATCGCCCTCGGCGGCGGCGCCTTCTCCGTGCTGCAGGGTGGCGGATTCGATGACCCGGACTCCGAATCGGTCCGCGCGACCGAGATCCTCGAGGACGAACTCCAGCGCATCGACCCGGCGACCGTCCTGGTCGTCGATGCGAGCACGGCCGTAGACGACGCGGCGATCGCCGCCACCGTCGAGCGCCTCGATGCCGAGATCAGCGCCTTCGACGGCGTGCTCGACGTCACCACCTACTGGGAACTCGGGCAACCCGAGGCGCTGCGCTCCATCGACGGTGAGGCCGCCCTCGCGTTCGTCACCATCGATCCCGGTCTCAGCGATCAGGACCGCGAGGCCGTCGTCGTCGATCTGCGCGAGGCCTACGAGCAGTTCGAGGGCCTGACCGTCGAGTTCGCCGGCTCCCAGGCCGTGTTCGCCGCGGTCAGCGAACAGGTCGCCAGCGACCTCGCGATCGCCCAGTTGATCGCCATCCCGATCACCCTGGTGCTCCTCCTCGTCATCTTCCGGGGCCTGGTGGCTGCCAGCCTGCCGCTGCTCATCGGCGTGGCGTCGATCTTTGGCACGCTGTTCGTGCTCTACGTGATCGGCTCGATCACCGACGTCTCGATCTACGCCATCAATCTCACGACTGCACTCGGCCTCGGGCTCGGGATCGACTTCAGCCTGTTCATGGTCAGTCGCTTCCGAGAGGAACTGGACAACGGGCTGTCGGTCGAGGACGCGGTCGTCCGCACGGTCGAGACCTCCGGGCGCACGATCACCTTCTCGGGCCTGACCACGATGCTGTCGCTGACCGCACTCGTCGTCTTCCCCCTCTACTTCCTCCGTTCGTTCGCCTACGCCGGGGCGGCGACCGTCGCCCTCGCCACCGCCGCCGCGGTCATCACCCTCCCCGCCCTGCTGGCCGTCGCCGGCACCCGGATCAACAGCCTGACGATCCGCAAGGCACCGCCGTCGGCCGGCGAGAACGGGCGTCTCGCCCGCCTCGCCCGTGGCGTCATGAAGCGGCCGGCGACCGTCTCGATCGCCGTCGTCGCCGTCCTGGTGCTCGTCGGCGCTCCGTTCCTGCGGGCCGAGTTCGCGACCCCGGACCACCGGGTGCTGCCCGAGGGCAACTGGGCCCGGGAGGCGAACGACACGCTGCGGACCGACTTCGCGACGATCGAGTCCGCGGCGTTCGACATGGTCAGTCCCGCCGAGCTCGACGACGCGTCGGCCGCAGACGTGGCGGCGTCGGTGTCCCGCCTCGACGGCGTCGCCCGGGTGGACGGCCCGACCGGCGTCTGGGTCGACGGTGAGCTCGTCGCCGAGAACCCGACCGGATCGACCTTCCGGTCCGCAACCGCAACCCGCTGGAGCGTCGTCCCCGACATCGAGCCGGTGTCGCGGGCCGGCCAGGACCTCGTGAACGAGATCCGCGACCTCGAGGGCCCGGAGCTGTTGGTCACCGGCTCCGCAGCCCAGCTCGTCGACACCAAGTCGGCGATCGCGGATCGGCTGCCGCTGGCCGGCGCGATCATCGCGATCACCGGACTGGTCATCTTGTTCGCCATGCTCCGGTCGGTGATCCTGCCGTTCAAGGCGATCGTGTTGAACCTCCTGAGCCTCACCGCCACCTACGGCTCGATGGTGTGGATCTTCCAGGACGGCAACGGCGCTGATCTCCTCGGCTTCACCCCCACCGGCGCGATCGACACGACGATGCCGATCCTCATGTTCTGTGTCGCCTTCGGGTTGAGCATCGACTACGAGGTGTTCCTGCTCTCCCGGATCAAGGAGGAGCGCGACAACGGCGCCGACACCGAGACGGCGACCGCGATGGGCATCCAGCGCACCGGCGGCATCGTGACCGCCTCGGCGCTCCTGCTCGCCATCACCTTCGGGGCCTTCGCTGCCGGCGGCACGACCTTCATCAAGCTCTTCGGCATCGGTTTGGCGGTCGCCGTCGTCGCCGACGCCTTCTTCGTCCGGGTCACCCTGCTCCCGGCCGTGATGAAGCTGCTCGGTGAGCGGGCGTGGTGGGCGCCGGGCCGTCCGAAGCGTCCGGTGGACACCACGGTCGACGCCGAGGGCGCCGAACTCTACGCCTGATCCCTCGCCGCCGGGGCCGGCGCCGACCCGCATGCCGGGGTGGCGTCGGTCCCGTCGCCGTGGTCGGGCCTTCGCTCCGGGGTCATGGATCGTGCGACGATCTCAGGATGAGCAGACCGTTGCCGTTGGAGTGGTTGGCGTCGCGTCGCGAGGCGCCCGTCGATCCCGATCGCCCGATCGTCGATCCCCACCATCATCTCTGGCCCGACGGGCAGGGGATCGCCTATGGGGTGGACGATCTCGTGGCCGACACGGGCGCCACCCACAACATCGTGAAGACCGTGTTCGTGGAGTGTGGGGCCGCCTACGACCGTCAGCTCGACGATCTCTGGGCGCCGGTCGGCGAGACCCGCTTCGTGGCCGCCGCGGCGGAGGACCTGGCCCGACGCCATCCCGGCCGGGCGCCCATCGCCGGCATCGTCGCCCATGCCGACCTGCGGTCGGCGCACCTCGACGAGGTGCTCGACGCCCACGTCGAGGCCGGCGGAGGTCGGTTCCGCGGCATCCGCCACGCGCTCTCGCGGGCGCTCGAGCCCGACGTGCTCTCGATCCCCGGCGGTGCGCCGGAGGGCCTGTTCGAGGATCCGGCGTTCCGCGCCGGCGTGGCTCGCCTGGGGGAGCGGGGCCTCACCTACGACTCGTGGCACTACCACCATCAGAACCAGGAGTTCCTCGCGCTCGCCCGCGCGTGCCCGGCCACGACCATGGTGCTGGATCACTTCGGCACGCCCCTCGGGGTCGGCCGGTTCGAGGGGCGCCACGACGAGATCTTCGAGACATGGTGCGACGACATCGCGGCGATCGCCGCCTGCGAGAACACCGTCGCCAAACTGGGCGGATTGGCGATGCCCGACAACGGTTTCGGCTACCACCTCGCGGCGCAGCCACCGTCGAGCGATCAGCTCCTGGCGGACCAGCGTCGGTGGTACGAGCACACGATCGCCTGCTTCGGCCCGGAGCGCTGCATGTTCGAGAGCAACTTCCCGGTCGACAAGCTCTCGGCGCCGGCGACCGTCGTGTGGAACATGTTCCAGAAGCTGGTCGCCGATTTCACCGACGACGAGCAGACCGCGATGTTCAGTGCGACGGCGAGCCGGGTCTACCGCCTCTGAGCGAGCCGGTCAGCCGACCGAGATCTTGCCCTTGCTGGTCATGACCCACGGCGCCTTGTAGGCGACCGTGGCGGAGCCACCGTCGGTGGTGGTCACGGTCGTGTTCGCAGCACCGACGTCTCGACCGAAGTACCGGAACGAGACGCCGATCTCGTGGTCGCCGGGCTCGACGGTCAGCGTCTCGGTGCCCCAGCCGACCTGGCGGGTCTCGCCGTCGACCGTCAGGTTGATCTTGGTCATGTAGAGCAGGAACGCGAGCGGGCTGTGTTTGGTGGTCACGGTGATCGTGGACATCGGTACTCCTCGGGCGTGCGCCTCCGCCGTGGTGGGCACGGCCGGACGGTAGCACCGAGGCATCGCGGCTCGCCGGTGCGCTTCATTCCCCGCCGACCCCTGCCGATGGAGCTCCATGGATTGGATCACCAAGGCGGATTGGGATCGCTTCGCAGCGGTCCCGCTCGATCCCGATGCACAACCCGGTTACGAGGTGCTCAAAGGCTGCCTCATCTGGCCGGACGAATACGTCGACGGCCTGTCTCGACCGGGATGGGAGCTGCTGGGTGACCTCTTCGTCGCTCGCGGGCTCCTCCATCGCGGCCAGTCGATCGCCGCCTGGCCGGGTGGGAGCGACCACCTCCAGCGGCGCTGGGACGTGGCGGTGGGCGCCGGGCTGCCGTGGGCCGGGTTCGCCCGTACCGAACTCACCGCGGCACAGCACGCGTTCCTGGCGGCCGAGGCCGGCCAGTCGCTGCTCGCCGACGCCTGACCCTCAGCGCCAGGCGAACACCGGCTGTTCGTACTCGTCGACTCGCTCGTCGCGCCCTTCGTAGGCGACGGCGCGGAACTGGTACATCACCGCACCGGTCGGCGCGTGGATGAGATCCTCACCGATCGGCACCTGGATCACCGGTCGGTCCGACTCGGGGATGTCGACGAAACGGGGTGACTCCGGCCGGAGCAGTTCGGTGATGGCGACCCGATGGATCGACGCCACCTCGGCGGGATTGGCGACGGGTTCGGCGTCGCGGCCGGCCCAGAACACGTAGGGGCGGATGACGTACCCCGAGCGGGTCGGGTAGTCGTCGAGTCGGCCGAGGAGGTCGAGATCGCGCAGGCCGACCTCCTCCTCGACCTCGCGGCGGGCAGCGGCCTCGGGGGTCTCGCCGTCGTCGACCCGGCCACCGGGAAAGGCCCACTGGCCGGGATGCGCGCTCATGCGTTGGGCTCGCCGGGTGAGCATGAACGCAGCGCCGCCGGCCGTGCCGTCGATCGAGCCGTTCAGGCCGTGATCGGGCGGGAGCCCCGGCACCATGTCGAGGCGGTTCCCCCGCTCCTCCTCGGGGAGCGACCACCACGTCGTGTCGACCCCGTGTTCGTCGGCGTCGGAGTCGAGCACGATCACGCTCACCGCAGCATGGCGCCGGCCGTCGAGGGGATGGTCGCGCGGCTCGAACGCCATCAGGTTGGTCCGAAGCCGCTCCCGGAGTGCGTCGTCGTAGCGGATCACGGGGCCGGTCTATTCGATCTCCGCCAGCGCGGCGTGGAGCTTCCGGGCGGCCTCGGCGGCCTTGGCCCGGACCTCGTCGCCGTCGACGAGGGTGGGCTCGCCGTCCCAGACGACCTCGCCGTCGATCTCGACCTCGAGTGGTGAGGAGCCGGGCGTGAAGGCGAGGTGCCACGGATCCTTCGACTCGACGGCCCAGTAGACCCGGTCGTCGAGGGCCGCCGGCATGAGATCCCAGCCGGTCTGCAACCACCCCCAGGCGAGGTCGGGGGTGGTGGTCACGTCGTCCGCTCGGGCCGCGACGTAGGCGAGACGGAACTCCTCGAGCATGTCGGCGCCGATCCCGTCGGTGCCGAGAGCGATCGGGAGGTCGAATCGGGCGGGACGGGCGTAGCCCACGCTGTTGTTCATGTTCGAGCGGGGGTTGTGCACCAGGGTGCCGCGCAGACCGTGATCGTCGGGCAGGTGCACACCGTGCACGATCAGCCAGTCGTCGTCGCTGTGTTCGACGAGCCGCTGCCAGGTGTCGACGTCGCCTTCCGCGACGTGCACGTGGACCCCGACGTCGTGCTTGCGCGCCATCTCGGCCGCTGCAGCGATCGTGTCGTCGGAGCACGTGAACGCGGCGTGGAGCCCGACATACCCCTCGTTCTCTCCGTCGCCGAGGAAGCGGTCGTTCTCGGCGAGGCCGGCCGCAGCGCCCTCGGGTCCGTGCCGGTCGGTGATGCCGTAGCTGCACGAGACGCGCACGCCGACCTCCTGGCAGGCGTCGGCGATTACCGACAGGGAGCCGTCGATCGCGTTCGGGGACTCGTGGTGATCGATGATTGCGGTGGTGCCGCGTTCGAGCGCCTCGAGCGCGCCGAGCTTGGCCGACCACTCGATCGTCTCGAGGTCGAGGGCGAGGTCGAGTCGCCACCACACGAGTTCGAGGATCTCCTGGAACCCGCCGGGCGTGCGGGGCGGCGCCGGCATGCCCCGGGCGAGCGCGCTGTAGAGGTGGTGGTGCGCACACACGAGGCCCGGCGTCGAGACCGTCATGACGGGATTGTTTCAGATCGGCCCGAGGATCGCGTTCGACATGGCGCGTAAAGGTTGCTTTACAGAGTCGTGCTGGATAGCTTGCCGCCTCATGCGCGACCGACACGCTCGTTCCCTCCGCCTGCTCCTGGCCCTGCTGGCCGTGTTCGCCCTCGGGGCGGCGGCGTGCGGAGGCGACGACGACGACACCGAAGCGGGCGCGTCTGCGAGCGAGAGCGAGTCGGCCTCCGCCTCGGCGTCGGAGTCCGAGAGCGCCTCCGCGTCGGAGATGGCCGAGGACGAAGACGACATGGCCGAGTCCGACTCGGCGTCGGAGATGGCCGAAGAGGAGGAGCCCGCCGAAGAGGAGGAGCCCGCCGACGACGGCATGCCCGCCAACGTCTTCGCGGCCGCCGCAGCCGGCGGTTCCACTCAGATCAGCCAGTACGCGTCGTTCGCCCCGTCCTTCGACGCGGCTGTCAACGGCGACGGCCCCGTCACGGCGTTCCTGCCGAGCGACGCCGCCTTCGCCACGATCGACGCCGGCGTGATCGGCGTCCTGACCGCCGACTTCGAAGCGCTCGAGGGCGTGCTCGCCTACCACGCCGCCGAGGGTGCCCTCACCGCCGAGGACATCATCGCCGCAGGCGAGGTGATGACCGTGCAGGGCGAGCCCATCACGGTAACCGTCGAGGGCGACATGGTCGTGCTCAATGGTGGCCAGGCCACCGTGTCGATGGCCGACCTCATGGCCGAGAACGGCATCGCCCACGTGATCGAGGGTCTGCTCGTGCCGCCGTCGCTCGTCGAGACCGTGCTCGGCGCGGGCGGCGAAGCAGCTGCGCCCCTCGCCGAGAACGTGGTCGCCGCTGCGGCCGAGGGTGGTTCCACCCAGATCTCCCAGTACATCTCGTTCGCCCCGTCCTTCGACGCGGCGGTCAACGGTGAAGGCCCGATCACCGCGTTCCTTCCCAGCGACACCGCGTTCGGTTCGATCCCACCCGACGTCATCGGTGTGCTCACCGCCGACTTCGCGGCGCTCGAAGCCGTGTTCGCCTACCACGCGGTCGAGGGCGCGCTCACCGCCGAAGAGGTCATCGCGGCCGGCGAACTCACCACCGTGCAAGGTGAGGCCATCACCGTCACCGTCGAGGGCGACATGGTCGTGCTCAACGGTGGCCAGGCCACCGTGTCGATGGCCGACCTCATGGCCGAGAACGGCATCGCCCACGTGATCGAAGGCCTGCTCGTGCCGCCCTCGCTCGTCGAGACCGTCCTCGGCGGCGGCTGAGCCTGAGAACGTCGGCGTCCCGGAGAGCTGCGACTCCGGGGCGCCGCCGCATCTGGTCCCCCGACCGGAAAACGAACAACACCCCCGGGGAGCTGCGACCCCGGGGGTGTTGCGCGTTCTGGGCCGGGGCCCGGCGGGTGGTCAGCGCCAGGCGGAGGAGCGTTCGCGGTTGGCTTCGGTACGCATGGGGAGCTCGTGGCGCCACTCGCCGTCGTGGGCATGGAGGGCGGCGGCGACCGCACCGGCGGTCGGCACCAGCCCGATCTCACCGACCCCTTTGATGCCGTAGGGCGAGTTGGGATCGGGCGACTCGACCAGGATCACCTCGGTGGGCGGCATGTCCTTGGGGCGGATGATGTCGAGCGATCGCAGCGTGTCGTTGAGCGGCTTGCCGTTCTCGTCGCACGGGAAGCCCTCGGAGAGTGCATACCCGAGCCCCATGTGGACCGCGCCCTCGATCTGACCCTCACACAGCAACGGGTTGACCGCCCGTCCGACATCGTGGGCGGCGACGACCTTCGCGATCTCGCCGCTCTCGGGATCGAGTTCCACGAGCTGTGCGGCGTAGCCGAACGTCGAGTGGATGACGGGGTGCTCGAGCCCGTCGTTGATCGAGTTGGTCCAGTCGACGACGTAGACGCCCTCGTACTCGACCCCTTCCTTGCACCCGTCGGCCACCGCGTTGCGGCACGCATCGGCCACCGAGCCCGCCCCCATGACCGTGCCGCGGCTGCCGGTGGTCTGGCCGGCGCCGAGTTCGCGGCTGGTGTCGACGACGACGCGGATGCGATCGGGGTCAATCCGGAGTTCCTCGACCGCCACCTGGCGAGCGACCGTGTGGATTCCCTGGCCCATCTCCGTCCAGCAGTGACGGACTTCGACGGTGCCATCGGGGTCGAAGCGCACCGTCGACCGGCTCACCTCGTTCGCGCCGTTCCCGAGACCGGAGTTCTTGAGTCCGAGCCCCATGCCGACCGGCCGTCCGGCCGCTTCGGCGGCATCCCAGGCGGGCTTGACCGCGTCCAGACAGGCGCGAGCCCCGAGACAGCCGTCGTCCATGATCTGCCCGGGCCCCCACACGACGCCGGGCTCGATGACGTTGCGGCTTCGCATCTCCCAGCCGGAGATGCCGACGAGTTCGGCGAGGCGATCCATCATCCCCTCCATCGCGAACTGGGCCTGGTTGGCGCCGAAGCCACGGAAGGCGCCGCACACCGAGTTGTTCGTGCGGACGGCGATCGCGTCGATGTCGATGGTCTCGGTGACGTACGGACCGCTGGCGTGGCCGGCCGCGCGTTCGAGCACCTTCATCCCGACCGAGGCGTACGGGCCAGAGTCGCCGATCATCCGGGCCTTGACCGCGAGGAGGTGGCCGTCGGCGTCACAGCCGACCTCGTACTCCATGCGGATCGGGTGACGCTTGGTGTGGACCAGCAAGGACTCCTCGCGGGAGAACGTCGTCTTCACCGGCCGGCCGAGCAGCCACGCCGCCAGGGCCGTCTGCCCCTGGTTGGACATGTCCTCCTTGCCGCCGAAGGCGCCACCGTTGGACACGAGTTCGACGGTGACCAGATCGGTCGGGACACCGAGTTGGCGGGCGATGTCGTTGCGATCGTCCCAGACCCCCTGGCCGCCGGAGTAGACGTAGAGCGAGGTGGTGAATCCCTCGTCGTCGACGGTCGGCACGGCGAGCGTGGACTCCGGCTCGAGGAAGGCGTGATCGATGCGCTGGGTCTGGAAGGTCTGTCGGACCACGTGGGCGGAGCGGCCGAGCGCATCGTCGACGTCGCCTCGGGCGTAGGTCGAGCGGCTGAGCTGGTTGCCGTCGAGGGTCCACACCGCGTCCTCGTCCGAGGCCAACGCCTCGATCGGGTTGGTGAGCGGCCGGTGGACCTCGTAGGTGATGTCGACCGCCTCGGCGGCGGCCCGGGCCTGCGCCCGCGTCTCGGCGACGACGAGCGCCAGCACGTCGCCCAGATACGACGTGCGCCCGCCGACCGGGATGAACATCGGCCAGTCCTTGTGGATCAATCCGCTGCGCAGCTCCATCGGGACGTCGTCGGCGGTGAGCACGGTGATCACCCCCGGCATCCGCAGCGCGGCCGTGAGGTCGATGGCGACGATGTCGGCGCGAGCGTGTTCGGTGAGGGTGACCGCGCCGTGCAGGCACCCGTCGGGATGCATGTCGTCGATGAAGCCGCGATCGCCGAGGGTGAGCGCCTCGCCCTCGTACTTCGTGCCCGAGCCGCCGATGCCGCCGGCCGTGATCGCCACCGGGGTCTCGCCTCGCCCCAGCGATTCGATCGCGTCGAGGATCTTCACATAGCCGGTGCAGCGGCACAGATGACCGCCGAGGTGGCGGGCGGCGTCGTCGCGGGTGAGTGGCTTGTCGCGGCCGAGCAGCGACACCGTGCGCATGACGATGCCCGGCGTACAGAAGCCGCACTGGAGCGCCCCGTGCGCAGCGAACGAGGCGGCGATCCGGTTGCGCTCGTGTTCGCTCACCCCTTCGAGGGTCGTCACCTGGGCACCGCTGACCTTCTCGAGCGAGGTCTGGCACGACACCCGCGCCTTGCCGTCGACCAGCACCGTGCAGCAACCGCACTGCCCCGACGGCGAGCAGCCGTCCTTGGGCGACGTGATGTGGAGTTCGTCGCGCAGCGCCGCGAGCAGATGCTCGTGGTGATCGCCGACCGACACGGCCGCTCCGTTCACGGTGAAGTCAGCCAAGGAACGGCTCCTGCATCGGCGGTGGCGGCGGGGTGGCGCCCTTTTGTTCGGTGATCGGACCGTAGACCTCGGGCCGGCGGTAGCGATCGAAGTCGAACAGGGTCTCCTTGTACTTGGAGGTGAGGCTCAGGTCGATCTCGGCGGTGATGACCTCGTCGGCCTCGGTGCGGCAGTCGAGGATGATCTGACCGCTCGGTGCGATGATGCAGCTCTCGGCCAGCGACGGCACGCCCTCCTCGACGCCACCCTTGCCGACGGCGACGACGTAGCAGCCGTTCTGGTACGCGCCCGCCTGCATCACCAGTCGGTGGTGGAAGCCCTGGAGCGGGTTCTGGCTCGGGTCGGGGGCGTAGTGCTTGGGCGTGTTGTATCCGATGAGGATCAACTCGGCGCCCTTCAGTGCGAGCACTCGGTAGGTCTCGGGCCATCGGCGGTCGTTGCAGGTCGCGAGGCCGACCACACCGCCGAAGCACGACCAGGTGTGGAAGCCGTCGCCCGGCTCGAAGTAGCGCCGCTCGAGGTGTTGGAACTCCCGCCAGGGCTCGTGCTCGCGATGGCCCGGCAGGTGGACCTTGCGGTACCAGCCGACCAGCGAGCCGTCGCGCTCGACGAGCATCTGGGTGTTGAACCGCTTGCCGGTGCGGGTGAGTTCGGCGTAGCCGAGCGACATGCCGACCCGCAGCTGGGCCGCTCGGTCGAACAACCGCTGGGTGATCTTGTTGGGCATCGACCGCTCGTAGAACGAGTCGAGGTCGAGGTCGGGCTCACCTTCGACGTACCACCGGGGGAAGAAGGTGGTGAGGGCCAGCTCGGGGAAGGCGACCAGCTCGGATCCCTCGGAGTGCGCCAGCTCGAGCAGGCGGATCAGCCGGTCGATCACCGATTCACGAGGCTCGTGACGGCCGATCGGGCCCAGCTGGGCGGCGGAGACCTTGAGTCGGCGGGGTGGAGGGGCGGCGTGGGCGCCCACCGCCGCGGCATCCTTGTCGACCGGTGCCGTGAGGTCGATCTCGGCACCGGTGGGATCGCTGCGGGGGGCTTCGGCGTCGCTCATGTCTGCGCCAATTCGAGCATGACCTGGAGGAGCACGTTGGCACCCGCCTCCAGATCGGTCGGCGCGGTGTACTCCGCCGGGTTGTGGCTGAGACCGTCGACGCTGGGCACGAAGACCATGCCGGTCGGGCACACGCGGGCCAGCATCTGGGCGTCGTGCCCCGCCCCGGACGGCATCCGTCGCACCGAGATGTCGCGGGCGGTGGCGGCGCGCTCGACCGATGTGACGACCCGCTCGTCGAAGACCACCGGATCGAATCGGGCGAGGGTGCGGGTCTCGACCGCACAGTGCTCGGCCGCCGCAGTGGCCTCGAGGAAGGCCCGCGTGCGTTGCTCGGCCTCGATCAGGATGTCGTTGTCGGTGTGGCGCAGGTCGATCGTGAAGGTGGCCGACGCGGGTACGACGTTGACCAGGTTGGGGTGCAGTTCCATGCGTCCGACCGTGGCGACCTGCGGAGCGCCGAGCTCGGTGGCCAGTTCGCGCACGAAGGCGGCGGTGCGGAAGGCGACGACGCCCGGGTCCTTGCGCAGCGCCATCGGTGTGGTGCCGGCGTGGTTCGACTGGCCGGTGACGGTGACCTCGGTCCAGCTGATGCCCTGCACGCCGGTGACCGCACCGATCGTGAGTCCCTCGGCTTCGAGAACGGGGCCCTGCTCGACGTGGAGCTCGACGAACGCGTGGGGCACCCGGCCGGGAAGGGGCGCGGCGCCGAGGTAGCCGATCCGCTCGAGTTCGGCGCCGAGCACGGCACCGTCGATGCCTTCGATCGCGTGGGCCTCCTCCACCCCCATGCCGCCGACGTAGACGAGGCTGCCGAGCATGTCGGGCGGGAACCGGGCGCCCTCCTCGTCGGTGAAGAAGGCGACCGCGAGATCGCGGGGCGGGGTCACGCCGGCGGTGCGCAGCGTCTCGATGATCTCGAGCCCGGCGAGCACGCCCAGGTTGCCGTCGTAGCGGCCGCCGGTGCGGACCGTGTCGATGTGGGAGCCGGTCATCACCGGGGGCCCGTCGTGCTCGCCGTCCATCACCGCGACCACGTTGCCGATGCCGTCGACGGTGATCTCGAGCCCGAGGTCGCGCATCCACGAGACGACGAGGTCGCGGCCGGCCTTGTCCTCGTCGGTGAGGGCGAGGCGGGCACAGCCCTCGGTGCCGTCGATCGCGCCGATCTCCGCCAGCGCCGCGAGGCGCTGGACGAGCCGATCGATGTCGACACGGAGCTCGGTACCGAGCGATGGGGGACTTGCCACGATGGGGCGGAATTTAACAAACTGTCAAAGCCATGACCACTGCCGGAGATGACGACGTTCGGGCCGAGTTCGTGGTCGAACCCTTCGTCGAAGGCGCGCCCGGGCACCACGTCCGCATGGCGTTGGAGGCCTGTCGTGCCCACGGCCTCGAGCCGGAGATGGGGCCGTTCGCCACATCGATCGTCGGTCCGATCGATCAGGTCACCGCTGCCGTGCAGGACATGAGCCGTACCGCGCTGGCCCACGGAGCGACCGCAGTGCAGGTCCGGCTCGGTGAGACGGCGGCCACCGCGCGCTTCGACGATCTCCACGGCGCCCTCGCCCAGATGGTCGCCGCCGTCGAGGAGCAGCTCGGTGCCCCGCTGGCCGACCTCTCGCGCGAACAGAAGCAGGCGGCGGTGCGGATCCTCGACCAGCGGGGCGCGTTCTTGTTGCGCAAGGCCGTCGAGTCGGTCGGCGAGATGATGGGCGTCAGCCGCATCACCATCTACAACTACCTCAACGCCATCCAGCGCTCCGACGACGCGACGCCGATCTCGACCGATGGCTGATCTGCTCGTCCGCAACGCCGGACTCGTCGCGACCGTCGACGACCTGCGGCGGGAGTTGCCCGGAGGCTGGGTCGCGGTCACCGACGGTCTGATCTCGGCGGTCGGTTCCTCGAGCGATCCCGAGCCGATTGCGAATCGGGTGATCGACGCGGCGGGCGGTCTCGTCACCCCCGGCCTGGTCAACACCCATCACCACCTGTTCCAGAACCTGACCCGCGCCTATCCGCCGATGACGTCGGCGCCGCTGTTCGGGTGGCTCGAGTCGCTCTATCCGCTGTGGACCGCGTCGATCGACGAGGAGGCGGAGTACCTCGCAGCGTGGGTCGGGCTGGCCGAACTGGCGTTGTCGGGGTGCACGACCTCGTCGGATCACCACTATCTGCATCCCGTACGGGCCGGCGATCTGCTCGGGGCGGAGATCCGGGCCGCGAGCGATCTCGGGATGCGGTTCCACCCCACCTATGCGTCGATGTCGCTGGGGGTGTCGAAGGGCGGTCTCCCACCCGACGACGCGGTCCGAGACGAGGACGACATCCTCGCCGAGTCGCAGCGGGCGGTCGAACGCCATCACGACCCGAGTCACGGGTCGATGGTGCAGATCGCGCTCGCGCCGTGCTCGCCGTTCACGGTCTCGACCGACCTGATGATCCGCAGCGCAGAACTGGCCGAGCGGCTCGACGTGCGTCTCCACACCCATCTGGCCGAGAACGCCGAGGACGACGAGTTCGCCATCGCGACCTTCGGGATGCGTCCCGTCGACTACTACGAACACTGCGGTTGGCTGTCGGACCGCAGCTGGGGCGCGCACGTCGTCATGCCGAACCCTGATGAGGTCGCCCGCCTGGGCGCGGCCGGGGTCGGGATCGCCCACTGCCCGAGCTCCAACATGATCCTGGCGTCGGGCATCGCGCCCGTCGTCGATCTCCGCCACGCCGGCTGCCATGTCGGCCTCGGCTGTGACGGTTCGTCGTCGGCCGACTCCGCCTCGCTCTGGCAGGAGGCCCGCCTCGCCATGCTGCAGGGCAAGCTCCGCAGCGGAGCCGAGGCGATGGATGCCCGCACCTCGCTCGAGATCGCGACCCGTGGCGGCGCGGGGTGCCTCGGTCGGATCGGCGAGCTCGGCGAACTCTCGGTCGGCGCGGTCGGTGACATCGCTGTGTGGAAGCTCGAGGGTCCGGTCTTCGCCGGGGTCGTCGACGACCTGATCGAAGGCTGGCTGCGCACCGGACCCCATGCCGCCTGGCACACGATCGTGGCCGGCCGCCCGGTCGTCGAGGGCGGGATGCTGGTCGCCCCCGATCTCGACGACAAGCTCGCAGCCCACGCCGTGGCGGCTCGCCGCTTCCGACCGGGGTGATTCCCGGCTCAGCCGGTCAGGGTGAGGCGGGATTCAGCCGGTGATCGTGCCCGGGAGATCGCCGGCGTCGCGCCACTCTTCGAGGAAGCCCGCATAGTCCAGCAGGCTGCCGGTGTACACGAGGTTGCGGATCTTCATGCCCTCGAAGTTGGACTCGTTGTTGTAGTAGCTGGGCGTGCAGTTCATCGAGTAGTTGCCCATTCGGCCGGCCTGCCCGAACAGCAGCATCAGCCAGTCCTCCTCGGCCTCCACGCTGGGTTCGATCCGCTGGATGTCGCGTTCGACGCACTCGTTGATCAGCCAGGCGACGTGCTCGGCCGACTTGCCGAGGAAGTGCACGAAGTTCACCCCGAAGCCGGCCTGGATGATCGAGATCATCATCATGTTCGGGAAGTCGTGTGACAGAACGCCGTGGAGCGAGTGGGCGCCATCGTGCCAGCGCTCGCTGAGGCGGACCCCGTCGCGGCCGGCCGGGTCGAAACCGAGCCGGGTCTGGAAGTCGGCCATCACCTCGAACCCCGAGGCGAACACGATGCAGTCGAGGGGGTACTCGACCCCGTCGACGACGGCCCCGGTCGCGGTGATCTGCTGGAGGCCCTGCCCGTCGGTGTCGACCAGATGCACGTTGGGGTTGTTGAACGCCGGCAGGTAGTCGTCGTGGAACGTCAGCCGCTTGCAGTGCTTGCCGTACCAGGGCTTCAGCTTCTCGGCCGTCTCGGGATCGTCGACCAGGTCGTCGATCCGCTGCCGGATGCCGTCCATGATGGCGAAGTCGAGGCGGTCGAGTTCGGCCTGCTCTTCGGGGGTGTCCGCCGCCAGCTGTGTGTTGTCCCAGTTGGCACCGACCCACTCGTCGTCGACCAGGACCTCGTCGGGCTTCACGCCGGTCACACAGTGGGTGAAGTTCTCCACCCGCTTCTCGTGCCATCCCTCCTCCTGGCTCTGGAACCAGGCGACGTCGGTCGGCCCGTTGCCCCGGAACCCGACGGCGGCCGGGGTGCGCTGGAAGACATAGAGCTCCTTGGCCGCCGCGGCCAGCTTCGGCACCGCCTGCACACCGGTCGCGCCGGTGCCGACGATGCCGACCCGCTTGTCCGCCAGCTTGTCCATCGGGTCGGTCGGGCTGCCACCCGTGTAGCCGTAGTCCCACCGGCTGGTGTGGAACGCGTGCCCTTCGAAGTCCTCGATGCCGGGAATGCCCGGCAGCTTCGCCTTGTGGAGGATCCCGCCGGCGGTGACGAAGAACCTCGCGGTGATGACGTCGTCGCGGGTGGTCGCGATCGTCCAGCGGTCGGTCTCGGCGTTCCACACCGCATCCTCGACCTCGGTCTGGAAGATCGCATGCGGGTAGAGGTCGAAGTGTTCGCCGATCGTCTGGCAGTAGCGGAAGATCTCCGGCGCGCTCGCGTACTTCTCGGTCGGCATGAAACCGGTCTCTTCGAGCAGCGGCAGATAGGTGTACGACTCCACGTCGCACATGCAGCCGGGGTAGCGGTTCCAGTACCACGTGCCGCCGAAGTCGCCGCCCTTCTCGATGATGCGGAAGTCTCGGATCCCGTGTTTGGTCAGCTCGACGGCGGTCATCATGCCGGCGAAACCGCCGCCGAGGACCACGGCGGTGAACTCCTCGACGATGGGCTCGCGGGTGAATCCGGGCTCGACGTAGGGGTCGGTGTCGAAGTCGGCGAACCGTCCCGACAGGTGGCTGTACTGCTTGTCGCCCTGCGGCTTGACCCGCTTCGCCCGTTCTGCGGCGTAGCGCTCCCGGGCGGCGGCGATCTCGGCGTCGATGTCGGCGTTGTCGGCCATGCCCGAGTCTGGGGAACCAGCCCCGATGAACGCAACTCGGCGGGGTCGCGGTCGGGCTAGCGTCGCCCGCATGTCGGAACGCACCGAGGCCCTCCGCGCCCAGATGACACCTCACGAAAAGGCGATGTTCGTCGCCGGGGTCGACATGTGGCACAACCCGTCGATCGACCGGCTGGGCATCCCGGCCCTGAAGGTCACCGACGGCCCGAACGGGGCCCGAGGCGACGGCCTGATGGGTACCGGCACGCCGACCGCATGCATCCCGTCGGGCGCCGCCCTCGGCGCGACCTGGGATCCCGAGTTGGTCGAGGCGCTCGGCGTCCTCCTCGGCGAAGAGGCCTGCGCCAAGGGCTCCCACGTCCTGCTCGCCCCGACCATCAACCTGCACCGGTCGCCGAAGGGCGGGCGGAACTTCGAGTGCTACAGCGAGGATCCGCTGCTGACCGGCACGATCGCGGCGGCCTTCGTGCGGGGGGTCCAGTCCCAGCAGGTGGCGGTCACCGCCAAGCACTTCGTCGGCAACGACAGCGAGTTCGAACGCAACACCATCGACTCCCGGATCGACGAACGCACGCTGCGCGAGGTCGCCCTGTTGCCCTTCGAACTCGCGGTGAAGGAGGGCGGTGCCTGGGGGTTGATGACCGCCTACAACCGCCTCAACGGCACCTACTGCTCCGAACACGAGTGGCTGCTCAAGACGGTGTTGCGCGACGAGTGGGGCTTCGACGGGTTCGTCGTCACCGACTGGTTCGCGAACGGGTCGACCGAGGGATCGGTCGCCGCGCAGATGACCCTCGAGATGCCCGGTCCGGGCCGCTTCTACGGCGACGCGCTCGCCGACGCCATGGAGAACGGGGCGGTCGACGAGGCCGACGTCGACGTGTTGGTCGGTCACCTCCTGACCCTGCTCGAGCGCACCGGTGCACTCGACGGTCGCGGCAACGAGCCCGAGAAGCCCCTCGATCGGCCCGAGGATCGTGTGCTCAACCGCCGTGCCGCCGCCGCAGGGTCGGTGCTGCTGCGCAACGACGGGCTGCTGCCCCTCGACCCGGCGTCGGTCGGCTCCATCGCCGTGATCGGCCCGAACGCCCGCAACGCCAAGGTCATGGGCGGCGGCTCTGCGACCGTGCGGGCGTACCACGACACCTCTCCGCTCGACGCGCTGGAGGCCCGCTTCCCCGATCTGGACGTGCGCTTCTCGCTGGGCGCCGACATCGACCGGACCGTGCCGCCGATCGCCCGTCCCCTCCTCGATGGCACGGCCACCGTCGAGTACCGCAACGGGTGGGGCTTCGACGGCGCCCCCGACGCCGTCGGCCACGAGGGCCGCACCTCACTGCTGGCGTTCGGTTCTCCGGTCGACGGCATCGATGCCGAGCGCTGGAGCGCGCGGATCACGGCGACGATCGTGCCCGAGGTCGACGGTCCCCACGTCTTCACACTGACCGAATCGGGTCGCGCCACCCTGCGAGTCGACGGCGCGGTCGTGATCGATGCCACCGCCGCGGACATCGAGCGCGGCGATGCCTTCTTCGGGTTCGGTTCTGTCGAGATGTCGAGCGAGGTCGACCTCCGGGCGGGCGTGCCGAGCACGGTCGAGATCGAGTTCCACAACGAGGGCGCCGTCCTCCTCGCCGGGGTGATCGTCGGCGCCCGTCCCCTGGTCGAGCGCGACCTGGTCGGCGATGCCGCCCGTCTGGCGGCCGAGTGCGATGTGGCGCTCGTCGTCGTCGGCACCAACGACGACTGGGAGACCGAGGGCCGCGATCGCGACCTCTGGGAGCTCCCCGGCGGCCAACCCGAGCTGATCCGGGCCGTCGCGGCGGCCAACCCGCGCACGGTGGTGGTGCTGAACGTCGGTTCGCCGCACGCCGTGGACTGGCTCGACGACCCCGCCGCCGTGCTCAGTGTCGGATTCGCCGGGCAGGAGCTGGGCGAGGCCGTGGTCGACATGCTCGTCGGCGACCTCGAACCGTCGGGCCGGGCACCCACCACGATCGGGGCGCACTACGAGCACTTCGCCGCCTATCCCAACTACCCGGGCGAGAACAGTGTCGTCCGGTACGGCGAGGGTGTGTTCTGCGGCCACCGCTGGCACGACTCGCTCGGCATCGAACCGGCCGTCGCCTTCGGCTCGGGTCTCGGCTACACGACGTTCGAGATCGCCGACGTCCCGACCGCCGCGGCGTTCGCGGGCGGCGTCTCGATCGACGTCACCGTCACCAACACCGGTGGTCGCCGCGGCAGTGAGGTCGTGCAGGCCTATGTCGAGCCGCCGGCGGGGCCGGTGCCCCGGCCGGTGCGGGAACTGAAGGCGTTCGAGAAGGTCACCCTCGACCCGGGTGAATCCACGACGGTGTCGTTGCGGCTCGACCCCCGAGCGTTCGCGTCGTTCGACCCCGGCGATCCGGTCTACGCCGATCTCGCTGCGAACAGTCTCGTGCCGGCCGGTGGTGGTGGCCGTCATCGCGATCGGCCCGGTTGGTACGTCGACCCGGGCGACTACCGCGTCCACGTCGGTCGGTCGTCGCGCGAGTTCGCGGGCGTCTGCTCGGTGACGGTCGCCGAGGAACTGCGCATCGACGTCTGAGCCCGTTCAGTCCAACCCGTCGAGGAAGGCCGCCAACTCGTCGTCGGGGGTCTGGCTGATCTCGCCGTCGTTCGGGAACGCGCCCGCAGCCACGTCGGCCTTCCACTCGCCGAGTGCCCGGATCCGTTCCGTGCGGATCTGTTCGTGCAGGGCGTCGAGGTCGGCGTAGGTGCGGGCGTGGCGGGGCACGAATCCGCCCTCGCCACAGATGTCGTTCTGGAACAGGAACATCACGTCGGCGTGCGGTCCCGATCCGAGCGACACCGTGGCGAGTCCGGTGCGTTGCTGGATCGCCGCCATCAGGTTCGCGGGGATCAGCTCGCACTCGACCGAGAACGCACCGGCATCCTCGAGGCGGCGGAAGTCGGCCCACAGCGCAGCCGCCTCGGCCGCCGTCTTCCCGACGGTGCGCACGCCGCCGTACAGCGTCGCCTTCTTCGGGACGAAGCCGAGATGGCCCATGACGGGCAGGTCGTCGGCGGCGAGGTGCTCGACGTGGGCGAGGCTGCGAGCGGTGATCACCGCGTCGGCGCCGGCCTCGAGCGCAGCGAACGCGTCGCGCAACAGGTCGTCGGGCGTGACCGCCCCCTGGAAGTCGATCGCCGCGCTGACGAACCGGGTCGACGAGCCCTGCCGCACCTCCGGCACCGCGGGGCCGAGGCAGGCGATCATGTCGATCCCCGCCGCGTCCGCCGCAGCCGCCTCCTCCGCTGTGCCCGCCGTGGTCTGGGTGAGCTGCGCTCCGATCGTTCGGAGCCCGCGGATGTCCGCCACCGTCGTGGTGCGTTCTCGGGGCGTGCCGGTGTAGTCGAGGATGCGGACCATGGGGCCACCGTAGTCACGGTGGCGGCGTCGACTCGGGGGAGCGGTCGCTCAGGCGAGACCGGGGAGGGCTGCGAGGGCGACTCGGTCGATCGTGGGCGGCAGATCCTCGACGACCTGGTTGTACCGAAGGCCCCACGTGCCGTGGCTGTGGTGGGCGGTGGAGATCCAGTTGCCCCATCCAGGATCGACTGGACTCACCACGATCCGGGCTCGACCGTCGGGTTCGTAGGTCGCGGTGTGCGCGTTCACGGTCACCGGGTACCGGTGGTAGTCGAGCGACTCCTCCCACATGTTGTTGAGCTGGAAGTTCCAGTAGAAGGCGTCGATCGGCGGCACCGTGATCACGAACGCCTCGTCGTCGCCGAGCCGCCAGCAGCCGTGGCGGAACAGCTGATTCGGATCGCCCCATCCGCCGGGGCCGTCGTCGACGGGCAGGAACTCGAGGGTGTCGGGATGCTCCCGGAACATCACCAGCCAGTCGTGGAACCGTTGGACGATGCCGTGGACGTAGAAGCCCGACATCGCGAGCCCACGGGCGAGATCGTCGGCCGAGAACGGTTCGGGATGCGCGGTGGGCGGGTCGACGCACTCGATCGAGAGTTCCGACGAGCGCTCGGTGGTCCGGTCGAGGAAGAAGTTGCGGACGATGATCACCGTCGTCGCGGGCGACATCTCCAACCACTGCTGGCCGGGCTCGAGCGCCGCCGGCGGTTCGACGCTGGCGATGATGTCGAGTCGACGGTCGGGATCGGGGTCGTTGTCGGTGATGTTGCCCTGGGCGCCCGGGGTGGCGGAGTTCGTGCCGTAGCCGCCCGAGTAGGCACCGATGCTCAGGAAGTTGACGGTGCCTCGCGTCCCGGTGATCCGGTAGGTGTGGGCGGGGTCGATGCCGACGTTTCGGTAGTCGGCGTCGGGGTTGTCGCAGCCGATCTTGAGGTTGAACGGGATCGGCAGGATGTGGGGTCGGATCCGGTCGCCGTTCTCGATGAAGGCGGTGAGCCCGCCGCGGGCCAGCCGGCTGAGGTAGCGGAACCCCTCGATGCGGTCGAGGTCGTCGGTGCTGTGTTCGACGACGAGGTCGCCCGCCGCCTTGAGCGCATCGCAGAAGTCGGACCACGCCTTGCCCGAGACAGCGTCCTGACGGTGTCGGTCGTCGCTCATCGCCTCAACCTAGGTGGCCCGCCGGACGGCCACCATCGGGTCGCTGTCCTACGATCGCGGCATGGCCATCCCCTATGTCCGTTCGAGCGTGCCCGTCGACGGTGGCGACCTGTGCGTCGGCCGGTGGGGGACGGGTGATCGCATCGTGGTCGCCTCCCACGGCATCACCGCCAACCACCTGTCGTTCTCGATCGTGGCCGAGCACATCGTCGATCGAAGCGATGGTGAGGTCTCGGTGGTCGGCATCGACCACCGGGGGCGCGCCGGAAGCGCCGAGGTCGCCGGCCCGTTCGGACTGGTCGCCCACGGCGACGACGTCGCCGCGGTGATGGATCACTTCGGCGTCGAGCGCACGGTCTTGTTGGGTCACTCGCTCGGCGGGTTCATCATCGCCAACACGGCCGAGCGTCACCCGAGCCGGTGCGAGCGCCTGGTGTTGATCGACGGCGGTGTCCCGTTCCCGGGCGGCGACGCACCCGTCGACCCCGACGTCGACGTCGAGGCGGTGATCCACGCGGTGATCGGCCCGGCGCTGGCTCGTCTCGACATGCGGTTCGCGTCGATCGAGGCCTATGTCGACTTCTTCCGGGCGCACCCTGCGTTCCAGCCACCGAACGAGTGGACCTCCGCGATCGAGGACTATGTGCGCTACGACGCCGTCATCGACGCCGACGGTCAGGTGCGGTCGAGTGTGAGCAAGGAGGTGGTGCTGGTCGATGGCGGTGCGGCGATCGCCGAACCCGAGTCGGCGGCTGCGATCGAACGCTCGGCGGTGCCGTCGACGATGCTCTGGTGTCCCCGCGGCCTGCTGGACGAGACGCCGGGTCTCTACACCCGCGACTACCTGGCGGTGGTCACCGATCGACTCCCGCACGTCACCGCGACCGAGGTGGCCGACACGAACCACTACACCGTCGTCACGACGTCGACCGGGGCTCGGGCGGTCGCGGACGCCGTGCTGGACTAGCGGGGTCGGGCCGCCCGCAGACCGGCGAGCACGCGGCTCGGTGTCAGCGGGAACGAATCGAACCAGACGCCGGTCGCGTCGTGGACGGCGGCGATCAGCGCGGGGGCGTAGGTGATGAACGGCATCTCGGCGACCCCGCGTGCACCGAACGGGCCGAGCGGGTCCGCCAGTTCGAGGATCTGGCTGTCGACTTCGAGCGGGATGTCGCCGATCCCGGGGATCAGGTAGCCGGAGAACCGCGGGTTGGTGATGACGCCGTCGGCGAGTTGCAGATCCTCGCTCAGGGCGTAGCCGTGCGCCTGCACCACCGCGCCTTCGATCTGGCCCTGCACGAGTCGCGGGTTGATCGCTCTGCCGACGTCGTGGGTCGAGGTGACCCGGTCGACCCGCACGTGCCCGGTCTCGATGTCGACGGTGACCTCGACGCACTGCGCCATGTAGCCGATGCAGAAGTTCGGGGTTCCCGCCCCGGTTTCGGGGTCGAGGACGTCGGTGGGCGGTGGGGTGTACCGGAAGGCTCCCCGGGCGGGACGTTCGCCGTCCCGCCAGGCCTTCTCCGCCTCCTCGGCCGCGCCCAGGATCGAGTTGCCGGCCATGAACGTCAGCCGGCTGGCGGACGCCGAACCCGGGTCCCCCGAGGTCGCGGTGTCGCTGAAGTGCCCCTCGATCGCGTCGATGGCGAGGCCGGTCGCGTCGGCCGCCATCTGCAGCATCGCCTGGTGGTTGCCCTGCCCGACCTCGGCGCCGCCGTGGAAGAGGTCGGCCCGTGACGGGGTGTCGTCGTCGGGCTCGCCGTGCAGCACGATCTCGGCCTCGCATCGCTCGGGGAAGCCGAAGGAGAACCCGACGTTCTTGAACCCGGCGGCGAAGCCCCGGCCCCGTCGCAGCGCCGCGGGAGCCGAGGGCAGCGACGCGATCGGGGAGAACGGCTCCGGATCGTCCATCGGCTCGCCGATGTCGGCGCGCAGCGAACAGGCGGTGATCACCTCGCGGATGCTGACGCCATCGGGCATCGGGGCTTGGGTGATGCTCGCGTCGCCGTCCTCGAGCGCGTTGCGCAGCCGCAGCTCGGCGGGGTCGATGCCGAGATGGTCGGCGAGCTTGTTCATCGCGGTCTCGATCGCGAAGTGGCCCTGCGGCCCGCCGAACCCGCGGAAGGCGCCACCGGGAACCGTCGTCGTGTAGATCGCGCGGGAGTCGATCCGGGCGTTGGGGATGCGGTACGGGCCGGCGACGGAGAGGTGGGCGTTCCCGAGCACCTTGTTCGAGGTGTAGTTGTAGGCGCCGGCGTCGAGGTCGACGTCGGCCTCGAGTGCGGTGATCTGTCCTTCCGTCGTGGCGCCGAGCTTGAGACGGATCCGCCCCCGATGTCGTTTGTGGTGACCGACGATCGACTCCTCGCGCGACCACCGACAGTGGATCGGCCGGGTCTCGCCGCGCTCGGCGAGGCGCATGGCGGCGAGCCCGATTGCGATCTGGATCGACATGTCCTCCTTGCCGCCGAACGCGCCACCGATCGCCTTGTAGATGATGCGCACGCGGTCCTCGGGCAGCCCGAGCACATGCGCGACCTGCTCTCGGTCCTCGGAGGTCCACTGGCCACCGACCTCGATCGTCACCCGGCCCTCGTCGTCGAGGTAGGCGGTCCCCGCCTCGGGCTGGAGGTAGGCGTGCTCCTGGTGGGGGACCTCGTAGGTGCCGTCGATCACGACGTCCGCGACAGCCCAGCCGAACGCGAGGTCGCCCTTGCGGATCTTCAGGTGGTGGTAGGCGTTGTCGTCGAGACCGTTCTCGGGATGCAGGAGCGGCGCATCGGCCGCGAGCGCTGCATCGATGTCGGCCACGATCGGTCGCGGCTCCCACTCGACCTGGATGGCGGCCGCACCGGCGCGCGCCGCGTCGATCGTCTCGCCGACCACGACGGCGATCTGGTCGGCGTCCCAACGCGAGATCGCCGCGTCGACCGCAGCGTTGCCGGTGTGGTCGACGCCCACCAGAGCAGGTTGGTCCCGCATGGTCAGGCCGTACTCGTTGACCGGCGCGTCGGCGGCGGTGATGACGTCCACGACCCCGTCGACCGCTCGCGCCGCGCCGGTCGACATCGACAGCATGCGGGCGTGGGCCTGGCCCGAGAAGACGATGACCGCGTGGAGGGCGTCGTGGGGAACGGCGTCGGCGGCGTACTCGGCCGAGCCGTCGGTCTTGGCCGCGGCGTCGCGGCGAACCGGCGAGCGTCCGACCGTCACGGCTCGAGCTCCACGTCGACGACGCTGGCCCGACGGACCGCCTGCATGATCGGGTAGTAGCCCGTGCAGCGGCACAGGTTGCCGGAGAGTCCGAGCCGGATGTCGTCGAAGCTCGGATCCGGCACCTCGTCGAGGAGGGCGGCGCCGGCGACGATGAATCCGGGGATGCAGAACCCGCATTGCACGGCGAACTCGTCCACGAAGGCCTGCTGCACCACATGCGGCGTCGCGGCCGGCGCCACGCCTTCGACGGTGGTGATCGTCGCGCCGGCGGCCTGGGCAGCGGGTACGAGACAGCTCATCACCGCTTGCCCGTCGAGGCGGACGGTGCACGCCCCACACTCGCCCTCGGCGCACCCCTCCTTGGCGCCGGTGAGCTCGACCTCCTCGCGCAGCCAGTCGAGCAGCGTGAGCGAGGCGGCCCGTCGTCCGGACACCTCGGCCCCGTTGACGGCGGCGACCACCTCGGTGGTGTCGTCGATCACGGTGGGCCCGTCTCGGCGGGTGGGCTGGACGTCGCGCAGACACGGCACCCGCCCCGGCCATCGGTCGGCGACGGTGTCGTCGCGCACCGCCGACAGCGAGCGGCGTACGAGTGTCGGAATCAGCGCCGTCCGATAGTCAGCCGTCGCGCGGACGTCGTCGATGGGAGAGACCGACGCGGCGGCGATCGTCGCGCACGCTTCGATCGTGGCCTCGTCGAGCGGCGAGCCGATCAGTGCCGCACCGGCGTCGGCCAGGACCTCGACGCGTGCGGCGACACTGCCGATCGCGAGCCGGGCGTCGCGCACGACCCCGTCGGCCGAACGGTCGATCACGACGCCGAGGTGTACGACCGAGATCGCCTGGGCGGCTCGGTTGCCGAGCTTGGCCCAGATCCCGGCTTCGGATCCGCCGAGCATGGGGAACTCGATCGCGGTGATGAGCTCGTCGGTGGCGAGCACGGTCGTGCGGAACCCGGTGAAGAAGTCGTCGAGCCGGACGGTCCGTTCGCCTCGCACCGATCGCATCGTGACCGTCGCGTCGAGTGCGAGGAGCGCGGAGATCGAGTCGTTGGCTGGGCTGGCGGTGGCGAGGTTCCCGGCGATCGTCGCCCGATTCCGGAGCTGCGGGGACCCGATCTCGAGGCAGGCCTGGGCCAGCGGGAGGGCGACGACGGGGAGTTCGGGATGGCCGGCGACGTCGTTGTGGGTCGTCAGCGCCCCGAGACGCACCATGCCGCCGCCGATCGAGATGCCGCGCAGCTCGTCGACGCCGGTCAGGTCGAGCAGCGTGACCGGTTCACCGGCTCCGCCCCGGTGCAGATCGAGCAGCAGGTCGGTTCCGCCGGCGACGGGGCGCGCGTCTGCATCGGTGTGGAGCAGGTCGAGCGCGTCGGCCAGCGTCGCCGGCCGCAGCACGCGGGACACGGAGCGGCCCGGGCGCTGGACGGGATGAAGTGACTCGACCGTCATTGACAGATTGTAAACCCGAGGCCGGAGGGCGCCCGCAGCCGGCCGAGCGTCGGGTCAGTCGTCGGTCATCGTCGCGTTCACCCACGCGAGGGCGTCGTCGAGCGAGTCGAAGGCCTGGACCGCGACGTCGACGACGATCGAGCGCGCCAGGTCGACGAAGTCGGCGACGCGGGCACCGCTACGCGGTCCGCGCACGATCGCGATCTGGAAGCCCTTGGCCAGCCGGAGGTCGCGCAGTACCCGGACGAGCCGATGGAGATCATCGAGCTCCTCGTCGCGGGGGAGGATGAACGGCGAGTCCGAGGCCGAGACGTCGATCACGACGTGGCGCCACTCGGGTCGTTGCTGCACGAGGCCGAGCGCGGCGAGACCGTCGTCGAGTGTGACCATCTCCGTGCCGACCATCACGCCGCCTGATGATGTCGTCCGCGTCTCGAAGGGCATCGGTGAACGCGCTCCAAACCTCGGCTGATCGGGACGCTACTTCCCGCTTCGTCGCAGCCTGGCGTCGGGGTCAGATTCCCAACAGACAGGCGAGACGGCTCAGCAATCGTGCCGGATCCAGACCTCCGCATCGGCCCGGGTCGCGAAGGTCTGTGCGTCGAGGTCGGCGGCGACCGCCTTCGCCAGTTCGATGAAGTCCTCACACATCAGCGCCCACTGGGCGTCGGCGGCCACCGCGAACCGGAACGGGGTCTCGGTGTGGAGATCTCGCAGCTTCCGCGCCAGGAAGTGCATCTCGCCCAACTCGGTGTCGGTCGTCAACGGGGTCACCAGGTGGGCGTCGGTGACGTCGACGAGCAGTTCGCTCAGTGTGGTGTGGCGGCGCGCCGACTCGATGACCGCATAGCCGTCGGCCAGGGCGAGGGAGTCGACCCCGACCGCGAGCAGTCGCTCACCCGATGCGCGGAATTCGAACGGTACGTGGGTCCTCCGGTTCGCTGCGGTCGCCGGGGCGCAACGGTACCGGATCCGGCGGGGCCGGCTACCGGTTGCCCCATCGGGCATGAGACGATGCCGGGCATGCGCCGCCTCCCCCTCGTCGTGTTCGCCCTCCTGTCGCTCGTCGCCGCCGCCTGCGGGGGAGACGATGCCGACACCGCCGACGCGGATGCCGGGACCGGTGACGACGCGCCGACCACGACGACCGAGGCACCGACCACCACCACCGAGGCGCCCGAGAGCACCACCACGACCGAGGCCACGACCACCACGACGACAGCGCCGGCGCTCCTCGAGATCGTCGACGTCGGGCTCGGCGCGTACCCGGTGGGTGCGACGACGATCACCGTCGACGACGGGGTGCGCGACCGCCCGCTCACGGTCGAGGTGTGGTTTCCGCTCGACCCGTCGCAGGAGGTGACCCAGGAGGCGCACATCTACTCCTTCGTGACCGGCGACTCGTATGTCTCGGCCCACGCGGTGTCCGCCGATCCCGCTGCGGCCGCCGCCGACGGGCCGTTCCCGCTGGTCGTCTACTCCCACGGCTCCGGTGGGTTGCGCTACATCCACTCCGACTACACCGAGACCCTCGCCAGTCACGGCTACGTGGTGGTGGCTCCGGATCACACCGGCAACACTGCGGTCGAGCAGGTGCTCGGGATCGAGGCCGATCCTCTCGAGATCGCACTCGACCGACCCGTGGACGTGACGGTCGTGATCGACGGTGTCCTCGCCGGTGCCGACGCCCAGAGCGCACCGATCGCGGCGTTGATCGACGAGGAGTCGATCGCGGTGACCGGTCACAGCTTCGGCGGCTACACCACCTATGCGGTCGCCGCCGGCAAGACGTTCGCCGACACCGTCATCCCCGCCGACGACCGGGTCGACGCGTTGATCCCGTTGGCGCCGGCGGTCGGCGACGGTGGCGAGGAGAGCCTGGTGACCGACGCCGAGTTCGCATCGATCGATCTGCCGACCCTCATCCTCGTGGGTACCGACGACACGACCACGCCGGTCGACCCCAACGTCGAGCGGGCGTGGGCGGCGTCGAACGCCTCGGAGCACTACCGGGTCGAACTCGTCGCCGGTGCGCATCAGTCGTTCACCGATGTGTGTGACTACCAGGACGAGGTCGCCGACCTTCCCGACACCAACGCGATCGTCGTCGAGTTCATCGAGGGCTATGCGCTCGCCGGTTGTCAGCCGGACCAGATGCCGATCGAACGGGTGAAGGAACTGACCAACACGTTCGCGGTGGCGTTCCTCGAGTCGGTTTTCCGCGGCGGCGACATGATTACCGCCGAGACCCACGCGATCCCCGACGACGTCATCTTCGACGCGAAGTCCTGAGCGTCAGGCGAGTTCGAACCGGGTGAAATCCGGCTCCTTGGTCCACGCCTGGTAGACGTGCAGCGGCCACGGGCTGAGCGTGTGCACGTTGCCCTTGGCGTTCTTGTAGTGGGTGTTGGTGATCGACCAGTGGCTCCACACCATCTGGGAGATCTCGGCCTGCAGTTCGGCGTCGTAGGTCTCGTACGCCTCCACCGTCGGCTCGATCGACGTGAGGTCGTCGGCGATGAGTTTGTCGATGCACTGCATGATGTAGGTGATCTGACATTCGGAATGGAAGATGAGTGAGCCGCCGCTGGCGAGGTTGGTCCCGGGCCCATACATGCAGAAGAAGTTCGGGAAATCGGGCACCGTGATGCCGAGGTAGGCGGCCGGTTCGTCGCCCCAGAGGTCCCGAAGGGTCTGACCGCCTCGGCCGGTGATCTCCATCGGCCACAGGAAGTCGTTGTGGCGGAAGCCGGTCGCGTAACAGATGACGTCGGCCTCGACGAACTCGCCGTCCACGGTGTGGATGCCGTCGGCGTCGATGCGCTCGATGGCGGTTCGGACGAGATCGACGTTGTCCTTCTTGAGGCAACCGAGCCACGAGCCGTTGTCCTGGAGCGTGCGCTTGCCGGTGGCGGGGTAGTCGGGCGTGATCTTGGCCAGCAGTCCCGGATCGTCGCCGATCTGTTCGGCCATGAAGCCGAGGAAGAAGTCGCGGGTCGACTTGTTGCGTTGACTGATCGCGAGCCCATCGGAGTCGTCCCAGTCCGGATCGATCCGAGGGCCGGCCAGGTCGACGCCGGCGCCGGGCCACAGGATGAGGAACCGGAACCAGCTGCGGAACGAGGGCAGATGGCGGATCGCCCACTTCATGCCCTCGGGAACGGACTCGTGATAGTTCGGGTTGGGGAACATCCACTGGGCGGTGCGCTGGAAGACCGTGAGGTGTGCGACGTCGTCGGCGATCGTCGGAGCGATCTGGAACCCGGTCGCGCCGGCCCCCACGAGGGCGACCCTCCGGCCAGTGATGTCCACGTCGTGGTCCCAACGGATCGAGTGGAACGACGGCCCGTCGAAGTCGTCCATGCCGGGGATGTCGGGGAGCATGGGTCGGTTCAACGAGCCGACGGCGGAGATGACGGCGCGTGCGGTCAACTCGTCGACCACTCCCTCCGCCGACCGGACGGTGACCTGCCAGGTGCCCGTCGCCTCGTCGTAGGTCGCAGACTCGACCTCGGTCTCGAAGCGGCAATGGGCATCGATGCCGTATTTCTCCATCACGTCGACGAAGTAGCGGCGTAACTCGGGCTGCTGAGAGAAGTACTCCGTCCAGTGGTCGGCGGGCTCGAAGGAGTAGCAGTAGAAGTGGCTGCCGACGTCGACCCGAGCGCCGGGGTACGCGTTCTCCCACCAGGTGCCGCCGGGACCGGCGTTCTTCTCGACGATCGTGAACGGGATGCCGGCCTCGCGCAGACGGATCCCGGCCAGCAGGCCCGACTGGCCACAGCCGATCACCACGACCGGGAAGTCGTCGTGGACGATCGGCGGTGCCTGTGCCGACGGCACGCCTTCGCCGTCGAGGTTGAGCTCACCGAGCATCATCGGGATCGTGTCGTCGGGGATCTCCGCACAGCCGATGAACGCCATCATCTCGTGCACCAGCTCCGGCGTGGGCGGCGGTGGGAGCTCCCCATCGCCGTCGCGGAAACCGATGATGTGAGGGAGGGCTCGGGCTCGGGCCTCGGCTTGGGCCTCGGCGGACATGAACCCGTCGTAGATGTTGAGGAAGAGGCCCTGCGGTCGGATCGTCTCGTCCCGGATCCAGCTCGGGTCTCCGGTGAGATGGACCATGGCGCAGAGCAGGGTCGGCACGCTCACGTCCTCGAGAAGGCGGGCGATCGTTGCGTCGTCCTCGGTGATCGGCGTGCGGCCGTTCAGGTCGGGTCCGGTCGGCTGGGCGTGGTTCACGCCGTCGATGTTCGCAGCCCGGCTCACGACGAGCCAGATCGCCGGGCCGACCGGGCGTCTCAGGCCTTGCGGATCGACATCAGCGTCTGGTCGACGACCGACGCCATCAGGTGGTCGATGTGCTCGCAGCCGCTGGGGCGGGCCGCCGCCAGCATCTGACGGGCATCGTCGGCCCGGCCCTTCTCGGCGAGCCGTCCGGCGGCGCACATCATCTTCTCTGCGGCGTCGTCGGCGACGTTGGCGGCGTGGCGCATCCCGAGCTCGGGCAGGAGCTGGATCGACAGCGCCGCCTTCTCGATCGCATCCCGCATCTTCCGCTTCGGTCGGTCGAGCAACAGTTCCATGGTGGTTTCTCCCCTTCGTGGCACCTCGTGCCGGCTTGTTGATCTCAGCTTGCGGGACCCGACCCGGGAGGTCGATGGGGACGACTCCCCACGCCCTCCCCATCGGGTCGCCATTGGGTGAGGTGCCATCACCCCTTGCGGATCGACATCACCGTCTGGTCGAGGACCGACGAGATGAGCTGGTCGACCTGGCCGCAGCCGTCGGGCCGCGCGTCCGCGAGCATCCGGCGGGCGTCGTCGGCTCGGCCCCTGTCGGCCAGCCGTCGGGCGGCGACCATCAACCGGGCCGCCGCCTCGTCCGTGACCTCCGCCGCTCGATCGAAGCCGACCTCCGGGAGCGAACGGATCGACACCGTCGCGTGCTCGATCGCATTGCGCAGCTCGCGCCCGCGTCGGTCGAAGATCAGCATCGGACGCCGCTCAGACGGCACTGCGGATGGCGCCGACACAGCGTTCGTAGGCCTTGATGCCCATCACCGACCGCGGTCCCACCGGGATGAACCCGAACAGGGTCGGGCGGGTGACGACCGTGTCGGTGAACTGGATGACCACCTTCGATCCGCTCTCGTTCGGGGTCGCCTGCACGGTGAACCGGCCGGCGCCGTGCAGCGCGCCCACGATGGTCGGCTTCAGCGCAACGTGCATCGTGTTGTTCGACGCCGCCTCGACGCGGACCCGCGTCGTGCCGACCGAACCGACGTTCGCCACCGCTCGGCGTGCGTGTTCGAGCGCGGCGTTCGCGTCGCGCGTGGTCGTGATGGTCGTGACCTGTCGTGCTCGGTCGACCTGTCCCATGGTGGATCTCCTTCTCTCATGGCGGCTCGGCGATCAGCCGAGCAGCGCGGGGAGGAGGAACTGGATGGCGAACGCCGCCGCGGCGACGACTCCGGCCAACAGCCAGGGTTTCGCAGACTCCATCGTCTTCCTCCCGTTCCCGGCACGGCTCTCGTGCCGGCTCCGTCGTTCGACGAAGCTGGCCAGAGCGTGCGGGATCGGGTCGCACCGGTCGATGGGGAGGACTCCCCGGGGACGAGTCCCCAGATGATCCGGGGTGGTCAGCGCGGAGGGTTCACTCCGCGCAGACGGGACCGGCGGCGTCGCGTGAGGCGCGGACGTCACCGATCGTCCGGACTTCGAAACACGGGGTCACCGCAGGGTCGATGCCTTCCCAGCGGTGCGGGGACATCGGCACGCGGATCGACTCGCCCGACGCGTCGCCGTCGACGCGGGTGATCTCGAACTCGACACCGTCCTCGGTCGAGGACCACGCGATCGAGACACCGCCGTCGTCCTCGCGGGTGACGGCGAGGTCGCTCGGCGCATCGAGCACGTCGAAGGTGCTGTCGTCGGCCGGCGGGATCGTCGTGCCGAGGTCGGCGGGGTCGATCGGTTGGTCGTCGCCGCCGCCACTGGTGAGGACGGCGAGCGCGATCGCCGCCACGGCGCCGAGACCGAGTACCGCGACCGTGATCAGGGTGGCTCGGCGGCGGCGGGCGATGGTCTCCGGAGGGGTGTCGTCGACCGGGGGCCCTGGCTCGGGCCGCCCGTCGGGTTGGGTCCGGGCGACCGTGACCGTGCGCGCCTGTGCCTCGCCCGGACCCGGTTCGGTCGGCGTCGGTGCCGCGGCGGTGGTGGCCTGGGCCGGCGACACGACGAACGGCGTCTCCGGGAGACCCATTTCCGCTTGGATGAGCTGCATCCGTCGGGCGAAGTCGGCGGCGGTGGCCGGCCGGCGATCGGGGTCCTTCGCCATCGCCTCGCGCAACAGGCGGTCGAGCCCGGGCGGTGCGTCGGGTCGACGGAGTTCGGGGGGAGGGTCGGAGACGATCCGGCGAATGGTGACGCGAAGTCGGTCGCCGCTCGGACCGTCGAACGGGTAGGGCACGGAGCCACTCGCGACGTGGTAGAGCGTGGCGGCCAGACCGTAGATGTCGGCTGCGACGCTGCCGACGATCGTCTCGAGCACCTCGGGCGCGGAGTAGTCGAGCGAGAAGCCCCCGCCGCCGGTGATCGTGCGTTCGTCGGCGACCGACGAGATGCCGAAGTCGGCCAGCGCTGGTTCGCCGTAGTCCGAGACGAAGATGTTGTGGGGCTTGATGTCGCGATGGAGGATGCCGGCGTCGTGGACCGCCTGGAGCGCACCGGCGGTCTTCACCCCGATGTCGAGCACGTCGGCGACCGGAAGCGCGCCGCCCTCACGCAGCCGGTCGCGCAGCGTCGTGCGGTAGAGCTCCATCACGATGCAGGGTTGGCCGGTTCCCGAGAACGCCGAGTGGAACACGGTGACGATGTGAGGATGACGGGACAGCTGGCCCATCACCTGGCACTCCCGTTCGAACGTGCGGCGCTGTCGCTCGTTACCGAAGCCCGTGTTCAGGACCTTGATGGCGACGTTGCGGGCCATCGCCGGCTGCGCGGCCCGAAAAACCGTGCTGAAGCCGCCGCTCCCGATCTGCGCGAAGTCGGTGTAGCCCTCGATGAGGAGGGTCTCCCCGCCGTTTCCGTCCGTCGTCACGCTCGCCCGATCCTCCGCACTCGGCGTCCAGCATGGCATGACCACGGTGCGTGTTGTCGCGTCGAACACGGCGAGCGGTGGGACGGATCGGCATCGAAGAGGCCGGGTGGCGGGCCGACGGCTAGATTCGCACCCGGTATGCGTTTGGCGGAGTACCGAGGGGGCGGACCATTCGGCGCGGATCGATGCGGCGCGCCCCATGGGGGGTCGTCCCCATGGTCCCCCGGCCCCTCCACCCGTACGTTCGGTCGGGTGAGGGCGAACACGATCTCCCCGGTTCGGCACCTCGGCCACGCCGCGTGGCCGGAGCCGTCGACGGCCGGCCGCCGTACCGAGCGAGGCCGACCATGAGGCGCTGGCGCGCGTTCGGCTCGGGGTTGGCGGCGTTCGCCATGATCGCGTCCCTCGTCGTCGCGGCGACGCTGGCCGAGGGGCGGCCGGCGACCGAGAGCGAAACCAACGACGGTGGTGCCTGGGTGCTCAACCGTGAGACGCGGGAGATCGGCCACGCCAATCGCGCCGTCGAGGAGATCAGCGGTGCGATCGGTCCGTTCGCAGGCCGCGACTTCGACGTCGACCAGGCGCCGGGTGTCATCGTCGTCCACGACCGCGACGCACAGGTCGTGAGCCTGGCGAGCGGCGCCACCTACTCACTCAGCCGCGGCCTCAGCGTGCCGGCCGGAGTCGAGGTGATCGCCGCCCCGGGACGCGTGGTCGTCCACGACCCGGCGACGGGCACCGTCTGGCGGTTCAATCCCCAGCAGCTGGTCGAGGTCGAGGTGATCGACGAACAGCCCGCGCTGATGTCGGGATCCGGGCGGAGTCGGATCGCCGTCGGATCGACCGGTGCCATCGCCCGCTTCGATCTCGACGACGACGTGTTGCAACTCGCATCGGTGGGCGGCGCGGTCGACTCGTCGACCGACCTCGGTGTGGGCGCCGACCTGCGAAGCCTGTCGCTCGTCGGCGAGCGCGCCGTCCTGGCCACCGACGACGAACTCCTGGTCGTCGATGCCGAGGGCGTGCAGCGCTTCGCCCTCGACCGCGCCGTCGTGCAGCTCGCACAGCCGTCGCCGGAGGCGCCCTTCGTCGCTGCGGTAACCGCCGACCTCCAGTCGGTGAGAATCGACCTCGCGTCGGGCGAGGCCGTCCCGGTTCAGGATCTCCAGGGCAGCGACCCTGTCGCGCCGATCGACCACGAGGGATGCCTGTACGCGGTCACGACCCGACCCGAGGTCGTCGTGCACAACTGCAGCGGTACGGCCGTTCTCGAAGCGGCCGGTCCCGACGTGCGCCTGCGCGAGGTCAACGGTTGGGTGTTCGTGAACGACGCAGCGACCGGCGACGTGTGGTTCGTGAACGAGGAGCTCGAAGTCACCGAGATCTCCGACTGGCCGGTCGAACAGGCCACCGACGATCAGCAGGAGGACGCAAGCGACGACTCCGGCGGTGACGAGGATCTGATCGAGAACCCGAACGCCGACGAGTTGGCCGAGACGATCGACGCCCTCGACACCGACGATGTCAACGAGCAACCTCAGGCCGCGGACGACGAAGCGGTGACCCGCGTCGACCGGCCCGTGGTGGTCGACGTGTTGGCCAACGACACCGACGCCGACAACGACCCGCTCGTGGTCGAGGCGATCACCGGCGTCGACGCCCTCGGCTACACCCCGGAAGGCGCGCTCGTCGTCGTGAATGCGGACGGCTCCGGCGTCCAGGTGACGCCGCCGCCCGGTTTCGCCGGCACGATCACCTTCGGGTACCGGGTACACGACGGGCGGCAGGGTCGAGACGAGGCGTCGGTCACTGTCACCTTCGAGGCCCCCGATCAAGACACCAACCGTCCGCCCGAGACCGTCGACGACAACGCCACCGTGCGGGCGGGCGAGTCGGTGTCGCTCAACGTGCTGACCAACGACTCCGATCCCGACGGCGACGTGCTGGTGTTGACCGCGGTCGAGCCCGTCGACGGCGGGACCGTGACGTTCAGCGGCGATGGCGAAGTCACATTCACCCCCGACGACACGAGTCCCGAAGGCACGATCGAGCTCCGCTACACCGTGATCGACGACTTCGGCGAAGAGGCGACGGGTGTCGTCCGGGTGCGGGTGCGTCAGCCGGAGGCGAACCTGCCGCCGCAGGCTCGCAACGACGTCGGCCAGACCGCGGTCGGCCGCCCCGTCCTGATCGACGTGCTCGCCAACGACGTCGATCCCGACGGTGATCTCCTCGTCACCCGCAATCTCGTCGCGGTCGAGCCCGCTGGCGTGCAGGCCGACCTCACGCCCGACGGACAGTTCCTGTTCGTTCCGGCCGCGCCGGGTACCTACCGGTTCTCCTATCTGGTCTCCGATGGTCCCGACACCGACGCCGCCCAGATCCGAGTCGAGGTGACCGATTTCGCGGAGAACCAGCCGCCGGTGGCGGTCCGTGACGATCTCGCGGTCGCGATCGGTGAGAGCCGGATCGTGCGGGTCCTCGACAACGACGGTGACCCGGACGGCGACATCGTGGGCATCGTCGACTGGATCCCCGCCGACGGACTGGAGATCGAGCCGGTCCCGGGCGTGGGCTTCCGGGTCACGCCGACGGCCAACGCGGCTTCACGCGTCCAGTTCCGGTACTGGATCTCCGACGGCACGGCCGAACCGGTGAGCGCGGCGGTCGTGGTGTCGGTGGTGCCGGGCGAACCGGTCGACCGCGTGCCCGTCGCGACCCCCGACGTCATCGACGCCCGACCCGGCTTCACGACCACGATCCCCGTCCTGCGCAACGACTACGACCCCGACGGCGGGCCGCTGTCGGTCGCCGAGCCCGTCGCCGAGATCCCGGAGGGCGTCCTCCGGATCACCCCCGATGGGCAGGCGCTCCTTCTGGCGATCGAAGAGGACGTCCGGTTCGGCTTCAGCTTCGGCTACGGCATCGTCGACGAGGGCGGCAACCGCACATCGGCGACGGTGGAGGTCCGCATCGTTCCGCCCACCCAGCCCAACCGGGCACCGATCGCGCGGCCCGACGTCGAGCGCACGATCGCCGGCGCGCCGATCGTGATCGACCCGATCATCAACGACGCCGATCCCGACGGCGACCCGATCACCGTCGAGGCGATCGCGACGCAGCCGGCGAACGGCACCGCCGTGCTCCAGGCCGACGGCTCGGTGATCTACACGCCGGCTGAGGGATTCTCCGGCACCGATCGATTCACCTACACCCTGGTCGACGGCTACAGCCCCCCTCCGGGGGTGGAGGTCGGCGCGCTGCGCTCGGTCGGGGAGATCCTGATCGGGGTGATGCCCGAAGAGCCACAGAACCGCGAGCCGACGGCGATCGACGACACCCGGTTCCCCGAGGTGGAGATCGGAGGCTCGTCGGTCGATCTGCCCGTGCTCGTCAACGACGTCGATCCCGACGGCGATCCGCTCACGATCACCGAGGTCACCGGCGCCGCCGTCGGGACGGTCGCGATCGCGGACGGCGATCGGGTCGTCACCTACACCCCTCCGGCCGACGGCGAGTCCCGCGAGGTGTCGTTCGGATACTCGATTGCGGATGGCCGTGGCGGAGCGGACTCCGCTCAGGTCACCTTGCAGCTGGTGAGCGCCCCCGACCCGCTGCCGCCGATCGCGGTCGACGACTCCGTCGGACCGGTCCGGGCCGGCAGCACGGTGACCTTCGACCCGCGCACGAACGACCTCGACCCCGACGGCCCGGTTGGCGGTCTGCGTGTCGTGGCCCCCGACGACGGTTCGTTCAGCGTGCTCGACGACGGTTCGATCTCGCTGGTCGCGCCGGAGGTGACCGCACAGGTCGCCTACCAGGTCGTCGACGTGGACGGGCTCGTGTCACCGCCTGCGATCATCACCCTGCTGGTCGTCGAGAATCAGGGCCCGACCGTGCCCGCTCGGACGGTTGCGACGCCGTTCGAGACGCCGGTGGTCATCGACCTCCACAAGGGGGTCACCGACCCCGATGAGGATCCGTTGTTCTACACGCTCGGCACAAGCCTCAACGGTGGCTCGGTTCGGGTGGTCGGGTCTCCCGGCGAGGACTTCCTGCAGGTCGAGTTCGTCCCCGACCCCGACTTCGAGGGGTCGGCGTTCTTCGACTTCTTCGTCGACGATCAGAACGGTCACCGCGTGGCGGCGACGGTGACGGTGGAGGTCGCTCCTCCGGGCAACCGGCCACCCACCGCCACCGACACGGCGGTGACGATCGAAGCGGGCGTGCCGACACCGATCGACGTGTCGACCCTGGTCGACGATCCCGATCTGCCGCGCGGCACCGACGAGCTCTCCTTCGCCGTCGGAACTCCGGCAGAGGGCAATGTGGCGACCTCGATCGACCCCCTGACCGGGGTCGTCACCGTCACGAGCGATGTCGCCGGCGGCAACACGACCGATTCCTTCGACTACTCCGTCACCGACATCGCGGGTGAGACGGCTACCGCGACGGTGACCATCACCCTCGCGCCGGCCTCGTTCGCCGCGCCGGCGCTGGTCGACGACGACGCACGCACCAACCAGTCCGAGGCCGTCGTCATCCCGGTCCTCGACAACGATGTCGACCAGAGCCCGGTCGAACTCGCGGGCGACGGGCTCATCGTCAGCGCGGTGGGGGTCAGCCCCGATGGTGTGGCCGAGATCGCGCCGGATGAGCAGAGCGTCACGTTCACACCGACCTCCGCGTTCTTCGGGACGACCTCGTTCACCTACACCGTGCAGGACGGACGCCGGGTGTCGGAGTTCGAGTCGACGGGCACGGTGACGGTCGAGGTCATCGGGTTCCCGGACCAACCCCAGCCACCGTCGATCGACTCGGTCGGCGATCAGTATGTCGTCGTCACCTGGCAGACCCCGGCGGGCAACGGTGCGCCGGTCGACGGCTACACGCTCGCCTACAGCGACAGCCTCGGCGGCAGCGGCTCGGTCGGCTTCGCCGACGCTCGCACCGACTATCGCTGGGAAGGTCTCCAGAACGCGGTCGAGTACACCTTCACGGTCACGGCCCGCAACGCCGCTGGCGACAGCCCGACGAGCAATCCGTCGCTGCCGGGCATCCCGGACCGCCGCCCCGAGCAGCCCGCCACTCCGACGGTGGCGTTCGGCGACACCCAGCTGACCGTCACGTGGACCGAGCCGCTCAACCAGGGTTCCGCGATCGTGGACTACGAACTCGAGATCGGCGGTGGCGCAAGCTTCGTGCAGCCCATGAACGGTGCGCTCACCGAGTGGCCTTGGACCGGACTCACCAACGGCACTGACTACCAGTTCCGGGTGCGAGCCAAGAACGACGCCGTCTCCGACAACGAGGGCTGGTCCGACTGGTCGCCGTGGTCGGCGTCGGAGCATCCGCTCACGGTGCCCGACGCGCCGGCCCAGCCGACCGCCGCCCGCGGCGACCGCCAGGTGCTCGTGACATGGAACGAGCCCTACGACGGTGGTGATGCCATCAGCCTGTACCAGATCCAGGTCGACTCGAGCCCCGCCTGGGTCGACGTCGCACCGCAGGGTGCGGTCAACACCTACACCTGGACCGACCTGAGCAACGGCTCACCGGTCAGCTTCCGGGTGCGTGCGATCAACCGTGACCCCCAGTCGGGGCTCGACACGAGCACCAGCATCAGCACATGGTCCGACCCGGTCACCCCGTGCACCGTGCCGGATGCACCGGCCGCGCCCACCGTCATCCCCGGGGATGGTCAGGTCACCGTGAGCTGGGTCGCCCCCGCCGATCAGGGCTGCGCGATCACCTCGTACACGGTCGAGCACGGCCTGGGCGGATCGCAAACGGTTGCCGGAGACCAGACGAGTGTGATCGTCACCGGGCTCACGAACGGCACCTCGTACACCTTCACCGTCACCGCCAACAACGAGGTGAGTGCCGAACCCGGCGCCACCCCCAACCCGAGCCCGGCATCCGCCGCGACGGTGCCGTTCGGCCTGCCCTTCGCACCGACCGCCGCCTTCAGCTTCGACAACTACCTCCCGAGCGGGGTCATCACCGACCTGACCGCTGGTGGGACCTGCATCACCCAGAACGGCAGTGTCGTCACCGGCATGGACGTCGCGGTCAACGGCGTCTGGACGACGGCGAGCTCCAACGTCGGCTTCCCGGTCGACTTCTGTGCCGGCGCGAGCGAGGTCGCCGACTCGGGTGGCTTGTCGCTCTCACCGTCGACCCAGTACGCCCTTCAGCTCCGGCTTCGCAATGCCGCGGGCATCGGTTCGGCGAGCGCAGTGGTCAATGTCTGGACATGGGGCCCGCTTCCTGCGCCCACGGTCTCGGCCAACGGCGGGACGCTGACCGCTTCGGTGAGTTGGACGACGCCGACGATGACGTGCAGCTTCCCCAACGGGTGCGCGGCCAACTCGTTCGACGTCGACGTCTCCTCGACGGGCTCTCGCGACGGCATCGACTGGAGCGGGACCGCCACCAGCCAGAACTTCAACCTCTCGGCCGGCACGTACCGGGTCTGGGTGCGAGCCAACAACGACTACGACACGGGCACGTGGGGAGTCTCCGGCAGTTTCACGGTCTCTGACCCACCGCCGTCGGTCACGGTCTCCAAGGGGGATCTGTTCCCCAACAGCAGCGGCAGTTGCTCGCCCAACGAGTGCCTCTACGTGAACTTCGACATGACGAACTTCCCCGCCAACAGCACGTACGGCTTCGCCTGCCAGTACCGCAGTGCGGCAACCGGCAACAGCTGGGTGACCTGGAACGGTGGCTTCGGCGCGAGCGTCACGACCAACGGGTCCGGTGCCGCATCGCTCGACAACCAGACCTTCAGCCCCGGCAGCGGCTCGTCCTTCTGCGTCAGTGCACCAGGCATCGGCGAGGACATCCGCGTCGTCATCAACGGCGTCGCATCACCGGCGGTGGCCTGGTGAGCCCCGACCCAGATCGAAACGAGAAAGACCAACCATGATCGAACAACAACATGCGGACTGGTTCAGCGACTGGTTCAACGCGGTGCTCAACAATGTCGGCACCGTGATCAAGGGCAAGACCGACCAGGTCGCGATGGCGCTCGTCTGCCTGTTCTCCGAAGGGCATCTGCTCCTCGAGGACATGCCCGGCACCGGCAAGACCAGCCTCGCGAAGTCGATCGCCAACTCGTTCAGTGGCAGCTGGAACCGCATCCAGTTCACGCCCGACCTCTTGCCCTCCGACGTGGTCGGCGGGCTCATCTACCACCAGGGCACCGGCGACTTCTCGTTCCGGCCCGGCCCGATCTTCTCCAACGTCGTGCTGGCCGACGAGATCAACCGTGCCTCGCCCAAGGCGCAGTCGGCCCTGCTGGAGGTGATGGAGGAACGACACGTCACCCTCGACTCCGAGACGCGGCCCGTGCCGCGCCCCTTCGTCGTCATCGCCACCCAGAATCCGGTCGAACAGGAGGGCACCTACCGGCTGCCCGAGGCGCAGCTCGATCGCTTCTTGATGCGAACGAGCCTCGGCTATCCGGACCACGACGCCGAGGTCGACGTGCTCCGCTCCATCGCGGCGGGCACGAGCGCCGAAAGCGTCGAGTCGATCATGGCCCTCGAGGACGTCCATCGGATGATCGAGATCGCCAGCCGGGTGCACCTCGAGGACTCGATCCGGAGCTACATCGTGCGCCTCGCCGACTACACCCGCCGGATGCAGGAGCTGCGCCTCGGCGCCTCCACCCGTGGCTGCATCGCCATGATGAAGTGCAGCCGGACGCTCGCGGCGTCCCAGGGGCGGGTGTTCGTCACCGCCGACGACGTGAAGACCGTGGCACCGGCCGTCCTCGGTCACCGGATGCTCCGCACCCCGGAGGCCGAGCTGCGTGGCACCTCGACCGACGACCTCGTCGAACGCGTGCTGCAGTCGGTCGAGGCACCCACGACCGTCCGATCCTGAATCCCGCCTCGTGAAGCTCCCGTCCCCGCTCACGTCCGCCAGTGCGATCGTCGTGCTGCTCGGCTTCGGCGCGTGGATCGGGGGCTGGTTGCTCGGCTGGGTCGAGCTGATGGTGGTCGCCGCAGGCTGCCTCGTCGCATTGACCGTGGCGACACCGTTCGTGCTGGGCCGGCTGCGCCTCGATGTCACCCGCTCGCTCGAGCCGAATCGGGTCATGGTGGGTGAGCAGTCGATCGCCGTGCTCGACATCGCCAATCCCCGCCGCTCGCCGATCCGGCCTCGGATGATCGAGGACGCGGTCGACGGCGTGGCCGTGCCGATCGAGGTTCCCGGCCTGCCCGCCGGAGGAGGGCACCAGGCGGTCTTCAACCTCCCGACCCGCCGGCGGGGCGTGGTCGCGGTCGGGCCGGCGGTCATCGCCCGCCGCGACCCGCTGCACCTCCTGCGGCGCGAGGTCCGCCAAACCGACGGGGACACCCTCTGGGTGCATCCGCGCTACACCCCGCTGAACTCGCTCCCGGTCGGCTATGCGAAGGATCTGGAGGGCCCGACCTCGGATGCCTCCCCGGCCGGCGACGTCGCCTTCCACGCCCTCCGGGACTACGAGCCCGGCGACGACTTCCGCCACATCCATTGGCTGTCCACCGCACGAGTCGGTGCCCCTGTCGTCCGGCACTATGTCGACAACCGGCGACCACAGATCACGGTGCTGCTCGACGACCGGGCCGGGTCGTACCTCGGCGACGAGTTCGAGGTCGCCGTCGAGATCGTGGCCTCCCTCGCGGTCTCGTCGATGCTCCACCGCGAACCGGTCGCGGTGTGGACCACGAACGGCCCGATGCTGGGGCAGACAAAGCCTGGAGGGCGCGACGATGCGCTCGATCGACTGGCGGTGATCCAACCCGGCGACGGCGCCGATCTCGACCGGGCGGCCGTCCACGCCACCCGTCAGGAGTCGGGGACGAGCGCGATCGTCATCGTCACCGGTGCGATCGATCCCGCCTCCCTCACGCTGGCGGCCAGCCAAGCTCGCCGCCACGCTCGGGTGATCATCGTCCGCGTCTGGCAGCCGGACGCACTCGTCCCGACCCCCATCCCGGGCGCGAAGACGATCGACGCCGAGTCCCTCGACCAGTTTCGGGCCGCCTGGAACGGGACCAGCCGGTGAACCCGCGCTCGCTCTCGGCGGAGACACTCCTCCCGACGGCGGTCGTCGCCGCCATGGCGGTCATCGCGGCGATGGGGTTCCGCGGGATCTTCCCCGACTGGACCTTCGCGACCGCCGCCGTGATCGGCGCGGTCGGTGCTGCGGCGGTGATGCTGATCGCCCGGTGGGCCCGACTCGTCGTCGGTGAAGCCATCCTGCTCTCGCTCGTCGGCTTCGTGCTGCTCGGCGCGATCGCCGCCGCCGGCATCCCGACGCCGGACGCCTTCGCCACCTTCTTCGACGGCCTGATCAACGGGTGGGCTGAAGTCCTCTCCTCATCACCGCCCGCAGACCTCACCGCCGAGTTCCGTGTGCTCCCGTTCACCATCGCATGGGTCGGCAGCATGCTCGGCACCGAGATGATCCGCTCGACGCGGGTACCCGGGCTGCCGGCTCTCGGTCCGGTCGTCGCCCTGGCCGTCTCGCTGCTGGTCACGGTGGAAGACCGTTCGGTCGCCCTGTTCCAGGGGGCGGCGATGGCCGTCGGCACGGTCGTGCTCGGGTGGATCCAGCAACGGCTGCGGCGCCGCGACGACACCTACGACGAAGGTCCGACCGCTCGGCGGTCATCCGGACTCACCGCCGCAGGCATCCTGCTGGTCGTCATCGCCGCGGTCTCGCCCGTCCTCGGGCCGCGCATGCCGCTCGCCGAGGCGAACGAACGATTCGACCTCCGCCGGTACCAGACCTCGCCGTTCGACCCCCTCGCGGCACCGAGCCCACTGGTGCAGGTCAAGGCGTACCTGCAGGAACAGAACGCCGACCGGGTCGTGTTCCGGGCGACCGCCGACGTGCCGATCAACCGCTGGAGCCTCGCCGTGCACCACGTCTACGACGGTGTGACCTGGGCGGTCGCCGACGCTCGGTTCGACGCCCCTGCGGAGTTCCGGCAGGTCGACAGCGTGTTTCCGGCCCCGACGGTCGGCACCGTCGACGGTTGGGAGTCGGTTCGTGCCGAGGTGGAGATCATCGATCTCGGCGTGTTGAGCCGCGGCGCGCTCGAGACCTACTGGATCCCGTCGCCGGGATGGCCGCTGAGCTACGAAGCCGACGACCCGCTCGATGTCCGCTTCAACGCCCGCACCGGAACGATCGCCGTGCCGTCGGGCCCGAGCCCGGGGATCCGCTACTCGATCGCGGCGGCGGTGCCGCCGACCGAGTCCGAGGTCGCGCTCCGTGGTGCGGAGCTCGGTCTCGATCCCCTCGGCATCGCGCTCCCCGCCGGCCTTCCTCCGCAACTCCGCAACTTCGCCGGCGACGTCCTCGAGGGCGCCGACGTCGGCTGGGAGCAGGTCGACGCCTTGCAGAGTCGATTCGTCGACACCGGTCGGTATGACTCGCGCGAGGGGTCGTCGTCGGCGCGGCCGGGTCACGCGGCGTTCCGGATCGGTGAGTTCCTCGACGACCCGGAGATCGTCGTCGGGTTCGAGGAGCAATATGCCGCCGCCGCGGCCGTCATCGCCCGGAGTGCGGAGATCCCGGCCCGGGTCGTCGTCGGGTTCCGAATTCCCGACGACGAGACCGACGAACGATGGCAGGGCGGCACCGCCGACATCGTGGCCGAAGACATCAGCGCCTGGATCGAGGTCTTCTTCGAGGACGTCGGATGGCTGCCGTTCGACGTGACACCCCCGCGTGATCGTGAACCCGACGACATCCCGACGGGGACGAGTGAGCGCGAGGTCGCCATCCCGAATCCACCCCCGCCACCCCCACCGGCGGAGCTTCCACCCCGGTTCGAGGAGGAAGAGGAGTTCGACGAGGTCGAGACCGACGACGAGGAGGAAGCCGAGAGCGACGGCGCTCTCGGTGGCCTCGACATCGACTGGCGCGTCGCCGGCGCGACCGGGATCCCGCTCGTGCTGATCGTCGGCGGAGTCATGCTGATCGTGATGCTCAAGGCGCGACGTCGACGGCGTCGTCGAACCCGCGGCCCAGCCGCACAGCGTGTGGCCGGGGCGTGGTACGAGTTCCTCGACCGCACCCGAGAGTTCGGCCTCACCCAACCCTCGACCGCGACGCCCAGCGAGTTCGCCCGCGGGCTCGATGCCGCTGGCGCGATCGAACCCGGCGCAGCCGCGGAGTTGCTCCGCCTCGCCCGCCGGGCCGACGAGGCGGCGTATCACCCGAGTCCGCCGGACGACGACGCGGCCGCACAGGCGTGGACCGCCTACGACGGTTTGGTCGCTGCGGTGGGATCGGGCAAGGGCGTGATCCGCCGGCTTCGAGCGAGGATCGATCCTCGGCCGCTGCTCCAGCGGGATCCGGTGCTGACAGCAAGGAACGAAGATGTCTGACGAGGACGAGACCATCGACGCGGACGGCGAGGCCGGAGCCGAGATCCGCCGCGTGGCGGCCGAAGCGCACCGGTCGCCCGACGAAGTCACGATCGATGCGGACGGCGATGTCGGCGCCGAGATCCGTCGGCTCGCGGCTGAGGAACGTGCGGAGGCCCTGGCACCACCGCCACCGCCTCCGCAGACGCCGCCGACCCCGCCGGCACCGGCTGCATCGCCGCCACCGCCACCTCCGCCACCTCCTCCGGAGCCTCCTCCGAAAGCACCACCACCACCTCCGCCTGCTCCTGTGCCGCGACCGGAGCCCGCCCCGGCTGCACCGCCACCGCCTCCGCCTGCTCCTGCGCCGCGACCGCCGGCCGTGCCACCTCCGCCGGCGCCGGTCGCTCGGTCCGCCGCCCCGCCGCCGGCTTCGGCACCGGCCGCACCGCCAGCCCCCGCGGCGACCTCGGGCGCAGCGGAACCCGGCCCCGTCTGGACCCCACCGGAGCGCATGTCGGCGCCGGCCGAGATCGAGAAGCACTCGACCTCGAACGCGACGAACTGGCGATTCGTCGCCATCCTGCTCGGCCTGCTTCTCGTGGCGGTGGTCGCACTCGTCGGGTTCGGCATCCTCGGCGGTGACGGATCCGACTCCGAGCCGCCCGGTGACGACTCCGAACAGGTCGAGGATCCGGACGGCGCGGAAACCCAGAAGGGCTGACGACTGCTCTGCGTCGATGGACGGGGAGTCATCCCCATTCTCAGGTCGACAGCGATTCGCTGAAGTGGGAGGTACAGCGAATCGAACAGGAGCAATGCCATGAAGAAGCTGATCTTCACCCTGACCGCCGTCGCGATGGCGACCACCTCGTGCCTCGGATCCGACACCAGCAAGCTGAACGTCGGCGAGTGCGTGCGGGTCACGGCGGCCGACTACGCGTTCGGCGGCGACGTGCACGACGCCGAGTGCATCGAGATCTCCCTGCTCAACGACGTCTACCGGGTCCACGCCGTCGGATCGGAGTCCAGCGTCGACCAGCAGTGCCCGATCCTCGGGCTCGTGATCGTCGATGGCGACGATGCCGCCTGCCTGGTCAAGTAGAACACTCGGAGGGGCGAGGCCACGGACGGGTGACCTCCCGGCGGGGTCGACGGCGGTACCGTCCTCGGATCTCGCCGGGAACGGAGACACGTGAGCGACAAGGCAGCCGACCACATCCCCCAGACGCTGGGACTCGGGCTCCCCCGGATGGAGGTGATCCGCGCCGCGCGGCACACGGCGACGGAAGGTTCGGTCGTCCGCGGGATCCGACACCAGGAAGGTTCGCTCCCGGACCTGACCGGGGACGAACCGCTCCTCGGCATCCTCTCCGGAGGCTGGACGATCCAGACCGCCGTCGACGACGGCGGGTGTGTCCCCCCGGACCGCGAGGAACCGGTCGGCAAGCCGCTTCTGGCCACGATCGCCGCCCACGGGGTGGGCCTCGCGATCGTCACCGACCGCCGCATGGTCGGCGCCATCTTCGACGCGCCGGCACTCGGCATCGACCCCAAGGGCGACATGGAACTCCTGTGGGAGATGCCATTCGAACTCATGAATTCCGTCGGGGTGCTGCGCCGGCGCAAGGGCTCCCGCCTCAAAGACGTCGGACTGACGTTCGACGCCTCCGACGGCTCCGCTGGTGGTGCGGTCGGGGTCGGGATCCTCGACGAGATCCTGCTGCCGTCCCGCCGGCCCAAGAAGGTCAAGGACTACGGCGCCTTCGTCAGCCCGATCGTGTCACTGATCTTCGACGCAGCGGTCGCTGCGACCGGTGATTCGCAACTGCTGTCCGAACTCGCCGTGGCACGAGAACGCGGGTGGGTGCCGGACCCCGACGCCCCGGACGATCTGCTCGTCGAGATCCCGCGAGGCCCTCGGGTGTCGCCATCCGAGGGCGAGCCCACCCCGGCCGAGGCGCCGGTGGACGTCGCGGCGCCCGCGCCCGAACCCGAGCCGGTCTCGGAGCCCGAGCCGGGGTCGGCACCGGAACCGGAGCCCGACCTCGCGGCGGCTCCGGCCGCGGACTGGTATCCCGATCCCAGTGGTCAGGCCCGGTTGCGCTACTGGGACGGCGGCCGTTGGACCGAACACGTCGCCGATTGAGGCGCGCGGCATGGGGAGTCGTCCCCCTGGTCGTGCTGTGGGGGTTCGTTACCGTGGGCCCCGAGGGGCCGATGGGTGACGTGGGCCCCGGACATGCAATGAGAGGCGAATGATGAGTGACGTGTCGCAGGGGCCGGACTGGTGGCAGGCGAGCGATGGCAAGTGGTATCCGCCCCAGCCGGAGCAGACGGCAGCGGCCGCCGCTCCCGCCGGCTGGTTCAGTGATCCGCTGGATCCGGCAGGGCAGCGGTACTGGGACGGGACCGCGTGGACCGAGCACACCGCACCGGGAGCCGGCGCCGCGATTGCCCCGGCGGCCGCGACCGCGGTCGACGATCCGGCCGGCGAGGTGACGCTTCCCGCCGACGCCCTCGACGAGTTCCGCCCGCGCATCGGCGCCGCGGAGCCGGCCCCGATGGAGCCGGCCGCGGCCGACCCGTTCGGCGGGTTCGGCTCGCCGGCTGCGGCTCCGCCGGTCGCAGCATCGAGTGCGTCGGCCCCACCGCCGCCGGCGCCCCCGGCGGCCGAGGCATCACCCCCACCGCCGGGCTTCGGTTCCGTCGCGAGTGGGCCGCCAGGGATCGCCGAGCCGGTGCCTGGATGGCACTGGCCGCTCGTCGTCGCCGGACTCTCGGTGCTCAGCATCTTCCTCCCGGTCGTCAGCGTTCAGGGCGAGGCGGTACATCCGTTCCGCGACGGCAACGACGAGTTGCTCTGGAGTTCGATCTGGCCCGTCCTCATCGCCAACGGGCTCCTGGTCGTGGCGGGCCTTTCGGCGAAGGCGGGACGCCCCGGCTGGCTGTCGGTCGCCGCCGGCGTGTCGACAGTGGCCGCGGCGATCAACATCGCCGTCGTCGCGATCTATCTCGAGTGGGTCGTCGGTTTCAACGACCTCGGCATCGACATCACCCCGCACGTCGGGTTCTTCACCAACCTCGGGGTGGTCGGTGCCTGCGTGGCGCTGCTGATGAGCAGCGTGCGCGGTGCCCTGAGCCGCACCCGTGACACCGTTCCGGGCGGCCTCAACCTCGCGCTGAGCGCCTGTGCGGGCTGGGTGCTGTTCGTGCTGGCCCGCGAGTACTTCGCGAACGACGCTCCGATCTGGGACGGCGACTTCTTCTGGCTCAATCTCGTCACGATCGTGCTGTTCGGGCCGCTGCTCTTGATGACGGTCCTCCCGCTGATCGCCCGGAACGCGGACGCGGCGGCGATCGCGGCCGGCTACGCCTTCCCGCTGGGAACCCTGTTCCTGTTCGCCCTGCTCGCCGACGACAACAACGGCGAGGTCGGCGTCACCGACGGGGGAGGAGCGGGAATCGCCTTCATCGCCATGTTCGTGGTCGGTTCGATCGCTGCGGCTGCGTTCGGTCGTCGGCTGGTCCGGCAGGGCGGCGTCGTGACCGATGTCCATGCGCCGCAGCCCTCGCTCGTCTGGGCGGCGATCGGCGTCGGCCTCCTCGCCCTCGTGCTCGCCGGTACCGCCGACGACGGGTCGAACCAGTTCGGCATGGACCTCCCGGCCGCCGTGGTCGTGGTGGCGCCCTAGCCGTCGAAGAGCGTGCGGTAGACCGCTGCGGTCTCCTCGGCGGTCAGCCCGGCGCTGAGGTACAGCCCGTCGATGTGGATCTCCCAGTGGAGGTGGATCGACTGCGGCCGCACGCCGTTGCGCGATGCCGTGTCGGTGCCGCGGTTGCCGATCTCGCCGATCCGTTGGCCGGTCTCGACCTGCACCCCCGGGGACATCAGGGGATCGAGCGCCTCGAGGTGGGTGTAGAGGCTGATGACGTGGCCCACGCCGTCGATCACGCCGTGGTCGAGAACCACATAGTTCCCGTACAACATCACGAGCGTGTACGGCGGCGTGCCGGCGGTGGCGCCGGCGATGTCGAGCACCGCGCTGCGATCCTCGGGGGTCGGGTCCTGGTAGTCGCCGACGGCGACGACCACGCGGCCCGGGAGTGCGGCGACGGCGTCGCGACCCGGCTCCAGGCAGATGAAGTCGACGCCCTGGTGGATCCCGTTGCGGTAGGTGCGTGGGCTGTTCGGCAGCGACGCCGGCACGTCGTACGGGAGCCCACAATCGCTCGGGAGAACGATCCCGTTCGAGAGGACGTCGGCGTAGCCGATCGCCTCCTCGGCCGTCGGTGGATCGCTGGCGAGGACCTGCACGACCACCTCCGCCGGCGCTGCCGTGGTCGTGGTCGTGGTCGACGTGGTGGTCGTCGGCGCGGATGTCGTCGAGGACGTGGTCTCGGTCGGTTCGCTCCCCGCGGCGTCGGTCGTGGCGTCCGTCTCGTCCTCCGACTCTGCCGAGGTCTCGGCGGAGTCGTCGCCATCCCGAGCGATCCGTTCCACGACGAACCCGACCGCGAACGCCGCGAGGACGAGCGCCGCGATCAGCCAGCGTTGCCGGGCGGCGGTCACGAGAGGACGTTCATCTCGGAGCCGAGGACCCACGCGGTGCCGCCGTCGGGAAGGATCACGGGCCACAGGGTGTCGCTGGTCGAGGTGGCGAGCGCGTAGCTCCCGGCTGCGCTGTCCAGCTCCAGCGGGGTTCCGGCGGAGTTCCGCAGCACCACCGGATCCTCGGAGCGTGTGCGAAGGACTACCAGGCCGTCCGCCGGTGGGAGCACGAACGCTCCGAACATCCAGCCCTGTTGCAGTCCGATGCGGACCTCGTACCAGCCGTTGACCGGATCGCCGATGACGATGATCGACGTGCCCGCCAGATCCTCGATCCGGTCGATCGAGGCGGCGTCGAGGTCGGGCCGGGCCCGGAGGTTGACGATGTCGACGAGAAGGCTCGCGACCCGCTCCGGTGCTCCCGCCGCAACCGTCGTCGTGGTCGGAGCCAGGGTGGTGGTGGGTGCTGTCGTGGTCGTCGGCGGCTGCGTCGTCGTCGTGGTCGGGGCCTGCGTGGTCGTCGGGGCCTGGGTCGTGGTCGTCGAGGTCGACGGGAGCGTGTCGGTGGAGGCGTTGCCGACCGGGTCGGCGGACGAGTCGTCGTCACCGGCGGAGAGCAGGAGGAACGTCACCCCGGCGACGAGCACGACCAGCAGCAGGCCCAGCACGATCATGATCGCATTGCGCCGATCTCGGTCGCCGTCCTCGTCGAGGAAGGGGTCACCGGCCAGGGTTGCGTCGAGACCCGGGACGGCCACGTCAGGCGGTGCGGGAGCGGCAGGCGGTATCGGCGCGGCGGGTGGCGCTGGGGCCGGCGGGGGAACCGGTGCCGGGTCGGTCGGTGGCGGTTGGGGTGCCGCCGGCGGCGGCAACGACGCCAACAGGTCCGGATTCGGTTGTCGGGCATCGGTCCACGCCTCACCGTTCCAGTACCGCAGCTCGGCGGGGTTGTCGGGTTCGGGATACCAACCCGCCGGAGCGCTCATCGCAGGCACCCGATTCGGGGGACGAGGTCGGTCGACCGGGTGCGCATGTCAGCCGACTCGCGGATCGATCGTGAGCTCGAGCTGGAAGAGCAGGATCACCGCCTCGATCCGGGTCAACACGATGGTGGTGCCGAACTGTGTCGAGCTCACCGGGGAGATCAAGCCGTTCTCGATCGCCCAGCTGACCGCGTCGGCGTAGAAGGCGCCCGGCTGCACGTCTTCGTAGGTGGCGGGCGTGACGGGGGCCGGCGAGCCGGCGGCGCGCCACACGATCGTCGCTGCGACGGCCCGATCGACCTGGCCGGTCGGATTGAACTCGCCGGCGGGTGAGATCGCTCCGCTCTCCACCGCCCACCCGAGGGCGGCGTCGTAGAACGCACCGGCCGGCACGTCGCTGAAACCGTGTCCGGTCGCCGGCACCGGACTGCAGAAGTAGCGCCAGACGAAGGTGGTCAGTGCAGCTCGGCTGAGGGGATCGTTCGGGTTGAAGAGGCCGTCGCCGGTGCCGGCGGCGCTGCCCTTGTCGGCGGCCCAGGAGACCGCGAGGCTCGCGGTCTCGTCGCCGAGTGCGGCCACGTCGGCGAACGTGGTCGGGGAGATCGCGCCGGTGATGTCGTTGCACTCCGGAGGCGGGGCGACCGCGATCTGCACGTCGATCGGGGTGCCTGGCTCGACCTCGGTCGCTGCGGTCGGACGCTGACCGAGGACGGTCCCGGGCTCGACCTCGTCGGCCTCGACCTCGGTCGAGGTGATCGAGAGGCCGAGCGACGCAAGGCTCGACTCGGCCGCAGCGAGGCTCAGGCCGGTGAGGTCGGGGACGACCACGACCGTCGGCGGCGCGACCGTCGTGGTCGTCGTCGTGGTCGTGGTGGTCGTCGTCGTGGTCGTCGTGGTCGTGGTGGTCGTCGTGCTCGTGGTCGCGTCCTCCTCCTCGGTCGCGACGTCGTTGTCGGTGTCGTCGCCGCCGGAGAGCACGAACCAGGCGCCCGCTCCGATCGCGAGCAGGAGGACGACCAGCCCGATGATCAGGGGGACGCGGTTCGTGGGTTCGTCGTCGGGGATGCCCAACTCCGCCGGATCGATCGGCGGTGGTTCGGAACCCGAGACCGGGGCCGGCGGTGGGGTCCACCCGGCCGCCGGCGCGTCGTCGGGCTCCGGCTCGGGGGGTGGTGCGTCGGTGTCGGCGAGCTCCGCCTTCGCCTGCTCGACCACACTGGCGAGCTCCGCCGGGTCCATCGCCACCGTGAGCTCGTCGTCGTCGGATGCGGCCGTGGACGCATCGGTGTCGGGCGCGGCCGGTGGTGTCGTCGCCGATTCGAGGCCTGCGATCGACGTCTCCGGTGGTGGGAGGTCGTCGAGGTCGACGGCGGGTGGATCGTCGGGCGTGGCGATGTCGGCCGCAGGCGGCGGCGGGAGGTCGTCGAGGTCGACGGCCGGCGGTGGGAGGTCATCGAGGTCGACGGCGGGAGGTGGTTCGGGCTGTGGTGCGGCGGCGGTGGGCGGGGGGAGGTCGTCGAGGTCGACGGCGGGTGGAGCGGGATCGGTTGCCGGGGGTGGAAGGTCGGCGAGATCGTCCTTCGGCTCGTCGAGATACCGAGGCGCGTAGTGATCGGTCCACGCGGTGCCGTCCCAGTAGCGGAGCTGATTGGGATCGTCGGGGTCGGGATACCAGTCGGCGGGCGTCTCGCTCATGCGCGGTCCTCGCGGGCGATCGACTCGGCTTCACGAAGCAGGTCGAGATCGGTCGGCAGGAGCACCCCCGTGCTCACACAGTGATCGACGAGGCGTCGCCGGCGGTCCGACGCGAGGCTCGCGACCGACCCGCGCAGCCCCTCGACCCCGGCCTTGGAGAACTTCTCACACAGATTGTCGATCTTGCGGTTGAAGCGGTTCAGCGTCCATCCGATCCGGCGCGCCATCTCGGCGTTGCTGGCCATCGTGATCCGTTGATGGGGGTGGAGCAGCGCCTGCTCGGCCATGACCACCAGTGCGAGCCGTTGATCCGGGGTGAGCGGGACCGAGCTGGCGCTGATCGTGTAGGTGGTGTCGCCGTCGCGATCCGGTACTCGCGGAAGCTCGGGTTCGACCTCGTGGGCGTCGACCAGCAGTTCGTAGTCGAGCCCGCCGGCGCTGAATCGAACTGCGGCCTGTGGGAAACTGATCGCCATCGAGCGCCCGGAGCTGATCGTCGCGCTGGACCGGCTCTCGCGGTCGACCAGGTGGATCGGCAGCGAGCTGCCCTCGTTGCGCAACCACCAGATGTTCGACTCGTTGTAGAAGCGACCGAGCAGGCGATGGAGATGTCGGTTGTCGTCGATCTCGAGCTGTGCTCGTCGCCCGAACGTGAGCTGGTCGCCAGGGTCGACGAGATGGACCTCGCCGATGAAGTCGACCCGGAGGTACTGATCCGCCATCGTTCGTGCGCTCAGCCGGCTGGCTCGGTGACGTAGACGAAGTACGACGAGCCGAGATGGACGATCGCTCCCGGCTCGATGGCCACCGGCATGCCCTGGGAGAGCAGGACGGGATCCTCGCCCTCGGCGCCGGTCGGCAGCATCGTGGTGCCGTTGCGGGAGCCCAGATCCTCGATCAAGACGTCCCAGTCGCGCACGATGACCTTGGCGTGACGCCGCGAGACCTTGGCACCGGTGATCGCCACCGGATGGATGTCGCTGCTGTCGGGCTCGGGCTGTCGGCCGACCTCGTAGGAGCGGTCGAGCTCGATCGTCGTGCCGTCGTCGAAGACGAGGCTGCCCAGACTGGGCCGCACCACCCGGTGCACGCCCTGGTCACCCGGCGGGAGGGCGGCGCCGCAGGCCCGACAGACGGTGGCGAACGGCGGGCTGAAGAACGAGCAGTTGGCGCACGTCTTCGCCTCGATGAGGGGCTGCGCGTCCGGACTGTCGCCGGCGATGATCGTGGCCTCGGGATCGGAGGCGGTCGGCGGGGGCAGGTCGACGAGATCGGTCGCAGCCGGGGGCGGGAGCTCGTCGACGGCGGGCGGGGGTGCAGGCTGGAACGGCACCGGTGGCGGCGGGAGCTGGTCGAGATCGATGTCGGGAACGGGGGGCGGTGGGAGGTCGTCGAGTCCTGGGGCCGGGCTCGACTGCACCACGGCGCCGTCGGGTGGCGGCGGTGGCGCGTCCGGAGCGGACACCGGTGGTGCCGGCGGCGACTCGACGGGTGGTGCTTCCGGCACCGGCTCCTCGGCAGGCGGTGCTTCGGCGACGGCGGCGGCCGGTGGTGCTTCGGCGGGTGCATCCTCGGGTTGGGGGATGGGTTCGGCGACGATCCCGGTCGTGATCGACACGGAGAAACCGCCGGCGGGAACGGTGCCGTCGCGGAGGTCGGTGGTCTCGTCGTCGGGGGGCGCGACATCGATCCGGACCACCTCGCTGTTGTGACGAAGCCGATGTTCGACCCAGGTCTGCGATCCCGCGCCGGACAGCATTGGCATGGCCGGCTGGTCGGTCGACACCTCGATCGGCCCGAACACCATCAGCTCGATGTCGGCCTTCCAGGTGATCAACGCGAAGGCGGGAGCTGCGAAGTCCGAGGCGACGAGCGCCTCGGCGAGCGCAGCTGCGGGATCCGGCGTCGCGAACGCGGTGGTCAGCGCGTCGGTCGACGCATCCGCCTCGGGGATGAAGAGAAGGAGGTCTGCGGCGCGCAGCAAGAGGCCGTCGCCGGGTCGGACCCTCGTGGTGGCGGTCGGTGGTGGCATGTGGTTCCTCGCTGTCATTCCTGGGGTGCCCGGGCCGGACCGATCTGCACGATGATCGCGGTTGCGTTGTCGCGCCCACCATTCGCGTTCGCGGCGTGCAGGAGCCCGCCGACCGCATCCGCCGGTGCACTCGACCCTACGAGACGGGCGATCTCGGATGGGTCCACGTAGCCGTGTACGCCGTCGCTGCAGATCAAGAAGCGATCGTTCTGCGCGATCCGGAAGGCGCCGGCGGATCTCGGCAGGTCACGGTCGGCGGGCATCCCGACGAAGGCGGTGAGCGCGTCGACCCGCATGCCCCGCTCGGCGTACTCGACCGGGTCGACGCCGGCTTCGAGCAGCTCGGTGCGAAGGGAGTGGTCGACCGTGAGCTGCAGGAGTTCGCCGTCGCGCCAGCGGTACACGCGGGAGTCGCCGATGCTGAACACCGAGGCGTAGGAGTCCCGTAGGGCGAGCGCGGCCAGCGTCGTGCCGAGGCCGGGGGTGCCGCTGGTCGCGCCGGCGGCGAGGACGGTGTCGTTGAGGAAGCGGATGACGGCGTCGAAATCGGCATCGAACGCCTGGGCGGTCACGACCCGAAGGGCCTGGATGACCGATTCGGCGGCGATGGCGCCACCGGGCCGGCCCCCGATGCCGTCGGCCACACCGAACAGCCAACCGTCGGCGACCCCCCACCGATCCTCGTTCTGGGCGCGGACGCGGCCGACGGTCGTGTCACCGGCCCATGCGGCGACGGGCCATGCGCTCGGTGGTTCCGCGGCGCGGGTGCGCAACCATTCGATCAGGGCATCGGACTCGAGCGTGATCTCGTCGCTGGCGTTCATCGGTGATCCTTCGGGGGCACTCGACCGAGTCGAGTGCGGCGAGTGATCGTCACACGATGGACGTCCGTGCGGTCCGCGTCCATGGGGACTTGTACCCATCTGCGGTCGCCCGGCGAAAGGGTCAGTCGGCGACATGCTCGGTCCAGGTGTCGCCGTCCCAGTAGCGAAGCCGGTGCGCAGCGAGCGGATCAGCGTGCCATCCGGCCGGTGGTCGTGGCGTGTCGTCGGTGCCTGCGTCGTCAGCGGGCGGGATCGACTCGGGTTGGATCGTGTGTTCGGCGTCGGCGACCGGGTCGACCGCCTCGGGGTCCGCCGCCGGCTCGGGGTCGGTTCGGCGCGCGAATGCGGCGACCGCCGCCTCGTGCCGGGTCTGGAAGCGATCCGTCCAGGCCGTGCCGTCCCAGTACCGCATGCGTTCGTCGTCGTCGGGGTCGGCGTACCACCCGGCTTCGACGAAGACGGCCATCTCGACATCGGCGATCTCGTCGCCGCCGTCCTCCTCGTCCTCGTCCTCGTCGACCTCCTCGACGGGAAGCTCGCCACCGGCGAGCAACTCGGTCGAGAGGGTGTTCTCCTCGTGGAGCGGGGGATCGTCGGCGACGTCCTCGGACTCGACGAGGGTCGCCTGCGCCTCGGGCAGCGCAGCCGGGGCGTCGGAGGCCTCGATCGGCTCGTACTTCGCGGTCGTGCGCATCGCGATCTTGGCCGCGGGGATGAACTCCTGGGTCCAGCGTCCGTTGACGACCCGATTGGGGAGGCCGTTTGCGGCCAAGGTCATCAGCTTCTCTCGACGCTCGTCGTCGAGTGTGGGATGAAGGCTCAGCCGCTGCCGGACGGCCCGCTGCAGGATCTCGTTGGCGAGGGCGTGACCGTTCACGTCGCGGGTGAGTTGGAGTTCGACCCACATGTCGACCTGGCGGCCGCTCGCGTCTCGCCACGAGTAGCCGAGTCGGATCTGGTCGTTCTTGCGGTTGCCGAGCATCGAGAAGTAGGCGCCGTGGGACACCGCGTCGAGCCAGGGGTAGTGGATGTGGCCGACGAGGCACTTGCCGCGGCTGCGCATCGCCGCCCGAGCCTTGGACGCGGCGTTGAGCGCGAGGGCGGTGGCACCGCCGTACCACCCGCCGCCTTTGTCGTACTTCGGGATGGCGAATGCGACCCGGGTGTCGGTGACGACGATCTCGGCCTTGATCTGTTCGAGTCGGAGTTCGACCTGGCGTTTGTCGCCGTCTCGGGCGAGGACGACGGCGGAGGCCACCGCCCGCTTGACGTTGTTGCCGTCCTCGGGGGTCAGCCGGATCGATCGGCTGACCTCGTCGGCGTTGGGGTACATCGGGTCGACGCTGGTGTCGAGGTAGTCCCGGATCGTGAAGCAGTTGAACTCCATGTCGTCTACTTCATGAAGTCGTTGCGGCCGAAGCCGTGGCCTCCGCCGGCGTTGGCCGGCCCGCCGAACCGAGGGACGACCATCATCAGATAGGCGATCCCGAAGAAGACTCCGAGCCCGATGACACTCATCAGGCCGACCATCGCCCAGTGTCCCCGATCGCGGTCGGCGTGTTCCCACTCCGAGTACGGGCGGCGATACATGTCGATGTAGGTGAGACCGCCGGCGAGGTACGACAGCACGAAGAAGGCCGTCACGGTGCGCACCTCGTCGATGCCGTGTCCACGTGGGTCGTCTCCGCCACTGTCATTCCCCTTCGCCGTGCCTTTGCGTAGCTCATCGCGTGTTCCGCGTCCACTGGCGAGTGTCACCGATCGGGCGAGGACACGGAATGGGGAGGAGTCTCCATCTCGGCCGAGCCGGATCGCCGGGCCGCGGTACGGTCGACCATGCGTGTCGCCGGAGTCCAAGCCGCACCCGTCTGGCTCGATCGGGAGGCCACCACCGCCAAGGTGATCGATTCGCTCCACGAGGCGAGCGCCGGCGGTGCCGAACTCGTCGCCTTCCCCGAGACGTTCGTCGCCGGGTATCCGGCCTGGGTCGACATCACCGATGCGTCGGCGTGGCGCAAGCACGATCAGCAGGAGGCGTTCCGTTGGTACGTCGAATCGGCGGTCGACATCGATGCCGGCCAGCTCGACGCGGTGGCTGACGCCTGTCGGGATCTCGGTGTGTTCGCCTATGTGGGGGTCGTGGAGCGGGCTGCTTCCGCCGAGTCGGTGTACTGCTCGCTCGTCGCGATCGACCCGGTCGACGGGATCGTGGGGGTGCATCGCAAGCTCAAGCCGACCTTCGGCGAGCGGATGGTGTGGAGCGACGGCGACGGCCACGGTCTGCGGGTGCACCACACGAACGGTTGGCGGGTGAGCGGCCTCAACTGCTGGGAGAACTGGATGCCGCTCGCCCGGACGGCGATGTACGCGCAGGGCACCCAACTGCACGTCGCGGTGTGGCCGGGATCGGTCTCGCTGACCGAGGACATCACCCGCTTCATCGCCATGGAAGGCCGATGCCACGTCCTGTCGGTCGGCGCGGTGTTGCGCGACGATCACCTGCCGGGCGGCTTCCCACTCCGGGCGGAGATGCTCGCGGTCCGCAACCGGTTCTACGACGGCGGCACGCTGATCTGCGCTCCCGGTGGGGACGTGATCGCCCGGGCCGAGCCGCACCAGGAGACGATCGTCTTCGCCGATCTCGACCTCGGCGCGGTGCACCGCGAGCGCCACAACTTCGACCCGACCGGCCACTACTCGCGCCCGGACGTGCTCGACCTCGGCGTCGATCGCCGCCGGCTGGGGCCGGCGACGTTCTCCGATCAGCTGCGGAACAGCCGGCGGTAGAGCCGGGCGGCCTTGTCGACTTCGTCGATGTCGATCCACTCCACCGCCTGGTGGGCCTGATCGATCGAGCCGGGCCCGAACACGACGATCTCGGCTCCGGTGGCGCCGTACTGGAGCGCGTTGCTGCCATAGGTCACGACGCCGGGTTCGGACTCCCCGTTCTCGGCCAACCACTGAATCAAGGGCGAGTCGGGGCTCTGGTAGAAGGCGTTGAACGCCGCCTCGAGGCTGATGTCGATCGCACACGGTTCGGCGGCCGCTCGGGAGATCGCCGAGAGGTGTTCGAAGATCTCGTCGGGGTTCTCGCCCGGGGCGACCCGCCGCCCGATGTACATCGAGGCGTACGGCGGGATGATGTTGCGGGCGACGCCACCTTCCATCGTGAGGACGGCGACCGACCCGTTGCCGACCTCGGTCGCCGGCTCGAGGGCGTCGATGCGGTCCTGTTCGGCGTCGATCGCCTCGACGATGCGACCCGCGCCGCTGATCGCGTTGACGCCGAGGTGGGGCTGCGACGAGTGACAGGCGTGACCGTGGACGGTCACCTCCATGCCGACCCCGCCCTTGTGCCCGTAGACCGGTGCGCAGTTCGTCGGCTCGGCCACGATCATCTGGTCGACCCGCTCGTTGTTGGCGGCCAACCATGCGGCGTAACGGCCGGCGCCGATGAGCCCGCCCACCTCCTCGGCGACGGTGCCGACCACGTTGACGGTGGGGACGAGCCGGTCGCCCGATCGCCGCATCTCCTCGATCACGCTGAGCACGATTGCGAGGCTCGCCTTGGTGTCGACCGAGCCGCGTCCGTAGACCCGGCCGTCCTCGATCCGGCCGTCGAAGGGCGGGTCGGTCATGTGTTCCACACCGACGGTGTCCATGTGGACGTCGACCACGATCGTGCGATCGGTGTCGCCCTCGAACCGGGCGTAGACGTTCTCGCGACCGTCGAGCACCTCGTCGGTGGTGACCTCGGCGCCGAGGTCGGCGGCACGTTCGGCGAGCCAGGCCGACATGGCGACCTCGCCGTCGTCGCCGGACCCGGGTCCGGCCTGGAGAGGATTCACACTCGGGATCCGGACGAGGTCACCGATGCGTTCGGCGATCGTCTCGGTGGGCAGCAGATCAGGGGTGGCCATGGCTCGACCCTAAACCACCCGCCCCCGGTCGCCCCAGGGGGCCGGTCGCTGCGGCGGAGAGCGGGTGCCCGGGTCTCGCGGCCCGGCGACCGCTCGCTACCCTCGGGGGCGATGCACGACAGCGACCTGCCGCCCACCCGCGACGATGTCGAGGAGGCCGACGACGAGCCGACCGCCGATGCCGAACTCGACGCGATCGCGAGCGACCTCGACACCGTCGAAGCGGCGATGAAGGCACTCGACGCCGACGACTTCGACCGGGCCGAGGCGCTCGCCGGCTCGCTGGAGGCGCCCGACACCGACCCGACCGAGCCGGGCGACGCCACCGGTGCCGAGCCCGGGCCGATCGAGGCCTGACGTGGCGCGCATCGGGCGCCTGTTGTGGCGCCTGACCGGGATCGCGCTGATCGGCGCTGCCGTCGCAGCCGCGGCATCGGTCGTCCGCTCCCGCTCCGGCCCCGCCACCGACGGAGCCGGTTCGTCATCGCCGTTGAGCGCGATCGGCCGGGGTGCTCGCAGTGCCACCATGGCGCGTCTGGCCGTCCGTCGGGCGCGCGATCGCACGTGGACCAAGGCCCGGCAACGCCTCGCCGACGACGAGGGCCGTCGTCGGATGCAGGCCGAGCTCGAACGACGCGACGCCGAGGACGTCGTCGCGGCGCTCGGCCACATGAAGGGCGCCATGATGAAGCTCGGCCAGATGGCGAGCTACCTCGACGAGGGGATGCCCGAGCCGATGCGCGAGGCGCTGGCGGGCCTGCGCAGCGATGCGCCACCGATGCCCGGCGATCTGGCGCTCAGCGAGATCGAATCGGGTCTCGGTCGTCCGCTGCACGAGCTCTTCCAGACGATCTCGCCCGAACCGATCGCCTCCGCCTCGATCGGCCAGGTGCATCGGGCGACCACCACCGACGGACGCGAGGTCGCGGTCAAGGTGCAGTACCCGGGTATCGCGGCCGCGATCGCCGCCGACATGGACAACTCCGAGACGATCGCCATGTTGCTCGGCATGGTCTTCCCCGGACTCGATCCTCAGGAGCTGGTCGAGGAACTGCGGGCCCGGATCAACGAGGAGCTCGACTACGAGAACGAGGCTGCGAACGTCGCCCTGTTCGCCGACTACTACCGCGGTCATCCGGCGATCTGGATCCCCGAGGTGGTCCCGGAGTTGTCGGGTCGCACGGTGCTGACCACCGAGTTCGTCGCGGGCGAGCGGTTCGAGGCGATCTACGAACGGAGCCAGGAGGAGCGCGACCGCGTGGCGGAGATCCTGTACCGCTTCGTGTTCCGGAGTCTCAATCGGCAGTACGTCTTCAACGGCGATCCGCACCCCGGCAACTATCTGCTGGCCGACGACGGTCGCGTGGCCTTCATCGACTTCGGACTGGTCAAGCACTTCGAGGCCGACGAGATCGACCAGTTCGCCCGGCTGATCCGGGCGATGCTCGACCGCGACGCCGAGGAGTTCCGCCGGACCGCGGAGGCCGTCAACGTGCTGCGGCCCGGCGCACCGTTCACCGACGACGAGATCTACGACTGGTTCGCCGCGTACTACGAGCTCATCCTCGACGAAAGGGAGGTCACCGTCACCTCCGAGTACTCCGGCACGCTGCTCTACAAGACCTTCGACGCCCGCACGAACGAGATCCTGAAGCACGCCAACGTGCCGCCCACCTTCGCGCTGATCCAACGGATCAACCTCGGGCTGTTCTCGTTGATGGGCAAGCTCGAGGCGACCGCCAACTGGCGCACGATCAGCGAGGAGCTGTGGGCCTGGACCGACGGACCCCCGTCGACCCCGCTCGGTGAGGCGGAGGCGGTGTGGGTCGAGAGCGGGGTCAGCAACGCCCGGCAGACCCATGTCGACAACGCGGCTCGGCTCTACGCCGAGCCGTTGGCCCGGCTCCGCGACGTGTCGGCCCGGATCGAGGCGGAGCAGCGCCGCCCGGCGACGCTCGACGAGTTGGCCGAGGCGACGGGCATGCCCGAAGCCGAGGTCGCGACGATCGTGCGCAGTGTCGCGCTGCCGATGCCCGAGGACGAGGACGGCTGAGACCCGCTAGGGCTGATGGATGCGGTCGCTGACCGCCATGAGATAGCCCGTCGCCCGTTCGTGCAGCGGGTAGCGGGCCATGATCGCCTCGAAGTCGGGGCCGTGATCGGCGACGACCAGATGTGCGAGCTCGTGGATGAGCACACTGTCGAGCACCCACGGCGGAACGTCGACGAGCCGGTCGGAGATGCGGATCTCGCCTGACCCGATCGTGCACGATCCCCACCGCTGTCGCTGGATCTTCGACCAGGTGACCGACGTGGGGTGGGGGAGTCCGTACTGGTCGGCCAGGGTGCGGGCCCGGGACTCGAGGTCGATCGCCGCGGACCGGCGTTCGCGCTCGATGCGTTCGACGACGTCGTCGACGAAGCGCGCTTCGTCCTCGGCGCTCATCCACGCCGGGATGCGGACCCGGATCACACCGTCGACGATCCGGGCCGAGACCGTCTTGTTGCGCCGGTCCGAGCGGATGACCTCGACCGGGTAGCGCGACGACATGCGCCGGGTGCCGTGGACCGGATGGTCGGGGTCGCGCGGGACGGCGGTGTCAGCGGACTCGGTCATCAGAGGATGTCCTGCTCGTCGATCGTGATGGTGTCGGGGGCGAGCTGGATGCGCTCGCCGAGCCGCCAGGCACCGTCGAAGTGGAGCCATCGCCCGCCGAGGTTCTCGATGCGTTCGTGGCCACCGAGGAAGTGGGTTTCGAGGGTGTAGATGATCCCGCCGTGGCTGACGGCGAGCACGTCGCCGTGACCCCCGGTGTGCTCGACGATGTCTTCGAGCGCGGCCATCACGCGGGCGAGGACCGACTCGTCGTCCTCCCAGCTCGGTGGCCAGATGCCGGCGTCGAGATTGCCGGGGAAGCGCTCCTCGATCTCGTCTCGGGTGAGGCCCTGGTACTCCCCGGCGAACCGCTCCTTGAGGCGAGGGTCGACGATGACGGGACCGACGCCGATGCCGTTGGAGATGATCGTCGCGGTGTGCAGCGCCCGTTCGAGGTCGCTGGCGAAGAGCGCGTCGAAGGCGCCGGCGTGGGCGGCGGCACCCCGAGCCTGGGCTCGGCCGAGGTCGGACAGGGGCGGATCCTCCTGCCCCTGCCAGCGCCCGACGGCGTTCCATTCCGATTGTCCGTGCCGTGCGAGCAGGAGGTTCAGCATCCGGCGGCGACCGTATCGACGGGCTCTGACGGCGCCGGGGATGCCCCCCTGTGGAAATCGCCGTCGGGAACGCGGGCGCGGGCGGGCATCATGGAGCCATGGCCCGACTGCGTCTGTTCGCCTCGATCCGAGAGGCCGCCGGTACCGGCTCGACCACCATCGACGGGTCGACCGTCGGCGAGATCCTCGACACAGCGGTCGACACCTACGGCGGTCCGGACGGCACCTTCGCCGGCCTGCTCGCGACCTGCAACGTCTGGTGCAACGGCGAACCGGTCGAGCGTGATCACCCGGTGACCGACACCGACGAGGTCGCCGTGCTCCCGCCCGTCTCGGGCGGCTGACCGCGACGAACCGCCTACTGCGAGCGCAGCGGCCGGACGCATGCGGCAGTAGGCTTCCGGCCGTGATTCCCGAGCTGACCCGTGTGGCCGAGGCCGACTACCTGAGTGGTATCGCGACGGCACCGATCGACGAGATCCGGTCGATGCGATCGACCTGTGCCGACCTCGAGAACGGCACCTCGTTCGTCCGCCGCCTCGCCCAGGGTCGACTCGACCTGCTGGCCGAGGAGAGCAAACGCCGAGCCGAGGGCTCCGGCGGCAGCCTCGGCGCACTGGTCGACAGCCTCGCCGACACCCTGAGCGACGGTGTTCGTGCGCCCGGTTCGGGTCGTGTCGACCAGGAGCTCGACCCGCCCGACCATGTCGTCGGACCACTCACCGCGGCGCTCGACGCCCGGATCCCGCCGTCGGTCGTCACCTCGGTGGCCGAGCTCGGCGACGACGAGTTGTCGGCTGCGCTCATCGCCCTGCGGGACTTCGAGGAGGAGTTGTCCTCCGCTCGCCGGTCGCTCCACTCCACGATCGACGCCCTCAACAACGAGCTGGCCCGCCGGATCGCGGCCGGTGAGTCACCCGCCGGTCTGGGCTGACGGCGTACGCCGAGGGAATTCGCGATGGGGTCGACCGGTTGGAGCATGCGGTGACCAGGGTCGCGATGCTCTCGCTCCACACGTCGCCGCTGGTGCAACCCGGCGGTGGCGATGCAGGAGGCATGAACGTCTACGTGCGTGAGCTCGTCGCCGCGCTCGCCCACGGCGGCACCGACACGACCGTCTACGTCCGCCGCTGGAATGACGATCTCCCGACCCGGATGACGGTCGAGCCCGGGTTCGAGGTCGTCCACGTCGACGCCGGTGCGGTCGACCTTCCGAAGGAGGCGTTGCCGGCGATCGTCGACGATTTCGCCGACGGGGTGCGCAGCCACCTCGCGATCGAGCCCGCCGACGTCCTCCACGCCAACTACTGGCTGAGCGGCGTGGCCGCCCATCGGCTCAAGCACGAACTCGACCTGCCCCTCGTGTCGACCTTCCACACGCTCGCCCGGGTGAAGGCCGAGACCGGTGACCCCGAACCCCAGGCCCGGATCGACGCCGAGGCCGACGTCGTCGCGTGCAGCGACGTCATCACCGCCAACTCGGTGGTCGAGATGCACGAGCTGATCACCCACTACGGCGCCGACGCGAGCCGGATCGAGGTCGTCCCGCCCGGGGTGGACCACGCCTTCTTCTCGCCCGGATCGCGTCGTGGCGCTCGCCAGGCGCTGGGTCTCGGCGACGAGCCGGTGTTGCTGTTCGTCGGCCGGATCCAGCCGCTGAAGGGTGTCGACGTCGCGGTCGAGGCGTTGGCGGCGCTTCGTGACCGCCGGGCCCGCATGCTCATCGTCGGCGGCTCGAGCGGGATGGAGGGCGACGACTATGTCGCCGAGGTCCACAAGCTGATCGCGGATCACGGCCTCGCCGAGCGCATCACGATGGTGCCGCCCCAGCCCCATCACGTGCTGTCGACCTACTACCGGGCGGCCGATCTGACGATCGTGCCGTCGCGCAGCGAGTCCTTCGGCCTGGTCGCGCTGGAGTCGGCCGCCTGCGGCACACCGGTCGTGGCCTCCGATGTCGGCGGCCTGCGTACGCTCGTCGATCACGGCCGTACCGGGCTGCGGGTCCCCGGACGCGACCCCCACGACTACGCCGCGGCGGTCGAACGGATCCTCGGCGATCCCGTGTTCGCCGACACCCTCGCCCGCCGCTCCGAGATCGCGGCGTCGGCCTACACCTGGACCTCCATGGCCGGGCGTCTCCGCCGGGTGTACGCCGACCTGACCGAGCGGAGCCTCGTCGACTGCCTGGCCTGATCGGCGGCCGGCTGCGTCGCGCCCGGCTGCGACTGTCAGACTCTCGGCATGGAGTTGTCGCCACCGGCCACGCCGGAAGAACTCGAGGTGCTCGAGGCCCACATCGATGCCTGGCTCGCGGCCGAGGCCGCCGAGAACCCGATGATCGACGCGGTCGAGAAGGGCGAACGGGGAGTCGGGCATCAGCAGCGCCTGTGGTACGTGCGGCTCCGGGGCGAGGAGAAGGACGTCTGGACCGCCTACTGGACGATCAACCAACGCATGTTCCGGTTCGAGACGTTCCTGATGCCGGCGCCGGAGGAGAACGAGCAGGACTTCTACGAGCACCTGCTGATCCGCAACCGTGAGCTGACCGGCATGAACCTCGAGATCGGCGACGAACACGCGATCTTCCTCGCGGGGGCGTTGCCACTCCGGGCGGTGACCGATGCCGAACTCGACCGGGTGCTGGGTTCGATGTGGGCCTATGTCGAGAAGGTGTTCCGGCCGGCGCTGCGGATCGGGTTCGCTTCTCGCTTCGGGGGTTAGTTGCTTTTCATTCCCTTTCATGTATCGTGACGCCGCCGGCGGTGGAACGATCGCTCGGGGAAGTGTGGTCGGTTCCGCCGTCGGCACCCGCCGGTGAAGCACCGCAGTACGGTGCGGGCATGAGCGACATCAGGCTCCAGTTCATCGGCGGCGGCAAGATGGCCGAGGCGCTCCTCGGCGGCATGATCGCCGACGGGTGGGCACCAGCCACGGCGGTCCACGTCGTTGAACCGGTCGACGACCGTCGCCGCGCCCTGGCCGACACCCATCCGGGGCTCTCCGTCAGCGCCGCCCCGCTGGCCGGCGTCGACGCCGTCCTCGCGGTCAAGCCTCAGGTCGCCCCGGACGTGTTCCCCGCCCTCGCCGAGGCGGCGGTACCTCGCCTGCTGTCGATCGCGGCGGGCATCACGATCGCGACGATGGAGGCCTCGCTCGCCGACGGCGCGGTCGTCGTGCGATCGATGCCCAACACACCCGCCCTCGTCGGGCAGGGCATGGCTGCGATCGCGGGCGGAACCCACGCCGCCGCCGACGATCTGGCGTGGGCGTCGTCGATCCTCGCTGCGGTCGGGCGCGTCGTCGCGGTCGAGGAGCGCGAACTCGACGCGGTCACCGGCGTGAGCGGCTCGGGACCGGCCTATGTCTTCCACCTGGCCGAGGCGCTCACCGCGGCCGGTGTCGCCCAGGGCCTCGACCCGGCGGTGGCCGACACCCTCACCCGGCAGACCCTGCTCGGCGCGGCGACCCTGTTGAGCGAGTCGGGCGAGGACCCGGCCCAGCTGCGGATCAATGTGACATCGCCGGGCGGAACCACCCAGGCCGGGCTCGAGGTGATGGCCGAACGGGGCTTCGCCGACGTGATCGCCGACGTCGTCGCCGCCGCGACCGCACGATCGACCGAACTCGGGGGATAGCGGGCTCGGCGGATAGCGTCGCGTCCGTGACCGGTCGCCGCTACGACACCATCTCCTTCCTCTCGGACTTCGGCCACGCCGACGAGTTCGTCGGGGTCGTGCACTCGGTGATCCGGTCGATCGCTCCGCAGGTGGGCGTCGTCGACATCACCCACGGCATCCCCCGCTACGACACGCGGGCGGGCGGTCTCGCCCTGGCCCGGGCCGCGAACTACCTCAACCCCGGTGTCGTCGTCGCCGTCGTCGACCCCGGCGTCGGCACCGACCGTCGCCCGGTCGCCCTCGAGGTCGGCGACGGCATGTCGGTCCTGATCGGGCCCGACAACGGCCTGCTCGCACCGGCGGTCGGGCTGGTCGGCGGCGCCACTCGGGCGTTCGAGCTCACCAATGCCGACTACCGCCTGGCGACCGGCGGCGGCGCGACGTTCGACGGGCGCGACGTCTTCGGACCGGCCGCCGCTCATCTCTGCAACGGGGTGCCGATCACCGAACTCGGTCCCGAGATCGACCCGGCCACCCTCATGCCGGGCGTGCTGCCCATCTCCCGCTTCGAGGAGGGTGCCCATGGTCCCGAGCTGGTGTGTGAGGTGCTCTGGGTCGATCACTTCGGCAACTGCCAGCTCAACGTCGACCCGCTCGAGATCATCGACCTGGCCGCCGCCGGTGGCGAGGTGGTGATCGAGATCGGTGCGGGATCGGCGACCCCCGACGAACGCATCGGTGTCCGCGCCGACGCCTACGACCAGATCCCCGCCGGACGCATCGGCCTGGTGGTCGACTCGAGCGGTCTGCTGTCGCTCGCCGTCGCCCGGGGCTCCGCCGCCGCAGACCTGCAGCTCGGCGAGGGCATCGAAGTCCGGATCCGGTCGCTCGCCGAGGCTGACCGGGGCGGCAGTGTCACCACGCCCGTCCAGCTCGGTCGCCGAACCGACCCCGACCCCCAGGAGCCCTGATGCGCGCCGGCACCACGCTCGTGATCGCCATCCTGCTGCTCGCCATCATCGGCGCAGCGGCGTTGCAGTTCGTCCTGCTCGCCCGCTGACGATCAGCTGGTCGCCGCGATGCGGTCGCGGCTGAAGTGGCGCGACCCGCGCCAGACGAGGAACAGGGCGATCACCCAGATCACCGCGCCGATCGCCAACGCGATCTGGAGGCTGACGAGCAGGATGCCGGTCGACTGACCGACCGCGATGAAGATGAGGGGCAGGATCACCGCACCGCCGAGCTGGTTCGCCTCCTGGCTCGTTCGGCTGCGGGCCGAGACCCGCACCATCACCCCGAGCCCGAGCATCGCCACGGCCGGCGCGACCCAGAAGATCATCACCAACCAGAGCCGGTTGGGGACGAGGAGCCCGTCGACCCGACCCCACGACACGGCGTTGGCGACGACCGAGAAGGCGAGGAAGCCACCCCACGAGACTGCGAGCGCCGGGACCATGCCGGTGAGCAGCTTGGCGAGGAACAGATCACGGTCCGACACCGGGAGGTGGAGGAGGGTCTCCATCGTGCGTCGCTCCTTCTCGCCGGCGAAGGCATCGGCGGCGATCACGGCCGACACCATCAACGGGACGATCATGAACAGCGGTGCGAGCAGGAATCCGAGGATCAGCGTGAGCAGCTGGGCCTGGGGCGGGAGTGCCTCGATCGGCTCGGCGAGCTGACGCGGCACCGAGTCGAGGAAGGCGTCGGCGCCCACCTCGCTCGAGCTCGCGGAGCGGGCCGCATACCCGACCAGCAGTGGCAACACGAGCATGAGCAGGGTCGGGACGAGCAGCATCGGGATGACGACGGCCTTGCTGCGACGGACCGCGGTGAGGTCGCGGCGCACGATCGACCAGACGACCGGCCAGTCCGGGCCGCGGCGCGTCCGGGAGATCGGCTCGGCCGGGACCGCGGTCATACGACGCCCCCGTCGAGGGACACGCCTTCGGTGAGGAAGCTCTGCTCGAGCGCGAAGTAGACGTCCTCCATCGAGGCCCGTCGGAGCTGGGCGCCGTAGACCGCGATGTCGGCGTCGTGCAGCACCCGCAACAGGGTCGGCAGCACCTCGCGATCACGCACCCCGATCGTCAGGCCGGTCGCACGCGCCTCGGACCGGGTCACGCCGGGTGTGGCGTCGACCAGGGCGAGCTCGCGATCGGTCGCCGGCCGGCCGAGGTCGATGTCGGTCGGGACGCCGTCCCAGAGCTCGGCGGCGAGTTCGTCGGGCCGGCCGATCGCCCGCAGGCGGCCCTTGTCGAGCACGGCCATCCGGTCGGCGACCCGGCCCGCCTCACCGAGGAAGTGGGTGGCGAGCACGACGGTGCGGCCCTCCTCCCGTGCCAGGCTCCCGATCAGGTCGGTCACGTCGCGGGTCGCGGTCGGGTCGAGTCCGCTGGTCGGTTCGTCGAGGAACAGCAGCTCGGGAGCGTGCAGCAGCGCTCGTGCCAGCGCGAGTCGCTTGCGCTGCCCGGTCGAGAAGCCCGCGGTGCTCAGGTCGGCGGCGTCGGCCATCCCGAAGCGCTCGAGGTGCACCGTGACGAGCCGGCGGGCATCGGCGCGGCTCAGGCCCCGCACCTGGGCGGCGAACTCGAGGTTCTCGCGTGCGGTGAGTCGATCGTCGAGTCCTGCGTTCTCGGTCAGGACACCGGTGCGGCGTCGTACCGCGTCGCCGTCGGTCGCGGGGTCGAGGCCAAGCACCGATGCCGACCCGCCGTCGGGGGAGAGGATGCCGTTCAGCAGGCGGACCGTCGTCGTCTTGCCGGCGCCGTTCGGGCCGAGGAGTGCGAGCACCTCGCCGCGCGGCACGGTGAGATCGAGATGGTCGAGCGCCAGGCGACCGTCGAAGCGTCGGGTCAGCCCCCGGGCCTCGATGGCCGGTGCGGATGTGCTCATCGAGGGGTCAGGATCCGACCTGATCGAGCAGGTCGAGCAGGGTCACCACGCGGTCGGCGGAGATCTGCGGCGGGGCGAGCGTGTCGGTGGTGGGCTCGTCGACCGGCTCGGCCGGCGGGGCCGGTGCGGTGGTGGTCGGGGCGGGAACGGTGGTCGTCGGCACCGGCTGGGCCGACGTCGTCGGGACCGGTGGTGCCGTCGTCACCGGCGCGCCGGGGACCTCGAGGAACCGATGGGTCGTGTAGAGCGCGTTCTCCCGCCAGACGACACCGATCCCGACCTCGGTGAAGGACGGGTCGACGATGTTGGCGTAGTGGCCGGGGCTGGCGACGAACGCATCGACGAGCACCGAGACGTTGGCGCCGACGCCGACGTTCTCGCCGATCTTGGACCACGGCCCGTTGTAGCCGGCGCTGATCGGGCTGGCGTGGAAGATCTCGCCGGCGTCGGCCATGACCTGGGCGTGGCCTCGCGACAGGTCGGAGAGCTGAGTGTTGAGCGTGAACGCCGGGAGCCCGGCTCCGGCGCGGACCTCGTTCAGCGCCTCGAAGAAGGCGGCCTCGTCGCTGGACGTGGCGGCCGCCGTGCCGGTGTCGCGGGTGGTGATCGGCCCCAGGAGCGCGACGACCATCACGAAGAGGATCCCGATCTGGATTCGGGCGCCCCGCCGGTTCGTACCGGGTCGCGAATGGTCGGGTGCTCGACGCATCACCGATCCCGTCGGCCGATGACCCTCGCCTCTTGAGGAAGGGCCGTGAGTCCCTTGAGGAAGGCCCGGTCTTCTGTGCCAAACTGACCGGCTGTGAACCTCGCGACCCTCTTCGCCGACCACCCCACCGAGCGCACGGCGATCGTCGCCGGTGGCGACCGGATCACCTACGGCCAGCTCGCCGAAGAGGTGGCCAAGACCCGTGGCGTGCTGTCCTCGCTCGGCCTCGAGCCCGGCGACCGGGTCGCCATCCTGTGCGCGACGAACTTCCGGTTCGCCCGCGCCTGGTTCGGCATCCTGGGCGCCGGCATGGTCGCGGTGCCGCTCAACCCGCAGAGCCCCGCTCCCGAGATCGAGCGTGAGCTCGCCGCGGTCGGGGTCAAGGCCGTGATCGCGGGCCCCGCCGGCATCGCCGTCCTCGAGCAGGTCGACCGCACCCTGGTCCCGACCCTGCAGCATGTCCTGCGCCCCAGCGGCGTGGCCCTGCCCGACTCCCACGACCTCGACGCGCTGCGCGAGACGGTCGAGCCGACCGCCATCGTCGATCGCACCGAGGATGATCTCGCCGCCCTGCTGTTCACCAGCGGCACGGCCGGCGCGCCGAAGGCGGCGATGCTCACCCACGGGAACCTGGCGGCCAACCTCCGCCAGAACATGGCGACCGGCGGCAAGACGATCCGCCCCGACGACATCGGTCTGTGTGTCCTTCCCCTGTTCCACATCATGGGGCTGAACTCGATCCTCAACCTGAGCCTGTACGTCGGCGCCACCCTGGTCCTGCAGGAACGCTTCGACCCGATGACGGTCTTCGAGACGGTGCGCGACGAGCAGATCTCGGTGCTGGTCGGTCCTCCGACGTTCTGGTCGGCGCTCAGCCAGGTCGATCTCGTCGGTGACGACGCGCTGACGTCGGTGCGGATCGCGGTGTCGGGCGCCGCCATGCTCCCGAACCGGGTGGTCGAGGAGATGATGGGCCGTTTCGGTCTCCGCATCCTCGAGGGCTACGGGCTCACCGAGGCCTCGCCGGGCGTCACGATCGCCCGCGACGACGACACCCCGATCGGCTCGATCGGCCGCCCGATGGCGGGCATGGAGGTGCGTATCGTCGACGCCGCCGGCGACGATGTCTACATCGGCGACGAAGGCGAACTCATCGTCCGCGGTCCGAACGTGTTCGTCGGCTACCTCGACGACCCCGAAGCGACGGCGCGAGCCCTCGACCCGGATGGCTGGTTGCGCACCGGCGACATCGGTGTGGTCGACGACGACGGTTACGTCTACCTGGTCGATCGGGCGAAGGACCTCATCATCGTCTCGGGCTTCAACGTGTTCCCGGCCGAGGTCGAACGGGTGCTCAACGCCCACCCGGGTGTCGTGGAGTCCGGTGTCGTCGGCGTCCCCCACCCCCACACCGGTGAGTCGGTGAAGGCGTTCGTCGTCGCCGAGGCGGGCCGGGTGCTCGAAGAGGACGACCTGATCGAGTGGTGCGCCACCGAACTGGCCCGCTACAAGTGCCCCACCAAGATCGACCTCGTCGACGAGATCCCGCGCGGGATGGGCGGCAAGATCGTCCGCCGCGAGCTCGCCTAGCCGGCGTCGGCCCCGACGACGGTGTATGCGGTCCGGTTGAACGACCATCCGGTCATCGGCCCGCGCAGCCATCCGAGCATCGGCACCAACATCCAGGGACCGTCGGTCATCCGTGCGCCGGACTGGTTGCCGGATCCGCTCGGCCGATACCTGATGTACTTCGCCGATCACAAGGGGGCCTTCATCCGGCTGGCGTACGCCGATGCGGTGGCTGGGCCGTGGACGGTGCATCCGCCGGGATCGCTCCAGCTGGCCGAGTCCCACTTCCCGGTCGAGCCTCCGCCGCTCGACGACGCCACGTTCGAGCGCATGCTCGCCGGCTACCGAGCCTTGCTCGGCGACGACCTGCTCCCGGCCGACGTCCGCGACGACCTCGTCCATCCCCACATCGCATCGCCCGACGTGCACGTCGACCACGACCGGCGTGAGCTCGTCATGTACTTCCACGGGCTCGAGTCCGTCGGCGCCCAGCACACGCGGGTCGCCGTCTCCGGGGACGGGGTGCGATTCCACGCCCACCGCGAGTTGCACGGCCCGTCGTACTTCCGGGCGTTCGCGCACGACGGCTGGTGGTACGCGCTGGCCATGCCGGGGCTGTTCCTGCGGTCCCGCGACGGGCGCACCGGGTTCGAGCCCGGCCCGACCCTCTTCGAGCCGGACATGCGACACAGCGCGGTGCGCGTCCGCGGCGACGACCCCGCGACCGGCGGACCCGTGCTGGAGGTGCTGTGGACTCGGGTCGGCGACGCCCCGGAGCGGGTCCTTCAGAGCCTGGTCGACCTCCGCGGCGACTGGTCCTCGTGGCGGGAGCTGGGCGCGCCGGTCGAGGTGTTGCGGCCCGAGCGGGACTGGGAGGGCGCCGATCAGCCCGTCGTGCCGTCCTTTCGGGGTGCGATCGGCGAACCGGTCAACCAGCTGCGGGATCCGTGCCTCTTCGAGGACGACGGACGGACGTTCCTGTTCTACGCGGTCGCCGGCGAGGCCGGGATCGGGGTCGCCGAACTGCACGACGCCGTCGACTGAACCCGATCCGGTGGCCCGATCGGTGGATCGGACCCCGCCCTTGTGAAACAACGCACAAGCGTCGTACCGTGGGGTCATGACCTCCGTCGGCCGCATTCCCGATGCCACCGTCGCCCGGTTGCCGCTGTACCTGCGGGGACTCGAGGCGGCGTCGGTCGGGATGGGCGCCACGGTGTCCTCGGACGAACTCGCCGATCTGGCCGGCGTCAACGCTGCGAAGGTCCGCAAGGACCTCTCCTACCTCGGCACCTATGGCACCCGTGGGGTGGGCTACGACGCCGACTTCCTGCGCTTCCAGATCAGCCGGGCGCTCGGCGTCACGAACACGTGGCCGGTCGTGGTGTGTGGCATGGGCAACCTCGGCCGGGCCCTCGCCAACCACGCAGGGTTCAAGGACCGCGGCTTCCCGGTCGTGGCCGCCACCGACAGCGATCCGGCCAAGATCGGCACCGAGATCGACGGCATCCCCGTCCACGAACCCCGTGAGCTCGGCGACATCGTCGTGCGCCACGGCGTCGCGGTCGGGGTGATCGCCACGCCCGCCGAGGCGGCGCAGGGCGCCGCCGACGCCCTCGTCACCGCCGGTGTCACCTCGATCATGAGCTTCGCCCCGACCGTGCTGGCGGTGCCCGAGCACGTCGACGTGCGGGCCGTGGACCTCGCCGCCGAGCTGCAGATCCTCGGCTTCCATCTCCACCGCACCAAGCTCGCCGCCGACGCCGAGCAGGTCTGATCCCGGCGACGCCGGAATGCGTGCCGCGATCCCCGGGTTCCGGTCGGCGGATTCTTCGCTGATTCTTGCCGTGACCTTGGTCGCCCGATCCGGGTTCTGATCCAGACTTCCGGTACCGTTCACAGGTGGTCCGAGCCGTCGGTTCGCCCACCCTGCCCCCTCCTGAGGAGTTGCCCGTCCGTGTCGATCGTCGCCATCGGTTGCAATCACCGATCGACCCCGCTCTCGATCCTCGAGCGGATGACGATCGCGCCCGACGACATGCCCAAGGCGCTCGCCGACCTCGGGTCGGCCGACCACCTCTCCGAGGTGGTCGTGCTCTCGACCTGCAACCGCATCGAGATCTACGCCTACGCCGAGAAGTTCCACGGCGGATACCAGGACATCCGTGAGTTCATCGGCCGCCACGCAGGCCTCGCTCCCGAAGACGTCGCCGACCATCTCTACGCCCTCCACGACGCCGAGGCGGTGCGCCACCTCTTCTCGGTGACCGCCGGCCTCGACTCCGCCGTCGTCGGCGAGCACGAGATCCTCGGTCAGGTCCGCACCGCGTGGGAGCGTTCCACCGAGCACGGCACCGTCGGCTCGACGCTCGGTCCGCTGTTCCGCCACGCGATCGAGACCGGCAAGCGAGCTCGCACCGACACCGCCATCGGCCGGGGCATCGCCTCGGTCAGTCAGGCGGCGGTCGCGCTCGCCACCCAGACCCTCGACGGCCTCGACGGCCGCACCGTGCTCGTGCTCGGTGCCGGAGAGATGGCCGAGGGCACGGTGAAGTCGTTGGCCGCCGCCGGTACCTCGGACATCTTCGTCGCCAATCGCACCTGGGAGAACGCCGTCGCCCTCGCCGGCGCCTGTGGCGGAACCGCTGTTCCGCTCGATTCGCTCGGCGACGCCCTCGTCGCGGTCGACGTGCTCGTCACCACGACCGGCGCCCAGGAACTCATCCTCGAACGTGGCGCGATCGCCGACTTCATCGGCGAGCGCGACGGCCGCGAGCTGCTGATCGTCGATGTCGCCGTCCCCCGCGACGTCGACCCGTCGGCCGCCGACCTCGACGGCGTGACCCTGCTCGACATGGCCGACATCGGCGCCTTCGTCGACCAGCAGATGCAGACCCGCACCAGCGTGGTCGGCAATGTGGAGACCATCGTGCGCGAGGAGGTCGGGCGGTATCAGACCGTCACCTCCGCCCGCGAGGTCGCGCCGCTCGTCTCCCAGCTCCGTGCCCGGGGCCAGGAGATCGCCGACGGCGAGCTCGCCCGCTTCAACGCCAAGCTCGCCGACCTCGATCCCGCCCAGCGCGACGCGATCGAGGCGATGGCACGCGGCATCGTGAACAAGCTGCTGCACGAGCCCACGGTGCGGCTCAAGGACGCGGCGGGGCACGCCCGCGGCGACCGCCTCGCCGACTCCCTGCGCGACCTGTTCGATCTCTCGTGAGTGCGCGGCTGCGGGCCGCCACGCGGGGGAGTGCGCTGGCCCTGTGGCAGACCCGCCATGTCGCCGCTCTGCTCGGTGAGCATCTCGACGAGGTCGTCGTGTCGACGGTGGGCGATCGCAACACCGACGTGCCGATCCACTCGATGGGTGGCAAGGGCGTGTTCGTCAAGGAGGTGCAGGCGGCCCTGCTCGACGGCCGAGCCGACATCGCGGTCCACTCCGGGAAGGATCTCCCGGCCGTGACCCCGCCCGGGCTGGCGCTCGTGGCCGTGCCCGCTCGAGCCGACGCCCGCGATGCGTTGATCGGGTCCACCTGGGAGTCGCTGCCCACCGGCGCCCGTGTCGCCACCGGATCGGTTCGGCGTCGGGCGCAGCTGGCGTGGCATCGGCCCGATCTTGCGTTCTCCGAGCTCCGGGGAAACATCTCGACCCGGCTCGAGAAGCTGGAGTCGGGCGGGTTCGATGCGATCGTGATGGCCGCGGCTGCGCTCGATCGACTGGCGCTGTCACTCGACGTCGCCGTCGACCGGCTCGACCCGTCGATCATGGTGCCTCAGGTCGCCCAGGGGGCGTTGGCGATCGAGTGCCGGGCCGACGACCTCGCCACCCGCGATCGCCTCGACGCGATCCAGGATCCCGCCACCCGGCGGGTGTTCGATGCCGAGCGGGCGTTCCTCGACGAGCTCGGCGGCGATTGCGATCTGCCCGCTGGTGCGCACGCCGTGCTCGCCGACGACGACTCGATCGAACTGGTCGGCATGCTCTCCTCGCTCGACGGACGGGTGCTGATCCGTGAGCGTCGTGCCGGCACCGGGCCCGACGAGCTCGGCCGTGCCGTCGCCCGCTTCCTCCTCGACGAACGCGGAGGCGGTGACCTCTTGGCGGACACGCGATGACTCCGACGTCGGCCGACGCCCCGCTCTCGGGCCTGCGGGTGGCCGTGACCCGCCCCCGCGAGCAGGCGTCGGATCTGGTCGCGTCGCTGGAGGCGGTCGGCGCCGAGGCGGTGTCGGTGCCGGTGATCGAGATCGTCGATCCCGCCGACGGAGGCGTCGCGCTGGCGTCGGCACTGGGCTCGCTCCGGCCTGCGGAGTGGCTCGTCGTCACCAGCCCCAACGGCGCCGCCCGGGTGGGTGCCGCCCTCGCCGACCGCCCGCTGCTCGACGGGGTCCGGATCGCTGCGGTCGGTCCCGCCACTCGGGCTCGACTCGATGCGGCCGGCCTGTCGGTGGATCTCGTACCGGATGATGCGATCGCCGAAGGGCTCGTCGCGGCGTTCCCCGAGCCGCCGGCCGGCGGCGGCCGGGTGGTGCTGGCGCGGGCGGAAGTGGCGCGCGAGACGCTGCCCGAGCAGCTGCGTGCGCTGGGCTGGGAGGTCGACGAAGCCGCCGCCTATCGCACCGTGGCGAGTGGCATCGACGCGGCCGAGCGAGCGGCGGCCGCCGATGCCGATGCCGTGGTCTTCACCTCCGGCTCGACGGTCGATGCGCTCGTTCGCGAACTGGGTGCCGAGGGTCTGCCGCCGCTGGTCGTCTCGATCGGGCCGGCGACGACGGCGGTGGCCACCGATCTCGGTGTGTCGGTCACGGTCGAAGCCCGCGCCCACACGATTCCGGGCGTCGTCGATGCGCTCGTCCGCCACGTGTCGGGCGGTCGGGAATGATCCGCGACGGCGACCCGACGACGCGAGACTGAGGCATGAGCCCTTCCGCGGTGATCTTCGACTTCGACGGCACGATCGCCGACACCGAATGGCCGGTCTACGAGGCCGCTCGTGTCGCCCACGAGGATCACGGGCTGACCCTCCCCATCGAGGAGTGGGTGAAGATCGTGGGTCGCGCCGACAACCAGCCGCTCGCCGAACGGCTGCGGGATCTGCTCGACCGTGACCCCGATCCCGAGATCATGGACCGGGTCAAGACGCAGCGGGACCGGGAGAGTCACGCGGCGCCGCCGCTCCCCGGCGTGCACGGCGTGATCGACTCGAGTCGTGCTGCCGGGCGCCCGCTCGGCATCGCCAGCAGCTCGCCGATGGACTGGGTCGGCGGCCATCTCGAACGGCTGGGCCTGTTCGACCGCTTCACCAGCTTCAGCACTCGCGATCAGGTCGACCGCGGCAAGCCGGCGCCCGATCTCTTCCTGCTGGCGGCCTCTCAGCTCGAACGCGACCCGGCCGACGTCTTGGTGATCGAGGACTCCCGCAACGGGGCGATCGCGGCCAAGGCCGCCGGCATGTCGGTCGTCGTGGTGCCGAACCGGATCACCCGACACGACATCCCGCGCGAGGCCGATCTCGTGCTCGACTCCTTGCTCGACTTCCCGTTCGCCGACTTCGGTCTCCCGGAGCCGGGCTGATGGTCGCGATCGACGGTGCTCGGCTGCTCGCCTCGCTCCACGAGCTGCGCACGTTCGGTGCGACCGGGACCGGTGTGGTGCGGCCGACCTTCTCCGATGTCGACATGGCCGCCCGCCGCTGGCTGCGTGACCAGATGCTCGACGCCGGCCTCGACGCTCGCATCGACGGTGTCGGCAACGTCATCGGCCGGTCGCCGAATCCCGGGCCCGCCGTGGTGTTGGGTTCGCACTCCGACACCCAGCCCGAAGGGGGTTGGCTCGACGGGGCGATGGGCGTGATGTACGCGATCGAGGTCGCTCGCACTTTGCTCGCCGATCCGTCGACCGCCCATCTGGCGGTCGACGTCGCCGCCTGGGCCGACGAGGAGGGCACCTACGGGACCTGCCTCGGGAGCCGGTCGTTCGTCGGCGACCTCACCGACGATGAGTTCGCCGGCACCAACGCCGACGGCGAGTCGATCACCGAGGCGCTCGATCGGGTCGGGCTGTCCGGCGTGGAGCCGGCCCGCCTCGAACCCGGACGCCATGTCGCCTACCTCGAGGCCCACATCGAGCAGGGTCCCCACCTCGAGGACTCGGGGAATCGGATCGGTGTCGTCACCGGCATCGTCGGCATCCGTGGCCGGACCATCCGCTTCTCCGGCGAGCAGAACCACGCCGGGTCGACGCCGATGCCGCGGCGCAAGGACGCGGCCGCCGCGCTCTTCGAATTCGGTGTCCGCTTCCGGGAGCGGTTCACGGCTGCGGCCGGCCCGACTTCGGTCTGGACGATCGGCAACCTGGGGGTGCATCCCGGCGCCGAGAGCATCGTGCCGGGCGCGGCGTGGTGTCGGGTGCAGTACCGGGATCCGTCGGCGGCGGTGATGTCTCGATTCGATGACACCCTCGAGTCGTTGGTGGCCGAACTCGATGCCGAAGGGCCGTGCGCGGTCGCCGCCGAAGCGGCCGACCACGGCATGGAGCCGGTCGTGATGGACCCTGAACTCATCCGCTGTCTCGGCGAGGCTGCGGCGATCCACATCCCGGACGGGTGGGTCGAGATGCCGAGCGCTGCCGGTCACGACGCCAACATGTTCGCGCCCCACCTGCCCTGCGGGATGCTCTTCATCCCCAGCATCGGCGGCGTGAGTCACGATTTCGCCGAGGATTCCCACGAGGCCGACATCGTCCTCGGGTGTCAGGTGTTCGCCGATGGGGTGGTCAGTCGACTGGGTGCGTGAGCCCGTCTCGGGCTCGGAGCGGTCGCCGCACGTACGTCCAGCCGATCGCCGCACAGATCACGAACAGGGTCACGTGGCCGTTGAGGATCGCCTGCGGTGAGGTCACCTCGAGCAGCAGGCCGGCGACGATCGCACCGATGCCGAAGGCGAGGGCCGTCGCCGCGCTCATCAGACCACCGACCCGGCCCAGCACCTCGGGTGGGCAGATGCGCTGGGCCGTCGACTGAGCACCGACCCCCGACGCGACGTTCGGGAATCCGGTCAGGCCGTAGCCGAGGTAGTACACCCACAGCGCCGTCGTGATCGGGGGTGCGTTCACCCATCCGTACCCGAGGACCGCGAAGACCACGAACCCGAGGATCATGAGGTCCTCGGGTCGGATCCGGTCCGCGAGTCGAGCGATCACCATCGCGCCGAGCAGCCCGGCGATGGCGACGCTGGCGCGCAGCAGGCCGACATCGGTGCCGGTGCCGTCGAGCGTGACCGTGACGAAGACGATGAAGGTGACCGGAAAGCCGCCGAACACGATCGACGAGAGGCTGCGGATCCAGAGCAGGGCCCCGAGCGCGGGCGTCTCTCGCACCGCGGCGAGACCGGCTCGGATCGAGGCATCGCCGGCGGCGCCCGGAGCGGCCTCGGGCCGTTCGTCGGCGGCACCGCTGAGCAGGGCGGCGGTCGCCGCGGCCACGGCGAACGTCGCGGCATCGACCACGACGACCCATCCGAGTCCGCCGAGTTCGACGGCGACACCACCCGCCGCCGCGCCGATGAGACGGGCGAACGACTGTCCGCCCGACATGGCGCTGTTGGCCGCGACCAGCCGCTCGCCGTCGACCAGCCGCGGCAAGAGCGCGAAGCCGGCCGGGTCGTTGACACTGCTGACGACACCCTGCACGACGACGACGACGAAGACGGGCCAGATCCGGTCCTCGGTGACCGCGAGCAACGGCAGCAGTGCACCGATCTGGAGGATGTTCGTCCCGACGAGTGTCGCCCGGAGTGGCCAGGCGTCGACGAGGCGCCCACCCAACGGACCGCACGCCGCCCCGATCATCAGCCGAAGGAGATAGATCGCGGCCGTGGTGGTACCCGACTCGGTCTCGATGAAGACGTAGAGCGGCAGCGCGAGCTCGAGGAGCCAGTCACCGATCTCGTTGACGGTGTTGCCGCTGACGACGAGGGCGACATCGCGGTTCCGCCAGATCGACCGGTCATCGCTCACGTCGGCGACGGTACCGCCTCACCCCGATCGGGGCATCGGAGTAACCCGGGGCGCCCGGTCCGGTCACCGGCCGTGCCGCTCGGTAGCCTCACTGCGTGACCTTCCCGCAGCGCCGTCTTCGTCGACTCCGCCGGACCGAAGCGCTCCGGCGCATGGTGCGGGAGAGCCGTCTCCACCCCGACGATCTGATCGCCCCGCTGTTCGTCAAGGAGGGAGCGGAGTCGCCCGTCCCGATCTCGTCGCTGCCGGGCCAGATGCAGCACACCCGCGAGACCCTTCGTCAGGAGGTCCGGGAGCTCAAGGATCTCGGTGTGCCCGCCGTGGTGCTCTTCGGTCTCCCCGAACACAAGGACCCCGAGGGGTCCGAGGCCTGGAACCCCGACGGCATCGTCCAGCTCGCCATCCAGGACCTCAAGGACGACCATGGCGACGATCTCGTCGTGATCGCCGACCTGTGCGTCGACGAGTACACGAGCCACGGCCATTGCGGCGTACTCGACGACCACGGCCAGCCCGACAACGATGCGACCCTCGAGCTGTACGAGCAGATCGCGGTCGCCCAGGCCCGGGCCGGCGCCGACATCTGCGCCCCCAGCGGGATGATGGACGGTCAGGTCTTCGCCATCCGTGAGGCGCTCGACGACGACGGCTTCGACCATGTCGCGATCCTCGCCTATGCGGCCAAGTTCGCCACCGCCCTCTACGGCCCCTTCCGCGATGCGGTCGACGTCACGATCGAGGGAGGCGGGAACCGCAAGGGCTACCAGCAAGACGTCGCCAACACCCGAGAGGCGATGGAGGAGATCCGCGAGGACATCGGCGAGGGCGCCGACATGGTCATGATCAAGCCGGCGATGCCGTACCTCGACCTGATCGCCCGGGCCCGCCAGGAACTCGACATCCCGATCGCGGCGTACCACGTCAGCGGCGAGTACGCGATGGTGCACGCCGCCGCCCAGAACGGTTGGCTCGAGCTGGACGAGGTCGCGTTCGAGCACGTCGGCGCGATCAAGCGGGCCGGTGCCGACATGATCCTCACCTACTTCTCGCGGCTCCTGGCCGAGGGTCTGCAGTAAGGAGACGGCAGTGAGCACGACCAACGAGTCCCTCTTCGAGCGCGGCCAGGCGGTCATCCCGGGCGGCGTCAACTCGCCCGTTCGGGCGTTCGGCTCGGTGGGGGGCACCCCCTACTTCGTCGCCCGAGCCGAAGGCCCCTTCGTCTACGACGTCGAGGGCAGGCGCTACATCGACTATGTCCAGAGCTATGGCCCGTCGATTCTCGGCCACGCTCATCCGGCGATCATCGCAGCGATCCAGGACGCCGCCACCCGCGGCACCAGCTACGGCGCGCCGACCGAGAACGAGGTGCGAATCGCCGAGGAGATGACGAGTCGGGTCGACGGGCTCGAGATGATGCGCCTCGTGTCGTCGGGCACCGAGGCCGCGATGTCGGCGATCCGGCTCGCCCGCGGCGCGACGGGCCGCGACAAGATCCTGAAGTTCGCCGGCAACTATCACGGGCACACCGACTCGTTGCTCGTCGCCGGTGGCTCCGGCGTCGCCCAGCAGGGTCTGAAGGGATCCGAAGGCGTCACCGCAGGGGCGATCGCCGACACGATCGTGGCGCCCTACAACGTCGTGCCCGAGATCGATGACTCGATCGCCGTCGTCTGTGTCGAGCCGATCGCCGCCAACATGGGTCTCGTCGCGCCCGCCCCCGGTTTCCTCGAAGGCCTCCGGGAGGCCTGCGACGCGGCCGGCGCGATGTTGCTCTTCGACGAGGTGATCACCGGGTTCCGACTCTGCCGAGGCGGTGCGGCCGAGTGGTTCGGCGTTCAGCCCGACGTGTGGTGCTTCGGCAAGGTCATCGGCGGCGGGCTGCCGATGGGTGCCTACGGCGCCAGCCGCGAGATCATGGAACACGTCGCGCCGCTCGGCGGCGTGTACCAGGCCGGCACACTCTCGGGGAACCCGCTCGCGACCGCAGCCGGACTCGCTGCGCTCGAGCATCTGACGACCGAGGCCTACGAGCAACTCGCCGCCGTCGCGACCCGTCTCCAGGAGGGGATGCAGGCGGCGTTCGACGATGCCGGTGTGGCGGCGGTCCTGCCCCGGGTCGGGCCCCTGCTCGGCGTCTTCTTCACCGACACCGCCCCGCACGACTTCGATTCGGCCAAAGCGGCAGCCGACAACGGGATCTACCCCCGGTTCTTCCACGGGATGCTCGAGCGCGGCATCGCCCTCGCCCCCGGTGCGTACGAGGCGATCTTCCCGTCTCTCGCCCACGGCGACGCCGAGATCGAGGCCACCATCGCCGCCTGCGCCGAGGTCGCAGCGTCGCTTTGACGGTCTGCGCTTCATCGGAGCCTCATCAGAAATTCGCGAGAATGTGCGAACCGCTCGGCGGGTTCCGTCCGTACAACCCTTCGGTAACCCGCTCACGAATCCCCTGGAGCACGTCATGAACAAGAAGTTGGTACTCGGTGGCGGAGCCGCCGCAGTGGTGGTCCTCATCGCTGCGGTCTGGTTCCTCTTCTTCCGCAACGACGCCCCCGAGGAGGTCAGTGTCGACGCCGCGAACGCGCAGCTCGATGAGGACCTCGCCGCTGCGGCGGCCGAGGACGACGACGCCGGTGATGCGACCGACGACGAGATGGCCGAGGAGTCCGACGACACGCCGGACGAGGCCGACACTGAGGACGCGGTCGTTTCGGAGGAGGACTTCGACGGCGACGTCAGCGGCACCTGGATCATCGACGACGAGATCGGCGACTTCGACTTCGAAACCGCGAGCGGCAGCTTCGCCGGCTTCCGGGTCGATGAGGAACTGACGGTCGGTGAGGTCGTTGCCGTCGGTCGCTCCGGCGGCGTGAGCGGGTCGCTGACGATCGACGCCGGTCAGCTGACCGCCGCCGAGGTCACGGTCGACATGACGACGATCGTGTCGAACGACTCCCGCCGCGAGAACGCCATCCGCGGTGCGGTCGGTGCCAACGAGAACCCGACCGCCACCTTCGTGCTCACCGGGCCCGTCGAACTTCCCGACGGGCTGCGCGACGGCGAGACGGTCACCGTCGACGCGGTGGGCGACCTCACCGTCAACGGGGTCACCAACCCGACGACCTTCACCATCAGCGCCCTCGTCCGCGACGACGGGTTCGGCATCGTGACCGGCTCGGCGAACATCGTCTTCGAGGACTTCGACGTCACCCCGCCGTCGGCCCCCATCGTCGTCTCGATCGACGACAACGGCATCGTCGAGTTCCAGCTGATCGTCGCCAAGGGCTGACGGCCGCCGGGCGACCGGCACCGATCCCTGGGCAGCGCCGTCGCTTCGTCACCGATCTCGGTGGGCGAGCGGCGGCGCTGTCGCGTCGGCGGGCGCCGCGGGCGGGCCCTGTCCTACGATCGCCCGATGGCCGACATCACGATCCCGACCGCGCTCGCCGACATCACGCCGGCGATGATGACCGAGGGCCTCCGGGCGAACGGCTTCGACGACGCCGATGTCGCGTCGATCGAGGTCGAGCGGATCGCGGTGGGCGAAGGATTTCTCGGCGAACTCGCCCGCCTCCACCTCACCTACGGTGCCGGCACCGGCCCGGCCACGGCGATCGGCAAGATCCCCACGACCGACTCCGGGCTCAAGCCGATCGGCGACATGCTCGACGTGTACGGACGCGAGCACCGTGCCTATGCCGAGATCATCCCGCAGCTCCGCGTCCGGACCCCGAAGGCATGGCTGAATCTGGGCGACGCCGCATCAGGCGCTTACTGCCTGGTGCTGGAGGACGTCGGCCACCTGACCGCGGGCGATCATCATCGGGGCGGCACGCTCGAGCAGGCTCGGGCTGCGGTCGCTGCAGCGGCGGGTGTGCACAGCCGCTGGTGGAACAAGGTCGACGACCTCGACTGGGTGCCGCCGATCGACAGTCCGCTCAACATGGGGCTGCAGGACATGTTCGAGGCGTCGTGGCCCGTGGTCGTCGACACCTACGGCGAGATCCTCGGCGCTGACGTGATCGCCCATCTCGAGTCGTTCATTCCGACGGTCCGTGACCTGTTCATCGCCTATGGCTCGGTCAGCGTGACCCTGACCCACAACGACTTCCGGCTCGACAACATGTTCTTCGACGGCGACGAGCTGCTGCTGATCGACTGGCAGGTCGTCGGCCGGGGTGACGGCATGGGCGACCTGTGCCCGTTCATGTCCTGCAACCTCGATCCCGAGCTGCGCCGCGAACACGAGACCGACCTGTTCCAGCGCTACCACCGTGCGATGAGCGAGGCCGGTGCGGGCTACGTGAGCTTCGACGACTTGATGACCAGCTACCGCTTCTCGTTGAACTTCTGGCTGGCGAACTGGTGCAACGGCGCCGCCACGAAGGGCGAGACGACGCAGCGGGGCGAGGAGCTGTTCGAACGCATGCTCGTGCGCAACGTCGATGCGTACCGCCAGCACGAGGCGTGGGAGCTGATCGGCATGACCGACTTCGACCCGCCGAGGCACTGAGAGCGCACGCCCGGTGAG